>JAGCTF010000258.1 GCA_017963755.1 Clostridia bacterium | reverse complement strand
GATGGCACGAATTTTGGGTCTCATGCGAACCCCGGAATCGGTTCGCATTTCGGTCAATCAAAATTCTTAGCCATTCACTCGGCTTCGCTGGCGAAAAAAAGGTAATCAAATGAGCCTTAAATCAATGGAGAGTGGCAAGTGGCAAGTGGCAAGTTGCAAGTGATAAGTTGCAAGTGATAAGTGGCAAGTGGCAAGTGGCAAGTGGCAGATTAGGAGGCGCGGTCAATGTCAGGTTCTTGGCGTGATATTAGATTAAAGCAGGAAGAGAGTCTTTCGCCGTTGGCAATGCGCAGCGAAAACAGCCGCGGCAGGCTCATTCCGGAGCCGGATTGCAGGGTGCGTTCGATATTCGAAAGAGACGCAAACCGCATATTGTATTCAGAAGATTTCAGGCGCCTCCGCCATAAGACGCAGGTGTTTTTCAACGCGAAAAACGACCACGTCTGCACAAGAATGGAGCACGTGCTTTACGTTAATTCGATCTCCACGACGATAGGCAGGACGCTCGGCCTCAATCAGGACCTCATATCCGCCATTGCCCTCGGCCACGATATCGGACACGCACCGTTCGGGCACAGCGGGGAGAGAAGACTTGACGCATGCGTGAACAGAGTAAATCCCGCATTGCGCTTCAGGCACGAATACCACAGCCTGAGAGTCGTTGACCGCCTGTCCACAAGAATATCGCACGAAAAAATATTGTCCAAATGCGGCCTCAATCTTACGTACGAAGTGCGCGACGGCATCGTCAGCCACTGCGGCGAAAATTACGACGAGTACGTGCTGAGGCCGGATCCGGATAAAAAACCCGAAGAAATATATACTTGCGAGCACCGCACGGCCATGCCCGCCACTCTCGAAGGCTGCGTCGTCAGGCTCGTGGATAAGATCGCGTACGTCGGCCGCGACATCGAAGACGCCATTAGGGCTAAAATGATGGATTTCGACGCGATACCCGCGGAAGTGCGCAAAACGCTCGGCGCGACGAACGGCCAGATGATCAGCACGCTCGTCGAGGACCTGCTGGACAACAGCTGGGGCAGGAATGAGATCCGTCTGAGCGACGAATGCGGCCAGGCGCTTCGCGAGATGATAATGGTGAACAACGAAAAGATATACAAAGCCCCTATGATCAAACGCTACGAGGCCAATACGAACAATGTAGTGGAGGGCCTGTTTGAGTCTGTTTTCAACCGTGTAAAAGTCATTATGGAACGCTCCGGAGGGAAGACTACGGAGTACGGCGCGGTAGATCTGCACGGGCTTCCGGACGGCGACAAGCTTGACGGGCGGCTGCTGAAGTACATCGAAGAAAAAGCGTACGAGCCCGGAACTCTGCCGGAACAGATAACGGTGGATTACATCGCGGGCATGACCGACGCGTATGCGTTGTCAACATTTGAGGAGCTTTACTGGCTGTGATGCTTGAAAAATTAGCGGCGGCGGAGAACCGCTACGAGGAACTGAATATAAAATTGACTGAGCCGGACGTGATCTCGGACAGAGAGCAGTACGCGAAACTGCTCTCCGAGCATGCCGGGCTCGAAGAGATCGTCAATGCGTACAGAGCGTATAAAAAAGCCGTCGGGGAGAGGGAAGAGGTACTCGAGGAGCTCGGATCCGGAGGCGTTGACCCCGAATTCAAAGAGCTGCTGAAGGCTGAACTGGACGAAAAGAACGAAGAAACGGAAAAACTTGAGCGCGAGTTGAAAATATTATTGACCCCGAAAGACCCGAACGACGATAAAAACGTGTTCGTTGAGATTCGTGCGGGCGCAGGAGGAGAGGAAGCCGCGCTGTTCGGCGCCGTGCTTTACCGCATGTACGTCCATTACGCCGAGAGCAGGGGCTGGAGCGCCGAGATCGTGGATATCAGCGAGACCGAACTGGGCGGAATAAAAGAAATCGTATTCTCCGTCTCGGGGAAAGGCGCTTATTCGCGGCTGAAATATGAAAGCGGCGTTCACAGAGTACAGCGCGTGCCAACGACTGAATCATCCGGACGCATACATACTTCTACGGCAACGGTGGCGGTGCTTCCGGAGGCTGACGCGGCTTCGGTCACGCTTGATCCTGACGACGTGGAAATAGACATCTACCGGTCGAGCGGCGCAGGCGGGCAGCACATCAACAAGACGGATTCCGCCATACGCTTAACGCACAAGCCCACGGGCATAGTGGTGACCTGCCAGGATCAGCGCTCGCAGCTTAAAAATAAAGAAAAGGCATTTAAAGTACTGTACTCAAAGCTTTACGAACTGGAGGTCACGGCGAGGGAAGAAGCGGTCTCGAAAGAACGCAGATCGCAGGTGGGCACGGGCGACAGAAGCGAACGTATACGCACCTATAATTACCCGCAGAACCGGGTGACCGACCACAGGATCGATCTCACGCTGTACAAACTCGATGCGGTGCTCGGGGGAGACCTGGACGAAATAATCGACGCGCTGATCACAGACGATCAGGCGAAGAAGCTGGCGAATTCGGACGAGTGAATGACGAGTTCAGAGTTAAGAGTTAAGTGGCAAGTGGCAAGTGATAAGTTGCAAGTTGCAAGTTGAAAGTGGCAAGTGGGCGAAGCGAGTGATGGCACGATATTGAGTTCAGAGTTAAGAGTTAAGAGTTAAGGGTTCAGAGTGTGGCAGATCAGAAAAAATGAAGACTGAGATAATTGTAATTGACCCGAAAAGGCCTGAACAGGATAAGCTCCTTTATTGCGGCGCGGTGATTCGCTACGGCGGGATCGTGGCGTTCCCGACGGAAACTGTATACGGGCTCGGCGCGAGCGCTTTTTCGGCAGATGCGGCATCGAAGGTTTTTGAAGCCAAAGGCAGGCCGGCGGACAATCCTCTTATCGTGCACGTGTGTGATTATGATATGGTGAAGACTGCGGCGCGGTTCGCGGATGAGGGTCAATGCCGGCTGTTCTATATGCTTGGCAACGAGTTCTGGCCGGGGCCTCTTACTATGATCGTTAACAAGCGCGATTCTGTGCCGGACAATATCACCTGCGGCCTCGGTACCGTTGGCATCAGGATGCCTTCCAACAAAATTGCCGCCGGACTCATTCGTGCCGCAGGCGTACCGATCGCCGCCCCGAGTGCTAATTCGTCCGGCCGCCCGAGCCCCACGCGTTTTTCGCACGTGCTTGAAGATATGCGCGGAAAGATCGACGTAATAATTGACGGCGGCGACTGCAGCGTCGGGGTCGAATCGACCGTACTTTCGCTCGCGGGAAACGAGCCGATGATATTGAGGCCCGGCGCGGTCACCAGAGCAGACGTTGAGCGCGTGTGCGGAAGGTGCGAAGAATACGACTGGCGGAAAAACGATAAACCTGTTGACAGACCGCTCAGCCCCGGTATGAAGTACCGCCACTATGCGCCAAAAGCCCGCATGACAGTGTATTCGGGCGAAAAAACGGACGTGGAAGCGCGTATACTGCAGAAGATCTTCGAAGAAAAAACATCCGGAAAACGCGTCGGAGTCCTTGCAACTGACGATCAGATTTGTTATTATAAAGGCGCTGATATCGTGCTTTCGCTCGGGCCGGAAAACGACCCGGAAGAGCACGCGAGAAGGCTGTTCGACGCGCTCAGGAAGTTTGATGAAGAAGGTGCGGACGCTATATATGCATATTCGTTAGGGCTCGGGGGCGTCGATAACGCTGTGATGAACAGGATGTTCAGAGCGGCGGGAGGCACGATCGAAGAGATCGGCCCGGAAAAGTAAGGTGTCGGGTACACAGCGGACCGCTATGTACCGCGACGAAAAGTAAGGTGTCGGGTACACAGCTGATCGCTATGTCCCGCGACGAAAAAGTAAGGAACCGGTGACACAGCTGAAGCTATGTCACGCGGTGGATAAATTAAAATCAGGAGGTTTTTTTATGGGACAGGTTTTGGCTTTTGATCATCCGCTCATTCAGCACAAGATCGCAATGCTGAGGAACAAGGACACTAACACGAAGGATTTCAGGGATCTCGTTTCCGAAATCGCGATGCTCATGTGCTATGAAGTTACGCGCGGGCTCAAGACGGTAGAAAAGGACGTTGAGACTCCGGTAGGCGTTGCGCACTGCAAAGTGCTGGCGGGCAAGGACATATGCTTTGTGCCGGTGCTTCGCGCAGGTCTCGGAATGGTTGACGGCGTACTTAAGCTGATACCGATGGCTAAAGTCGGACATATCGGCCTGTACCGCGACCCCAAAACGTTCGAGCCTGTCGAATATTACTGCAAACTGCCTCAGGACATAGCAGAACGCGAAGTCGTTGTCCTCGATCCGATGCTGGCTACAGGCGGCAGCGCTTCCGCGGCCATCACGTTCATTAAACAGCGCGGCGCGACACGCATTAAACTCATGAATCTCATTGCCGCACCCGAAGGCATCCGCCGCATCCTTCAGGACCATCCTGACGTAGATATGTTCTGCGCTGCGATCGATGAAAAACTCAACGACCACGCATATATCATCCCCGGACTCGGCGACGCGGGCGACAGACTGTTCGGAACTAAATAAGATCTTTCAGCGATGATTTAAAATAAACGAACCCGCGGCCGCAAGTGCGAGCGCTTCGGGATATGAATAATCCGCCGCCGCTTTTGAAACAGCGAGCGTCAATAACGGACCGGAAAGCTTTGAAACGGCATTTCCGGTCTTGCTTTTTGCTTCGCTGATGGCGTGGCGATAGGAAGCCGGGCCGCAGGAGGATACGGGCAACGTATATATCAGATGCAGCAGGCGGAGCAGTACGTTCCTTTCGGGCTTGGCAAAAACGCATTGTCCGCCAGGCCTGAAAGCAGTGGAGAGATCGCCGGAAACGGACTTTGCGGGAAACGCAAAACCGGATCGCAACGCTGTATTGACCGCGACAGCGGCGGCATAGCCGGGCAGGTCATTGTCCGGAAGCGGGACAGCGGGCTGTTCGCTCGCCGGGTAAGCGCTCAGAACGCAGCCGGCAAAAAGCTCCAGAAACGCGTCGCTGACGGCGACGTTAACGATATCGCATCTGCCTTTGCTGAGTATTTTGAAATAATTCGTGCGAAGCGAAACGACTCCGCTCCGTTCCGAGATAAGCAGCATAGGACAGCCGTCTGACGAAGACGGGCATTCCGAAAAATTAACATCCGGCCCGGAAGCACTTACAGCTGCGGCGGCGGAACGAACGCACCGGCGTACGCAAAAGAAAAGCTCTCCCTCCTGCGTCCTTCGGGCTTCGGGAAAAGAGCTGCGGTATTCTCCTGCCGCTTCGCTCAAATATCCGGTATCAAGAACAAGCTCAGTCAATTCATAACCTCCGCAGCGGCGGCAATGCTCTCCGAGGAGGTTACGCCCCGCTTTTTCATTAAAAACATACCATATTTTCGCACAAAATTCAAATATCAGTGCCGAAACAGGCTGAAACCGGCGATCTGCCGCCGTCAATAAAATAAATGTTGTTTTTACTTCTGTGTTTGTGGTAAAATCCGTACCGTAATCTTTCCTCGAAAGATAAATCTCATTCTTAAAATCGGAGAAGAAAATTGGAAGAGAAATCTAAAGAAACAACGATCGACCTGATGAAACTTCTGCGGGTCGTATGGGACAGGATACTTTGGGTCGCTCTCGCCGTGGTCGTCTTAGCAGCGGCAGGTTATCTTATAACGAGACTCACGTGGAAACCTACATATACTTCTGAAGTTCAGCTCTATACTGTTATGAGTTCCTCTGAAGAAAAACCTACCGAAGTCACGACGTCCCAGATAAGCATCAGACGAAACGTTGCCGCGCTTTACGTTAAAGCAATAAAGAAGTCTGACAGCCTTCGCGAGATGTCTGAAGAATTGAAAATGAGCGGATTCAACGTCGGACCGTCGCAGCTCAGCAAAATGCTGATAGTTAAAGTTGACGAAGATGCCGCGGAAGTGATACACGTTAGAGCTAAAACTCCCGACCCGGAGCTGTCGCTGAAGATCTGCGAGATCGTAGGAGATAAAGCCGCCGGCCTTGTCGAAGACGCTTACATCGGATGTACCGTCGCGATATTCAACCACGCGAGCCTTCCGACGTCTCCCGATAAGTCGAATTCTATGCGCAACGGTATCATAGGCGCTCTCGCCGGACTCGTGCTGAGCGTCGCAGTCATAATCGCCATCTACATGTTTGATAAGTCGATCAAGAGCGGCGACGAACTGGAAAAACTTACCGGTATACGTTATCTGGGAGATATTCCGGACATCAACGATTCCTTCAAAGGTTCGAAATACGAGTACGGTGCTAAATCAAAGGCGCAGACTGCATAGCGGATTCTTCTGCTTTGCCCGGCGCGGGTTTTGAAATTCTGATATTAACTGAGCCTCATATAAAGGCAGTCAGGGAAATGCTATGGATTTGTTTGGATTAAAAAAGAAAAAGGCTTTAGAAACTGCACAGGATACGCAGGAATATCTTCTTAGCGAAGAAACCCCGTTCAACGTGCGCGAAGCTTTCAATACTTTAAGGACCAACGTCGTTTTCGGAATGGCTCCTTCAGGCGGGAAAAGTCTCCTCGTCACTTCCGCGAACCAGTCGGAAGGAAAGAGTACTACGTCTGTAAACCTTGCCGTCGTACTCGCGCAGAACGGAGCGAAAGTCCTGCTCATAGACGCTGACTTAAGAAAGCCTAAGCTTCACAGGTTTTTCAACACGGATTATACGCACGGGCTTTCGAGATTTCTAATCGGCCAGGAAACGCTTAACGACGCGCTTTTCCGCACGCCTGTAAAAAATCTCGACCTTATGACTTCCGGGATCATTCCTCCCAACCCGTCGGAACTTCTGGGAAGCAGCCGCATGAAATTGTTCCTTGAAAAAGCGGAGGAATATTACGACTACATAATCGTTGACACGCCTCCTGTAAACGTCGTTACGGACGCGACGGTCCTTTCTAAAATCGTCTCGGGCGTTTTGATCGTTGTCCACTACGGCAGCACGGACAGGGACGATTTTCAGAAGGCGAAGAACCAGCTTCAGATGGTCGGCGCAAATATTATCGGATTCTCCGTAGTAGGTGTAAGATCAGAGCATAAAGGCTATTATAAAAAGTACTATAAATCTTACGACAGCTACGGTTACGGGTACGGCGATTCGTACAGAAAGCATAGTAAACAGAGCGAAGAGGGCGAAACGGAGTAATGATCGATCTCCACACCCACATCCTGCCCGGGATCGATGACGGTTCCCAGGACGTTGAAACATCTGTCAGGATGATGGAAATGATGATTGAACAAAGCGTGGATACTATTGCCGCCACGCCTCATTACTATTGCCTGGACGCCACCCCTGAAGAACACAGAGCAAAGGCAGAAGCTGCATTTGCGCGCTTTTCGGATGCGTGGAAGGAGCGCCATCCGGAAGCGGAAAAATTGCCGGAGATACGGATAGGAAGCGAGATATATCTCGTTAACAGCCTCGATTCCGTAGAAAAGCCGGAGCTCCTTAAAATATCGGGAACGGATCTGATCCTGTTCGAACTGCCTTTTTCGGGATACCACGGCTGGATGCCCAGACTCGCGGATCTCGTCGCCGGAAGGGCAGGAGCGAGGCCCGTGTTCGCACATGTCGACAGGTACCTTGAAATGTACGGCCGGCGGATGACGGACGAACTGGAAGCACTTCCGCACGCAGCTTTCCAGTTTAACAGTGATTCATTTGAAAGCAGAGACGCGCTGAAATATATGTATTCACTGATAAAACGCGGATATACGGTATTCTGGGCAAGCGATTGCCACGGCGCGCACCGCCGCGCTCCTGATCTGGGAAATACACTTCCCGGACTTCGAAGAAAGATCGAAAAAAAGTTTTCTCCCAGTGTGTTCGAGGCGATCGAAGCGCGCCAGTACAGACTGATGAACAAATGATCCGGACGGAAGACAGCATATGGAAAACAAAGAAGTAAAATATCTTTTGAGCCCAAAAGGTATTATATTGACGGTTATAGCACTCATCGCCGCTGCGGCAGGGGTGTTCTTCTCGGTCAATGCTTCAAAAGCATACAGCGACGTTAAGAGTTACGGTAATTCCGTCGTTTCCGTCAGCAATTCTTCTTCCTCGAAGGAAGACGTCACGCCGGTGATGAGCTATAAAGAACTTTCGTATTCCTACAAGTCGCTTAATTCAACGTGCGTCGAATGGACGGATAAGAATGACGTACCGGAGGGCACGCAGAGCGGTCTGTACTTTATTTCGAGGGATAATCTCCAGTATTGCATTTATGACGCGGACAGCGCGGCGCTGTGCGAGGGCGGATATAAATTGTCCGACTTCAATTATATGTGGCTGAATTCCGAAGACGACGGGTTCTACGTAATCGTGAATCTGGCGGGGAAGGATATTGACCTGTCCGGGTACTACGTGCTGGCGCGTGAAAACGGCTTTATGTACGCCTCGAGAGTGCTGATAAACTGCTACGAGGCTGAAAACGTTGACCTGAGCGGCACCATACTGACAGGCACGCTGCTCGCGCCGTACGCAAAAGTTAAATATAACGACACGTACGTATTCGGGCAGGTATTGTCCGACAGCGAAGAGGGAAATTGCACGACGTACCGCGAGATCAAATTTTCCGGTTATTACAGCGTAATGAGCAGCCAGGACGACGCAGTATTCCTTAACGACAGCGTGCGGGCCGAAGCTGTCAAATATCTGATGACCCATAATGACAACGGCCTTTATGACGCATATACTGCCGACAGCAGGGTGAGGAAATCGGATCTCGACGCCGTAAAAGAGCTCGATCTTGGAGAAACGATCTTTAAAGAAGACGTGAACCGCGACCTTGCGATGCTGCCGAATCTTGAAAAACTCAGGCTCAGCGGCACTAACGTAACTAAGATTTTGCTTGAAAATCACAATTACCTCACTGACCTTGAGATCAACGAAGCTCCTTTGGCGGAACTGAATATTTCGGGAGCCCCTTCGCTGATGCGGCTGTCGCTGGAGAACACGGCCCTCAGGTCGCTTAATATTGATAACAATACGCAGCTCAGGATCCTATGCCTTTCCGGTTCTCCCGTGGGCAGGTTCCCGTCGGTGCCGGAGCCGTATCTTGAATAT
>JAGCTF010000257.1 GCA_017963755.1 Clostridia bacterium | reverse complement strand
TCCCCATTAGAATGGTCTCGTTGACGTAGTCGTAATGATGTCCCAGCGCGATCTTGTTGCATCCGAGTTCCTTCCCCTTGCTGTACAGGTATCCCCGGCGCATTCTGGCGCAGATATAACAGGGGGATTTGTCAATATGAAGGACCGATTCGAAAATGTTTGACTCAAAAACCGTGATCGGAATATCAAGATGCTTTGCGTTTTGCTCTATGATCGTGCGATTTTCAGGGCTGTAACCGGGATCCATAACAAGAAAGACGACTTCAAACGGGAATTTATTGTGTTTTTTAAGCTTTTGGAACAGTTTTGCCATCAGCATGCTGTCTTTTCCGCCGGAAATGCAGACCGCGATCCTGTCGTTTTCTTTTATCAACTGATATTCGTTGATTGCCGCAACGAATTTGCTCCATATCGTCTTCTTGAATTTCTTTTCTATGCTTTTTTCAACGTCTTCGGATTTTTGCTTATCGGATTTCAAATTCTCCAGCATGAATCCGTAATAGCCCTCTTTCAGATTTACCGCACGAAGTCCCGCGTCCCGCAGTTCTTCTGCAACGCTGTCGCTTACTATGCCGCTTTTACACATAATGATATAAAGGGTTTCGCGGTCAAATTCTTTGGCTGCGCTCTTGATTTCTTTCAGCGGGATATTGACCGCTCCCGCGATACTTCCGTATCGGAACTCGATCTCATCCCGGATGTCGATAATCCGATATTCTTCTTTTATTTCTCCTAAATCTTTTACGCTGATTTCTTCAATCATAATGATCGCCCTCGATTAAAAAAATCTTGCTGTTTTTTCGATCCATTCCGCTACGGTTTTTGCAAGTTTCATTCGCTGTCCGGCAAAGCTGTGCGTGCTGACGATAGCTTTATAAGTCACCGGGGCGGACAACTCTTTCAACTTTTCCCACAGCGGGTCCATCATTTTATCCGCCGGCGCGACACGGTCAAGAGACGCTTCGACAAGCAGTACCGGATGCTCCGCCAAGCTTTCATATTGATTCAGAATACCAAGTTCTTCCCGATAATCCCGCGCGTTCTCATAAACCTCGGCGGCGGAATTCATCTTCAGGCACTGTCCCTCTGTTTCGATCATGAGAAACAGTTCCTTTTCCATGTTATGAAGGAAAGCGGCGCCTATATCGTAGGCGGCGAGCGCCGCCACGCCCCGGATGAAGTCAAGCTCTTTGGCGGCGTTCAGCACCGACTGACCACCCATGCTGTGCCCGACAAAAAAGATGTTGTCCGGGTCGATGCCGTACAGATCGGCGATCGCGGAGTTGCGCGCCCATTTTGCGATGGCGATCAGATCGTCTTTCAGATTTGTAAACAGGTAATGTCCCTCACTGCCCCAGGCGCCCCTGTGGTTCATGTGGATCACAACGCATCCGGCGCGCATCAGCGCCAGCTCCAGATCGTTGTTCGTGGTGTATCCGGGAAAGCCGTGGGACATGATCACGGTCGGATAGGGCTTTTCCATTCTCTTATCGGGTGTGAGAAGGTATCCGTACAGCCGACACCCGCCGCTTATGATATTCAGCTCGTAGATCTCGGGAGAAGAAGCCGCTTCATCTTCTTCAAATTCAACGAAAATTTTTTCAGCTTTCATCATTCACTCCACTTTTGCGTTCTGTGTTTCTTTTCCGAGCAGAAGCTGTGTTCTTGAAAATTGATTCAACATATAGGTCTCCTCGGATCATGGATCGGTAGAGAAATAAAAAAAGTGATGCGCTTCATCTTTCAATTCATGCAAGATCTTCGTTATATACGGCTCTCTGTCCGCCTATATACTTTGGTCTTGTTCTTGCGGCAATCAAACACGCTTCTCCGATGCGATTTGTTGAAAGTCTTACCGGAACGGCAACTTTTTTCAGGTGCATCCCAATAAGAGTCCCGCCGATATCAAGTCCCGCATCGGCTTTCACCGTTTCAACAAGAACAGGATGCTCCAAGCCCTTGTAAGCCGCAGTCGCAAACGATCCTCCCGCTTTCGGCTGCGGTATGACGTTTACGATTTCAAGATCATGCGCTTCGGCAAAAGATTTTTCAACTACAAGAGCACGGTTAAGATGCTCGCAGCACTGCGCCGCAAGAAAAACTCCTTTTCCTTTGATAACGTCATAAATTGCTGAAAATACTTCTCCGGCAGTTTCAGGCTTTGAATCGGTTCCGATCTTTGAGCCGGTGATCTCACTCGAAGAACATCCCACTACAAGAAGATCTCCTTTTCCCAATTTGGATGCTGTCAGAAGTTCGTCGGCTGCCCGATATGCCTGTTCATAAAGTGTACTCATTTCCTTCACCCTTTCACAAATCCGCCGGTGCCGTATATCTTGAAAATACCGGTGTGGCTGAAAGCTTCCAAAAGAAAATAGGCGCCCGCCGCTCCTACAATTCCTTGTACGATATTTCCCGAAACACCTGCAAAGGCTGCCACAAACCCTTCGCCGATCATAACGGCTTCATAAAACCAGTAACCCGTCACCATCAACAATTCGGCTGTCACGGAGCTGATAATAATTCTGTTTTTCATAAACAGGTCTGAACATCACTTGCGCCTCCTTTGTTTTCTTTGAGTGTATTGTATCACAGGTCACGGCATTTGTAAATTCGTTTAAATTGATTGCCGGCGATAACATTTTCTTATCGCCGGCAATGCATCATTTTTTTACAGTTCTTTGTACCGCTGCAGTTCCTTTACGTATTCCTCCCCGTATCGGGACAAAGCGCCGCCTTTTCTTGTTATGTAGCCGATCGTTAGAGGATCCTCTTCCTTCATTTTAATACCGACGAGCCCCTGCAGGATGGAATCCTCTTTGGACAGCATCCCCGAGCCCACGGAATAACCGCCAAGCTCGGCTATGATCTCCATTGTCGTCGCCCTGTCGTCGGATTTGATCATTTTATTAAACGGATAATCTGTCGGTGTTTTTTTTCGTCCAATCGTCGGGAAACATATCATTCCGAGAAATAAGGGTGTCAATCTTAGTTTAAGGGGGTCAAATTGTCAATCTTATCAAAATTGACCCCCTTAACTTGACAAAAGCCCTTTTAAGTGATATAATAGTGTCGCCGTTGGAGGTGCGATATGAAAATCGAAATCAGGTCCGATTTATATAAACGTGAAAAATATCTCGAAAAGATAAGAGGTTTTTACCACGAATGTGAAGTAATTAAGGTTCTTACGGGTGTCAGAAGATGCGGCAAATCATCTATCATGAACCTGATCGCCGGTGAACTTCTGACGGGCGGTGTAAAGGAAGATAATATCCTGTATTTCAATCTCGACAAAAAGCCGTATAATACCGTTACTACCGCCGAAGAGCTTGACGCTCTGATTGCGGAAAACAGTAAGGCGGGCGGGATTAAATACCTTTTCATCGATGAAATACAGAATGTTGAAGGATTTGAACATGTCATTAACTCCTGGCGGGAAGAACGCGATTTTTCGATTTTTATAACCGGTTCAAATTCTTACCTGCTTTCCGGGGAACTGGTGACGAAGCTCACCGGGCGCTATATTGAGTTCAAAATACTGCCTTTATCGTTTGAGGAATACATAGGCTTTAAAAAATTTTTCGGGAAGAGCATATCGGGTGATAATCTGACGGAGCTCCGTTCTTATATACTTGAAGGCGGTTTTCCGTATGTAGTCAGGCTGAATTCTCTGAATGATAAAAGGACGTACGTCCAGAGCCTTATTGATGAAATATACGAAAAAGACGTAAAGCGTCGTGTCAGGATCAGAAACCGG
>JAGCTF010000256.1 GCA_017963755.1 Clostridia bacterium | reverse complement strand
GTCTTCTATCTCGATCTCTACCGGATCGCCTGCCGCAACGCCTCTGAGCGCGGTAATTGCCGCCTCCGCGTCAAAGTCTTCCGCTTCGGGATCGATCTGCCCGTCCTCAGGAAGGAATGCATTGACCGCAGTGAGTGCATCGGAGTACTCTTCCGATTTAGCGTCGTACGCTTTTCTGCCTATACCGAACATGAACCAGCCGTCGCCGAACAATCCGTCGTTCGCCCAGTCCGTCGCCCACGCGCCGGGTCCGACCATCGCGATCAGGTATACGAGGAACATAATTACGGCGAATATCGGAAGACCGAGCCAGCGGTTCGTGACGATTTTATCGATCTTATCCGACGTCGTGAGATTGCTCTTGTTTTTCTTTTCGTAGCTTGATTTGATTATATTTCCTATGTATACGTAACGCTCGTTCGTTATTATCGATTCCGCGTCGTCGTCGAGTTCTTTCTCGGCGGCCTGTATGTCCGCTTCGATGTGCTCTTTCGTGGCGGGGTCAATGTTCAGTTTTTCCATGACTTTTTCGTCGCGCTCGAACACTTTTATCGCGTACCAGCGCTGCTGCTCTTCGGGCAGATCGTGGACTATCGCTTCTTCGATGTGGGCAAGCGCGTGTTCGACCGGGCCGGAGAAGGAGTGCTGAGGAACAGTTTTTGTAGATTTTGCCGCTTCGATCGCCGCCTTCGCCGCTTCCTCGACGCCGTCGCCTTTAAGTGCCGAAATCTGCACTATTTTGCAGCCCATATGGCGCGAAAGTTCGCTGACGTTTATTTTATCGCCGTTCTTTTTTACGACGTCCATCATGTTTATGGCCATTACGACGGGGATGCCCAGTTCAGTGAGCTGCGTGGTGAGGTAGAGGTTGCGCTCGAGGTTGGTGCCGTCGACAATGTTGAGGATCGCGTCAGGACGCTCTTCGATCAGGTAGTTTCTGGCTACGACTTCTTCGAGGGTGTACGGGGACAATGAATATATGCCGGGCAGGTCCGTCACCGTTACGTCGTCGTTTTTCTTCAGTTTTCCTTCTTTTTTCTCGACCGTTACGCCGGGCCAGTTGCCGACAAACTGGTTTGCGCCGGTCAATGCGTTGAACAGCGTCGTTTTTCCGCTGTTAGGGTTGCCCGCGAGGGCAATGCGTATTTTTTCCATGTTTTCGCGTCCTTTCAGATTGTTTTCTATTTGTTCCATCACTTACAATAATGTTGACGTTGGGACAGGAGTCAGTTGCAGGAAGCGCCGTTAGCATCAGCTAACTCGTCGGTATTTAAAAGAGTTAGTTTGTGCTAACTCGCCGCCAAATAAAATCGAAGCTTTTTTGCTTCGTTCCTCCCGGTCCCTTGATCTCATTCCACTTCGATCATTTCCGCGTCCGCTTTGCGGATGGAAAGTTCATAATTCCTGACGTTGACCTCGATCGGATCTCCCAGCGGGGCAAGTTTGCGTACGTAAACTTCAACTCCCTTTGTGATGCCCATGTCCATGATTCTTCTGCGTACTGCGCCTTCGCCGTGGAGTTTCACCACTTTCGCGGTCTCCCCTACTTTAACTTCTCTCAATGTTTTCATCAATTATCTGCCTCCCTTTACTGTTTCAGATCATAATTTTGCGTGCCATTTCTGCGTTGATGGCAATTCTTGATTCTTTCACTTTTACTATCAGATTTCCGTTCAGCTGAGTGATCACGGTGACAACAGTTCCGGCGCAGAAGCCTAAGTTTTCGAGGTGCTGTCTTACTTCCGGACTTCCTCCGACTTTGAGGACAACATTTTCCTCTCCTGCTTTTGCGTAGCTAAGCGGCATCATTCCCATCACATCCTTCACATTAGATCAAACAGATTTGTTCTGAGTTAGCATTTGCTAACCAGACGGCAACATTATAGTTATTAAAATTATGTTTGTCAACAATAATTTTTCTTATACGGCATATTTATATTGTCTTGCACGTTATGATGGATGCAGAACGATGGATCAGAACTCACCGTTATTTTATCTCGCAGTTGTCATTTGCGAACTGTCGTATCTGGTAAATGCGTTATGCAATTTAATTTTATATTTCCATATAATTACTCCGTTGAAGATCAAATTTGCCCCCATAAAAAACAAGGCAAAACTCTGGAACACCATAGAGCGAAGAATCGTTGGAGCTACAAGAGTCAATGCTTTTTCATAATAAGTGGAAAGATAAATAATTGATAAAGTTTTGGCACGAATATCGGGGCTGAAGCAAAACACCTGGAAAAACACGCCTGTAAGAATAATTATTCCTCCGACAATAAAGCATCTCAGATAAGGCGGCTTGACTCTTATATCATATTTATAGTCCGTATACGCTTCTGTGATCATATGATAGTATCTTTTTATTCTTCCATACGTCCCGGAGACAATAGTAAATCCCACGATCCAGGCCGCGAGTATTGCACCGTAGATGCCAATAATAGCTAGGAATACCGTCCACATTGGAGTTGTAATTTCATTGGCCGCTTCAGTATATGCATTAGGATCTGTCAAAGAACCTATTCCGGCGGCAACACCAGTTAGAGCAGAGAGCGCTGAACCTGAAATTAACAAAAACACAAATAAAACTACGATTTGTACAGTAAATGTAGCCATCGTCACTATAAGCACAACGCGCCTTGCGGTAAAGAACGGACGCTGGGAATAAAAAGCATTAATGTTCTTTGTCAACGGGAAGGCCAGAGATTTTATAGTCGCCAGAGCAGAGACGAGCGAAAAAGCAAAATACAAACCGTTTCTGATGATTTGTACAAACACTTCCGCTGTTACGATCCGCTGTGTTAAAGCAAAAACATCAATTGCAAGGGCAATGAACGATGTCGCGGCGACTCCGAAAAGCGTGGCGATGATCAGTATCAGCATAGGACCGACATACGATTTTTCTATCGCCTGTCTGATATTAAAACCGACAGCGGCGTCTGAATACGTAGGAACGGCATAATTATTAACATTCACTTTTTTGACATTTGTAACATCCCGGACCGGTTGCTGCGCAGTCTCAGAAACTACCGGAACCACAGCGAGTCGTGACCCGCAGTTTGTGCAAAAAATAGCCTCGTCTTTAACGGAATGACCGCAATACTTACAAAACATTAATATGCACTCCTTTCCCCGCTTAAAGTTTAACAAATCTTATATAATATGTCAACATTTTTTAAATATGCGCAGGTGATTGCAAAAGATCGCTAAAGAAGCCAAGGCCGGATGAAACGGGGGACAGAGACCGGTTCGCGCGTTCTCCCAAGAACGTTATTACGCTTTTTTTCCGGATATTTCCGGACTTCACCTGCGACCGGAAAAGTCCGGAAATATCATAAATATAGCGTAATAACAGGGCCGCCTTATTATGGCAGAACGGGCGG
>JAGCTF010000255.1 GCA_017963755.1 Clostridia bacterium | reverse complement strand
TCTTGAATCACTTAAAACAGAATTGAACAAATACGGACAGAGCGAACTTACCGCTCTGATCGAAGCCGCTTTGACCATATCGAAGATAGATCTCGAACTCGTTTCGAGACTGTACGATATGGCCAGAGCGGGTAATGCCGGCGGAGCGGAAGGCGCCATAACTCCGATACCCGTAACAGTCGCGGACGAGCTCGCCCCCGCCCTTAGACGGAAATATATCGAAGCCGGAGAGGAACTGATCCGGACAGGCGGTTTCGCGGCGGTGACGATGGCGGGCGGCCAGGGCACCAGACTGGGTCATAACGGGCCGAAGGGCACGTTCGATATCGGTGTCGAAGAACATTCGCTGTTTGAGATACAGGCGAAGCGGCTGCTGAGAAGGGCGGCGAAATGCGGCGCGGCTCAGATCCCGTGGTATATTATGACGAGCGAAGAAAACGACGCCGCGACGAGAGCGTTTTTCGAGGAAAACGGCTGGTTCGGATACGATCCCGCGAACGTCAGGTTCTTCACACAGTTTATGCTGCCGATGGTGGATTTTGACGGAAAAATTGTCCGCGATACGCCTGTCTCGGTGAAAATGGGTGCCGACGGCCACGGCGGAATATTCCGCGCGATGCACGCGAGAGGCATTGTCGGCGACATGAAAGAAAGAGGAATAAAGTATGCGTTCATCGGGGGCATCGACAACGTCCTGGTGAAGCTGTGCGACCCGCTGTTCATCGGATTCGCGTACCTGAACCGCTATCCATGCGCGGGCAAATCGCTCATAAAGCGCGATCCTTACGAGAAAGCGGGAGTGTTCTGCCTGAAAGACGGACGGCCGTACGTTGTCGAATACACGGAAATATCCGATGAAATGGCGAAAGCTGTTAACGATAAGAACGAATTTATTTACGGGGACGCGCATATTCTGTGCAACATATTCAGCGTTGACGCGCTTGAAGACGCGGGGAGCGAAGGTCTTCCGTACCACGTGGCGGTGAAAAAAACGAAATTCGTGGATGAGGACGGGCAGATCGTTATGCCCGATAAGCCAAACGCGTATAAATTCGAAGCATTTATATTTGACGCCTTCTGCCGGTACGAAAAAATGGGTATTCTGCGCGTAAAACGTGAAGACGAATTCGCGCCTGTAAAGAACCGCGAAGGTGAAGACAGTCCGGAAACGGCGCGTGAACTATACAGATCGGCAAAAGAGAGGAATATGCTCGACTAAAGAGCTGCCGCGTATCGTGCGGTACGGGAGTGAGGAATGAACAAAGGGCGCAACGTTGCAATACTTATGGGATGTCTGCTGGTGCTGAGCCTGCTGACGCTGCTCACGCGCACGTTCGGGGACAACCGTACGGGCGTTATTGACAACGTGCGTTACGTACGTGATTCCGACCCGGCGAACAGCGACGTTCTGTACGAGTTTTATTTTGTCGGTGACGAAGTGATGCAGGGCGTGCTGTCGCAGGACGAGACCGGAACGTACAATATCGTTGTCAGCCTTAGAGTGCCTATCGAGCGCGACGAAAGCGAGATAGATATCGATATTGACGACGAAGTCCCCGACTACACTCTTGTCCCGTACGCATACTCATATTCCGTGCGCGGAGAGACAAAGAAGGCGGCCGAGGTCACATACTCCGAAACCGTCTCGGACGGAGGCGAGATCGCCGGAAAAGACGAGGAACCTTTCGGACGATTCAGCAAAAACGTATTCAAAACTATGATCTTCGGAAAGAAACCGCTCGTGAGCGTGCTTCAGGCGGTGATCGTTGCGGCAATAGCTGCCGGAGGAGTTCTTATTATATTCTTTGCGGAAGAGCTCTGGCATTTCTTCAACCGCAAAGGTGAAGATGAAATACCGGAGTGGCACGATATGGACATCTACAAGCGCGTAGGAGGCGTAATAATCGCTGTTTCCGTCGTGCTGCTGATCGTGTTCATAATAATCTGAGTTACCGGCAGCGGCCGCTACAATAAAAGAGCGGAGGAGGACAGATTCCGATGGGAACAGACGGCGTCAATGAAACTTACAGCGTCAGCCTTGAAAAGATAATAAAAGAGATGCAGCTCGAACTGCTGTGCTGCGCCGGCAGGGCCGGGGAAGTCCTCATCACCACGCCTGACCTTAACCGCCCCGGTCTCGAGATATCCGGATATACCGAAGATTTTACCCATGACCGCATACAGCTCATGGGAAATTCCGAGATGATGTATCTGGGCAGCCTTGACGAACACGTACGCGAAGAAAAACTTGCCAAACTGTTCGGCATGGGGTTCCCGTGCCTTATCATTGCCCGCTCGCTTAAACCGTATCCTGAAATGCTTACGCTCGGTGAAAAATACGGGATTCCGGTGCTAAGCGCGGAGATCGCCACTACGGCGCTGTACAGCGAACTGAACAGATATTTGTGCGTACAGCTCGCGCCAAGGCTTACGATGCACGCAGGGCTCGTAGAAGTGTACGGCGAAGGCGTGCTGATCCAGGGCAAGAGCGGAGTGGGCAAGAGCGAGACGATGCTTGAACTGATCAAGAGGGGACACAGACTCGTTGCCGACGACCTCGTGGAGATACGCCGCGTATCCCATAAAACGCTCGTTGGAAGCGCACCATACTTTATCCGCCAACTGATCGAAATAAGGGGTGTGGGATTCGTTGACGTTAAGCGCCTGTACGGCGTCGGAGCCGTAAAAATGACGGAGAACATCCAGCTCGTCATCCAGC
>JAGCTF010000254.1 GCA_017963755.1 Clostridia bacterium | reverse complement strand
TGTCGAGTTAGAGCGGGAGGTAAAGGAAAACGGTGCTGACGTTATGTTTATTGAGGCATTTGATTGGAATGTGGGATTTTTCAAAAAGAACGGCTATGAAAGAGTAACCGGCATGCTTGAAGATTATCCGAAAGGGCACGTCATGTATTGCATGCAGAAGTCTCTTTGATATGGACTTAAGCAAAATCCGGTTTGGCGAGACAATGAAATCGATCCGGGTATCCTGACTCAACTGGTCAACGGTATATTCTTTACGTCGAGGGTCGAGTGGGCAGCGTTGATAACGGCATTTTTATTCGCGCTATTGTCCCAAGGCACGTGGAGACCGTTGTTCTTTTACGTCGAAAAAGATCGACGATCATTATCATGAATTACGAAACATTGTTTGAAGCTTGAATGAATAACGGGTACACCCGTGACTCATATTTTGAGAGCAGCGGGTTTTTTTGTCCAACATCTTGATTTTTCATCCAAAACAAAGTATAATTGGACGAAAAGAGATAACGCCGGACGAAAGGAGTTCTTATGAGATCGTTTGACTATAGAAGGCTTGTAGAAAAGGCCTGGGACACAGATATACTAAATCTTGTTGCAAAGATTCATGAATGCAAAGGAAGACAGGACTTGTTCATCCGGCAAAAACCGGTAGAACTTGATCGCTTAGTCGAAATAGCAAAGATACAGAGTACAGAAGCTTCCAACAAAATAGAGGGGATCGTTACGACAAGTACTCGCATGAAACAGTTGTTTAAAGAAAAGACAACGCCCAGGAACCGTGATGAAGATGAGATTATGGGCTACAGGGATGTGCTGAATACAATTCATGAGAGCAATGAACATATTCCAATTCGTCCTTCTTATATCTTGCAGCTTCATCGCGATCTTTTAAAGAGGGCAGGCTTTTCTTATGGTGGACATTTTAAGAATGTTCAGAACTATATCAATGAAACAAAGCCTGATGGAAAGGAAGCAACCAGATTCACACCTGTCCCGCCTTATGACACACCGGAAGCTGTGGAGAATTTATGCAACGCTTATGAACAGGCTATAGCAAATGAGAAAATAGATTCTTTGATATTGATCCCAACATTTATCTGTGATTTTCTTTGCATCCATCCGTTCAATGATGGCAACGGTAGAATGAGCAGACTGCTGACATTGCTCCTATTGTATAAAAACGGTTATAGTGTTGGAAAATATATTAGTATCGAAAAGCAGATAGAGAAAACAAAGGATCGATACTACGATACGCTTGCGGAATCAGATGCCGGATGGCATGAGGAAGAAAATGATCCGACTCCATTTATAAGATATATGCTGCAGGTAATTCTTGCCTGCTATACGGAGTTTGAAGAGCGTGTTGGATTAATGTCTGAAAGCGGATTGGGAAGTACAGCATATGACATTGTAAAGAGATATACAGAAGTAAAAATCGGAAAGTTTACCGGTGCTGATGTTGTTGCTCATTGTCCGAGCATAGGAAGGTCATCAGCGCTGGCAGCACTAAAAAAACTGACAGAAGAAGGCAAAATAATCCGGCAGGGTTCGGGAAGGAGTACCTTCTATGTCAGGGCTGACAGCAAATGAATTTCGTCCAAACGCAGATCGATTTGGATGAAATTGATCGCGGCTGGATGAAAAACACTGAGAACATCATAAGCTAGTGAACTGTTTGAAGGGATGAAAAAATAAAGTGATGCGTATTTATGTTGATTTTGACGATTGCCTGTGCGAAACAGCAAGGGCCTTTTCAAAGCTTGCACTGGAAATGTTCAATAAGCATGTTCCTTATGAACAGATCCATTTTTTTGATCTGGACAAGTCTTTTGATCTGGATGCGGAACAATACGAGAGTTTTATGCTTCGGGCGCACGAGCCGGAGATCCTGCTGTCGTATGATGCGACTCCGGGAGCCGCAAAGACCATAAACGAATGGATCTCCCGCGGGCACGAAGTATCGATCATTACCGGCCGCCCGTCAAGCGTTTATGAGACGTCACGTATATGGCTGGACGAGCATGGACTTAAGAACGCCAAATTGTACTGCCTCAATAAATACGGAAGGAATTTCTTTATTCAAAACAGTAACAGCACGCTTGAACTTGAAGACTATTACCAGATGAAGTTTGATTACGCCGTTGAGGATTCTCCAAAGGCTTTCAGATTTTTCGAACATTGGCCGGAACTTAAGGTCCTGGTATTTGACAGGCCATGGAACAGAGAATGTGCTTTTCCGAATGGAAACTATCAAAGATGCGCTGATTGGGAGAGCATTCGCAAGATCGTTGCAGGCGAGCGATAAAGTGATGCGCAATAAGAATACAATTTTTACCCGCTTATAGCCGGAGCAACCAAACGCGTCAAAAATTGCAAGAAACTGTTATCTGCGGTTGGTGGAAAACCACGCAATCATGCTTTACAATAATCATACAAATCATATTTTTGGGAGGTTTTTATGGTTATTGCAGAAGTACGTGATCTGGCAAAAAAATACCCTTCATTCGAGCTAAAGAGCGTATCCTTCGCCCTTGAGAGCGGAAGGATCGCAGGTTTTATCGGCAGAAACGGCGCGGGAAAAACGACAACGATCAAGGCGATGCTCAATATGATCCATCCGGACGGCGGAACGGTACACTATTTTGGCCAGGCCTTCGTTGACAACGAAGCGGACGTTAAGAGGCGGATCGGTTATTCGACTGGCACCGTCAGCTGGTACCCGCGGAAAAAGATACGGGATATTGTCGACATCGTAAAACGGTTTTATGACACGTGGGACGAAGCGGCATACCGGAAATACCTTGACCTGTTCGCGATCGACGACACGAAAACACCGCTGGAATTGTCCGAAGGAATGAAAGTAAAAGTAAACCTGATGCTTGCCCTCGCACACAGAGCCGAGGTGCTTATCCTTGACGAACCCACGAGCGGGCTCGATCCGTTTTCGCGAAACGAACTTCTGAACGTGTTCAAAGAGCTTCGGGACAACGGCGTGACGGTGTTTTTCTCCACTCACATCATCACCGACATCGAGAAATGCGCGGACGACATCATCTACATTTCGAAAGGGCGGATCGTGGCGGCAATGCCAAAGGCGGATTTTATCCGTCAATATTCCGGCCCAGGCGAGAGCCTTGAAGACACGATGCTCCGTCTGGAAGGAGGTGCGGTCAATGCGTAACGTGCTTTGGAAGGAGATGCGTTTGAGCGCGTCGGTGCTGTCATACCTGTTTATCCTGTTCGGCCTGATGTTTTTTGTACCCGGTTATCCGATCCTCTGCGGCGCTTTCTTCGTAACGCTGGGCCTGTTTCACGGCTTCCAGGCGGCAAGGGAGGCGAACGATATCGTATTTTCTGTGCTGCTTCCTATCGCCAAAAGAGACGTCGTAAAAGGAAAATTTCTGTTTGTCTGCCTGATCGAAAGTTGTGCGTTCCTGCTGATGTCGATCGCGGTCGCTCTTCGAATGACGGCATTGTCGCAGGCAGCCGTGTACCGCTCCAACGCGATGATGAATGCCAACTTTTTCGCATTAGCGATGGCGTTCGTTATCTTCGGCCTGTTCAACTGGATCTTTTTATGCGGATTCTTCAAAACCGCCTACAAGCTCGGGCGCCCCTTTGTGACCTTTATAATAGTTTGCTTTTTGACTATTTTTGTGGCAGAATCGGCGCATCACGTTCCCGGGCTCGAAAAGCTAAATGCTTTCGGTACAGACGAGATTGCCATCCAGCTGAGCGCGCTGGCGGCCGGGATCGTCATTTTCCTGCTGATCACTTTCTTTTCATACAGAAGTGCGTGCAGGCGATTTGAAAAAATCGATCTTTAATTAATGGGGAGGATCCGGCTATGCTTAAGGATAATCTGGTCATGCTGCGGAATATCCACGGCTTTTCGCAGGAAGCGATCGCGGAGAAGATAGGCATTTCCCGCCAGGCATACGCAAAGTGGGAGACCGGGGCAACGGTTCCCGATATTGAAAAGTGCAGCCTGCTGGCAGAAGTGTACGGAACGAGTATTGACAGCCTGGTCCGGACAACGTCTGCCGAGGGTCTGGGTGTGATCCCGCCTGCTCCGAAGGGCAAGAATATCTGGGGTTCTGTCGCGGTCAATGACAGGGGTCAGATCGTTATTCCGAAGGGTGCGAGGGACCTGTTCGGGCTTACGGCCGGTCAACGTCTGATCGTTCTGAGCGATGAGAACGGGATCGCGCTGGTTCCGGACGAGGCGTTTTTAGCTGGGATGAAGCGGGCAATGGAAATGGCAAATGAGCGAACCGAGTGATGGCAATTGGCAAGCGAACCGAGTGATGGCACGAATTTTGGGTCTCATGCGAACCCCGGAATTGGTTCGCATTTCGGTCAAAGCACGAACCGGATGATGACACGAATTTTGGGTCTCATGCGAACCCCAGAATCGGTTCGCATTTCGGTCAAACAAAATTCTTAGTCATCTATCCGGCTTCGTGCGTGACCGAAGGAGGTAATAGATGCCTTGACCACAACAAATAAACAAAATTCTTAGCCATTCACTCGGCTTCGCCAAAGATCAAAAGGTTGAAAAGCGGCCTCATTGCTCATTTATACGGCCGAAAACAGGGAAAAGGAGGAATGCGGCCGTACCACCTTCCTCGCATATACGGCCGCAAATGAAAAAAAGCGCAGTGCTGCTCCGCCTTGCTATTGCCCCGGTTATGCAATATAATTAGCTTCTGATCGGGGAGGAACGGCATGAACGTCGAAATCAAAAGCTTGATCAAAATATTTATAACGGGCTGCCTTTGGGGCACGATCGGACTCTTCGTAAAACTGATGGAGGCGGAGGGCTCGAGCGCGTCGTACACGAGCTTTCTCCGGTTGTTCTTCGGGGCAATACTCCTGGCCGTCTTGACGCTGATCTATGACGGCGCAAAAGCGTTCCGGATCGGGTGGAAGACGCTGATTTCCTGCATCCTGCTGGGGATCGTATGCCAGGGGACGTTCAATATCCTGTACAGTATGTCCGTCAGCATGAACGGAATGGCGGTCGGTTCCGTCCTCCTCTACACCGCGCCGATCTTCACCGTGATCGCCTCTGCGATACTTTTTAAAGAAAAGCTGAATTACGTTAAATGGATCGCGCTGGCGGTCAATATAATAGGCTGCGTTTTGACCGCGACCGGCGGCAATTTCAGTCTGGCGGTTATTGTCCCGCTCGGGATACTGGTGGGCGTCGGTGCCGGGTTCACGTACGGGATGACTCCCGTGATCGGCAAGATCGCTATGAAGGAAAGTGCGTCGCCGTTTGCGGTGGCAACGTATAATCTGCTTTTCGGCTGCATTTTTATTGCTGCTGTGCGTCGCCCGTGGCACACGGTGGAGCGGCCGTTTGGCCCGAAGCTTTTGCTCCTCGGACTGCTGTTCGGACTTGTTGCCACAGCGCTTGCGTACGCTTTCTATTTCAGCGGGCTGTCAAAGATCTCGCAGGCGAGCAAAGTGCCGGTGGTGGCGTCGGTCGAGATCGTTGTCGCCACGTTCATCGGCGCCTTTGCCTTTACCGAGAGACTGAGCGTCGTGAGGATCCTCGGGATCGCGCTGGTGCTGCTCTCTATTTTCCTGTTCAATATGAAAGCCGGCGGCAAAAGTGGAAATAAGCGGTAATGAGCGGTAATGAGTGGCAATTAGTGGCAATATGCGGCATTTATAGGAGGCTCTTATGAATTACAGAAAGATCGATCCGTCCGAGATGGATGTGCTTTGGGAACTTCAGAAGCAGTATAAAGCCGAGATCGGCGAGGATGAGCCGGATGGCGGCGGGAAAGCGCGCCTGGCGGAGGCGATCAGCGGCGGCAAGATCAATTTTTACGGGGCGTGGGACAATGCCGTTTTGGCCGGCTGCTGCTCGGTCACGGTTGGGTTTTCGACGTTTGATTATATGCCGAGCGGAGTTTTTGAGGATTTCTATATCCGCCCGGAGTACCGCCATAAAGGTGTCGCGCGTCAATTAGTCGGTTTTGCGTATAGGGAGAGCGGCGTATCTTCGTTGACCGTCGGGTGTGCGGATTGTGACGTGGAAATGTACCGTGCGCTCGGCTTCACGATCGAGCTAGGGAATCTGCTTGCGTTTGAATGAGGTGTGGTAAAACAGCTGCAGATAGATTATAATATAAACGGAATCTGCCGCGCGGCTCTGCGGCACGGTCGTGCTTAGCCACGCATAAAAACACAAGCAGGAGGGCACTCAAAACCATGAAATACGGCGAATCGACATTTGACATACTGTACCTGCTGTTTGCGATAATCAGCGGGATCCTGCTGCTGGTCAAAGCAAAAAACAGATCCGGAAAGCTAATGGGCATTGCCGCCCTCGTACTTGGCTGCGGAGACGCATTCCACCTCGTCCCGCGCGTACTGAACTACTTCATTGACGCAGACTTCACGGCCGCACTGGGCATCGGAAAACTTGTCACCTCCGTAACGATGACAATATTCTACCTTCTCCTTTACTACGTCTGGCTCCTGTACTACGGCGTGCAGGAAAAACGCGGACTGACCGCGGCCGTATGGGCATTGACGGCGATAAGGATCGGTCTGTGCATGTTCCCGCAGAACGGGTGGCTCGCAAACAGCAGCGACATGACGTGGGGGATAATAAGAAACGTACCGTTTGTTGTCCTCGGCGGAATTATATGCTACGTTTATTTCAAAAAGCGCAAGGCAGACAGACCGCTTCGCCCCGTATGGCTGTACATATTATTGTCATTCCTGTTTTACATCCCCGTCGCGGTGTTTGCGGGGCTCGTTCCGATGCTCGGAATGCTGATGCTGCCGAAGACCGTTTGCTACGTATTGATGTTGATCGCGTTCATGCGCGCCGCATTGAGTGAAAAATCTGACAACGCACTGCCGGAGCGGAGATAAAATATGGCTGCTGACAAGATCATTTATTACGACGGCGAATTTATTGCGAAGTTCGAAAAACTGAAAGAAGTTATAGAAGCGGAGGACAACGCCGCAACCCACCGCTTTCTGATCGACAATTTCGGCTATCTCTTCCGGGTCTTTCAGTATTATGCAAAACAGATCGCTGTAGAAGGCGCGCAGGATCTTAACGAGGCGGACGAAGATACGAAGTGCGAGCTAATGAGGCCGCTTTCGTACAGGCAGTACCAGATGATCGAAAGATCTTTTTCCACGCTCAAAGAAGAGGAAGAGCACGTCATATGGTCTGTCTGGGATTATCTGGATGATAACGGACGGATATATGAGAAAAAAGTCATGAGCAGCGCGGAAATTTGCGGCTTTTCGCTTGTTCTTATGAACGTCTACATGTGCCTTGCGAGGTAACGGGAGACAGGACGTATGCATTTTGTTGACGCAAAATCGATATTGACCGGAAACGGCGGGCGGTACGGTATGAATATCTACAGGGGCTGTTCCCACGGCTGCATCTATTGTGACAGCCGCAGCGCCTGCTACCGGTTTACGCATCCGTTCGAGGATATCGAGGTCAAGAAAAATGCTCCCGAGCTTCTGGAGGCTGCGCTCCGGGCGAAGAAAAAGAAATGTATGATCGGAACGGGGGCAATGTCCGATCCGTATATGCACTGTGAGGAAGAACTTCGGCTGACGCGCAGATGCCTCGAGATCATATCCGGGTACGGC
>JAGCTF010000253.1 GCA_017963755.1 Clostridia bacterium | reverse complement strand
GCGAAAGCGCAGAGAACGGCGAAGCTTGTGAAGCGTGCGAGGGCTGCGAAGGCGGCGAGGAAAAAAAGAAAGGGTCTAAAGAGAAAGAAAAAGACTCTAAGAAAGACAAGAAAAAAGCTGCTGCCGAAGCTTTGAGGCTGGAGACCAGGAACGCGGAACTCGAAAAAGCGATAACTGAAGAAAAAGACAGATACGCGAGATTAGCGGCCGAATACGATAACTACCGCAAACGTACCGCAAGAGAGCTTGACGGCAGATACGCTGACGCGAAGGCGGACACATGGAAGAGCCTGCTGGCGGTCGTGGATAATTTCGAGCGTGCGCTCGCTGTCGAACCGGCCGGAGAGGAAGGCGCGAAAGACCCCTTCCGCGAAGGAATGGAACTCACGTACAAGCAGCTGAAAGAGCAGATGGAAAAAGCGGGAGTCACGGAAATAGAAGCGAAAGGGAAGGAATTCGACCCCGAACTGCACAACGCCGTGATGCACTGCGAAGACGAGGAACTCGGCGAAAACGTTGTCGCCGAAGTGTTCGTGAAAGGATACAAATTAGGAGACAAAGTGCTGAGACACAGCATGGTAAAGGTTGCCAACTGACCGGCGAACGGAAAAGACCGCTGCCCGGAGCCGCGATGAAAAAGCGGCGGGCACGGAAGTCCGGACGGACGCCAGTATTAATATAGATCAAAATCGAATGGAGGAATAAATCATGGCAAAAGTAATAGGAATCGACTTAGGAACTACAAACTCTTGTGTAGCAGTTATGGAAGGCGGAGATCCCGTCGTTATCACTAACGCGGAAGGCGGAAGGACTACTCCTTCAGTAGTTGCGTTCACCAAAGCGACTGCGCAGAAACCCACTGAAAGGCTTGTCGGCGATCTGGCTAAACGTCAGGCGGTCACGAACCCCGAGCGTACGATCATCTCCATAAAGAGAGATATGGGTACCGACAGAAAGATAGATATTGACGGAAAGCGCTATACGCCCCCCGAAATTTCGGCAATGGTGCTGCAGAAACTTAAAGCGGATGCAGAGAACTACCTCGGAACGCCCGTAACGCAGGCGGTCATCACCGTTCCCGCATACTTCAGCGACGCACAGCGTCAGGCTACGAAGGACGCGGGCAGGATCGCGGGCCTCGAAGTATTGAGGATCATCAACGAACCCACGGCCGCTGCTCTTGCGTACGGTCTGGATAAAGAAAACGAGCAGAAGATCATGGTCTTCGACCTCGGCGGCGGAACGTTCGACGTATCTATCCTTGAGATCGGCGACGGCGTGTTCGAAGTGCTTGCCACGAACGGTAACAACAGACTCGGCGGCGACGACTTCGATAAGAAAGTTATGGACTACATTCTCGGCGAATTCCGCAAGGAAACAGGCATCGACCTTTCCGGCGATAAACTGGCGATGCAGCGTGTACGTGAGGCTGCAGAGAAGGCGAAGATCGAGCTTTCGAGCGTGATGTCAACGAATATTATGCTTCCGTATATCACCACTGACGCTACCGGCGCGAAGAACCTCGACGTTACCTTGACCAGAGCGAAGTTCAACGAACTTACCGCGGACCTGGTAGAAAAGACGATGGGACCCACGCGTCAGGCTATGCAGGACGCAGGGCTCAAAGCAGACCAGATTTCCAAAGTGCTGCTGGTAGGCGGTTCGTCAAGGATCCCTGCCGTACAGGATGCAGTTAAGCGCTTCATCGGAAAAGAGCCGTTCAAAGGCATTAACCCTGACGAATGCGTTGCCATCGGCGCGGCCATCCAGGCAGGCGTACTTACCGGCGACGTTAAAGATCTGCTGCTGCTCGACGTTACTCCGTTGTCCCTCGGCATTGAGACGATGGGCGGCGTGTTCACGAAGCTGATCGAAAGAAATACGACGATCCCGACCAGAAAGAGCCAGATCTTCTCTACCGCAGCGGACAATCAGACCGCCGTTGACGTCCACGTACTTCAGGGCGAGCGTGAACTTGCCGCATATAATAAAACGCTCGGCAGATTTCAGCTCTCCGGCATCATGCCCGCGCCCAGAGGCGTACCGCAGATCGAAGTTACGTTCGATATTGACGCGAACGGCATCGTAAACGTTTCCGCTAAAGATATGGGCACCGGCGCTGAGCAGAAGATCACCATCACCGCTTCGAGCAACCTTTCCGAGGCTGATATCGAGAAGGCCGTTAAAGAGGCCGAGGCGTACGCTGCGCAGGATAAGAAGGCGAAGGAGCAGGTCGAGATAAAGAACGAAGCTGACGCGATGGTCTACCAGTCTGAGAAACTTGTCAAAGATATGGGCGATAAGCTCGAGTCAGGCGATAAGGCTAACGTCGAAGCAGAGATCCAGAAGGTTAAGGACGCGATCGCTTCCAACGACACCGACCGTATGAAGAGCACTACCGAAGACCTCAAGCAGGCGTTCTACAAGATCTCCGAGAAGATCTACCAGCAGAACCCCGGCGCTCAGGGCGGCCCCGGCGGACAGGGATTCACCGGCGGTCCTGACGGAGGATTTGGCGGAAATGACGGCGGCAGCGGCGGTAACGGTGGCAATGGCGGCAGCGGCCCGGACGTTTACGAAGGCGATTACAAGGTCGTTGACGACAAATAAGCGTGAACGGTACATGACGCGATGCCGCGTGACCGATACATAGCGGCAATTAAAGAGCGGCCAGCCGCCTGAATTGGCGGTTGACCGCGTCTTGGCTGAAAACGGCGGAGATATTGCCCGCCGAAAATAACTAACAAAGAGGAACAAATAAACAAAATGGCTGAAAAGCGGGATTATTATGAAGTCCTCGGCGTTGAGAAAACGGCGAGCGACGAAGAAATAAAGAAGGCTTACAGAAAGCTCGCGATGAAGTACCATCCGGACCATAATCCGGGAGATAAAGAGGCGGAAGCGAAGTTCAAGGAAGCCGGCGAGGCATACGCGGTCCTGAGCGATAAGGAAAAGCGCGCGCAGTACGACCAGTTCGGTCACGCGGCGTTTGATCAGACTGCAGGCGGGTACGGCTACGGCGGCGGAGCGGGAGGCTTCGGGTTCGACGTAGGCGATATATTTGAGTCGTTTTTTGGCGGAGGCTTCGGAAGGCGCTCTTCAGGCGGAGCGAGAGCCGGAGCGGACGTGCGCGCCGGTGTAGAGATTTCTTTTGAAGAGGCTGCTTTCGGCTGCGAAAAAGAGATCACAGTAACTAAAAACGTAAGCTGCGACGCATGCGAAGGCACCGGTTCGGAATCGAAATCCAGCGTACGCTGCCCTGTTTGCGGCGGAAAAGGAACCGTAAATACCACGCGTCAGACTATTCTCGGGTCAATGATGAGTTCCACTACTTGTTCACGCTGCGGCGGAACAGGTAAGACGGTGAACGACCCCTGCAAGGTCTGCTCGGGCCGCGGCTACGTGCGCAAGACCATAAAAGTAAAAGTAAAAATACCTGCCGGTATTGACAACGGCCAGGCTATTTCCTTGACGGGTATGGGCGAGCCCGGTACCGGCGGCGGTCCTGCGGGGGATCTGCTTGTTTCGGTGCGCGTGCGCAAACATGCCGTGCTTAAGCGG
>JAGCTF010000252.1 GCA_017963755.1 Clostridia bacterium | reverse complement strand
CATGCGTTTCCTGCTTTAATTCGCATTTCGGTCAAACAAAATTCTTAGCCATCTATCCGGCTTCGTGCGTGACCGAACGAGGTAATGAATGCTTCGACTACAACAAATAAACAAAATTCTTAGCTATTCATTCGGCTTCGCCAAAGATAAAAGGATGAAAAGCGGCCTTTTTGCTCATTTATACGGCCGCAAATAGAGAAGAGGCGGAATGCGGCCGTACTACCTTCCTCACCGATACGGCCGCAAATTGAAAAAGACAGAGCTGCGGCCGTGCGGAGCGAACGACGTTGTCCGTGATCCTTTACGCTAAAACAGAAAAAGAGCCAAAATGTTTTTCTTGACATTGCCCGGCGACTATAATACTATTACCTCAATGATCACGGCACGCAAAAATAATTGCGGCCCGGAGCTATTTGGCCATAACCCAAAACAAACACATCACAGCTGCAGGAAGAGGAAAAAGGCATGGCAGAACAGCATATAGAAGGGTACCACGTTGAAATAATACCCCCGAAACAGGATTCCCAGAAACTGGAAGAAGACCTTGAGTTGTTTGCTTCCAAGCTTACGCGTATACGCGGGAGCGGATTTACGGCGTCTATCACGGACAACGCGATGGGGCTGCTTGCGTTTCAGGGGCACGAGTGCATAGAAGAACTCGGGATCGACATTGACCCGGAAAAAATCCTTATCCATCTGAACACGTTCCACACAAAACAAAACCTTGAAGAAATACTTGACGAGTGCAGGAAGCTCGGGATATTCAATCTGCTGGTCATATCCGGAGACGGATCGACGAGGCTCCCGAAATTGCGCCCCGAGGACGTTGAAGCGACGGGCACCGCGGCGGTAACGTCGGTGGAACTTACGCGATACATACGGAATCATTATCCCGAATTCAACGTCGGAGTTGCGTTTAACCCGTACGAGCCGGAAGCGCACGAATTTGAAAAGCTTAAAAGAAAGCTGAACGCCGGAGCGAGTTTCGTCATAACTCAGCCTATAATCGAAAAGAACGCGATCGTAGATAAAATGATCGAAATGTATCCGGATCTGCCTGTCACGATCGAAGCGTGGATGTCCAAAAAACTTTATCTGCTTTCGGACGTCGTCGGATATCCGATACCAGAAGACGCGGAATTCGATCCGATCGGCACGCTAAAACAGCTCGAAAAAGATTATCCGCAGTGCGGGTTCTACCTGTCGCTGCTCGGCTTTAAGACGCAGTATCCCGTGATTGAAGAGATGGCGGCGGCACGCAGAGCGTGCGAATGATCCGCGGCGCAGGAAGGGAGAGGTACGACCGATGAAAATAGTTGTATGCATAAAACAGGTACCGTCCGCCAGCGACGCGAAGATCGACCCCGAGACTAAACGAATAGTGCGCGAAGGCAGTAAATCGGTGCTGAATCCGTTTGATCTCTACGCCGTGGAAGAGGCGGTGCGGATCAAAGAACGCACGGGCGGAGAAGTGATCGCGCTGTCAATGGGTCCGGAAAGCGCAAAAAACGCGCTGATCGAGGCGCTGTCAATGGGTGCGGACGATGCTCTGCTGCTCTGCGACAGAGCGTTCGCCGGTTCGGACACGTGGGCAACGAGTTACGCGCTTTCGAAAGCGATCGAAAAGATCGGGGACGTTGACCTCGTCATCTGCGGAAAACAGGCCATCGACGGCGACACGGCGCAGGTTGGCCCCGGGATCGCGTCAAAACTCGGAATGATGCAGGCCGCAAACGTACTCAGCGTTGACGCCGTTTCGGCAGATTCCTTGACAGTGAAGCGCATGAACGAGCGCGGATACGACGTGCTTCGCCTGAAGCTTCCCGCGCTTATCACGGTGGTCAAGGACATCAATTTCCCGCGCATCCCTACGCTCCGAAACGCCCGGATCGCCAGGAAGAAGGAGATCCCGCTCCTGAAACCGGCAGATATCGGCGCCGATCCGGAAAAACTCGGCCTCGCGGCATCACCGACGAGAGTTGTTAAGACCGCCCCTCCTGCCGTAAGAGAAGGCGCTACGCTGAATATAGCGGGGGACGCAGGGGAAGCTGCCGCTGCGCTCGTAAACGAACTGAGCAGCCGCGGACTGCTCTGACTGCTGTGAGGAGGCGAAGCGCATGAAACTTATAAATGAAGCCGAAAAAAATAACTATAAAAACGTATGGACGCTGTCGGAATTTACCGGCGGAACTGTGCATCCTGTATCGTACGAACTGCTGGGCGCGGCGCGCGCTTTAGCGGAGGCGAGAGGGTGCGAAGTATGGACGGCAGCGCTCGGAAATATTGTCAGCGACGAAGCGGCGGGAGAACTTATTGCCCGCGGCGCCGATAAGGTCATCGTGGTGGAAGACCCGGCGCTGGCGGCATTTAACGACGAACTGGAATGCAACATCTTAGAACGCCTCGTGCGAAAATATTGTCCGGAGATACTGCTCGGAGCGGCGACGACACGCGGCCGCGCTCTTATTCCGCGACTGGCCGGAGCACTTTATACCGGGCTCACGGCGGACTGTACGCAGCTCGAGATCGATCCTGAGACGGGAGATCTGCTCCAGACGCGTCCGGCCTTCGGCGGAAATATCATGGCGACGATCCGGAGCGGCGGGTTCCGCCCGCAGATGGCTACCGTGCGGCCTAAAGTAATGACCGCGCTCGGACCCGATCCGGAAAGAAGCGGAACAGTAATACGGGAGCAGCTCGAGGAAGCAGATTTTTGCGGCGCGAAAGAAGTGCTGGAGTCCGTCGAGACGCACGAAAGCACGGTCAATTTAAGCGACGCGCGGGTGATCGTTGCCGGCGGGCGGGCAATGAACGGGCCGGACGGCTTCAGGCTGCTGGAGCGCCTTGCGGAAAAACTCGGCGGCGCCGTAGCCGCGAGCAGGGCGGCAGTTGACAACGGCTGGATCGCCTACCCGCACCAGGTCGGTCAGACCGGCCAGACCGTGCAGGCCGATCTGTACATTGCCTGCGGCATATCCGGCCAGATACAGCACCTCGTCGGAATGCAGTCGTGCAAAACCATCGTCGCGATTGACGTTGACGACACGACGCCGATGATGAAACTCGCCGATATAGCGATAAAAGGGGACCTGTTTGAGATCGTCCCCGGGATCATAAAAGAACTCGAGAAAAGGAGAGGCTGACAATGCTTATTATAGGTGAAAAATTAAACGGTGCGATCAAATCTGTCGCGGAGGCCATAAGAAACCGCGACGAGGCCTTTATCCGCGATCTGGCGACGAGACAGCTTGAGCGCAGGGCGGATTATATCGACGTGTGTTCAGGCGTTCCGAACGGCGACGCGGACGTGCTTAAGTGGATGATCGAACTTATCCAGGCCGATCACCCGGACGTGCGCTTCAGCCTCGACAGCCCGAACGCGGATACGATCCTTTCGTGCGTACCGCTCTGCAAAAACCCCGGCTTTATCAATTCGGTCTCTCTTGAAGGGGATAAGATAGACAAAATTTTCGGCGCTCTGGCGGAGCAGAAGGGCTGGAAGATAGTTGCGCTGCTGCTCGATGAGACCGGCATGCCCGAGACGGTCGAAAAGCGTATGGAAAATTTCGCGGGGATAATGAAGAAGATCGAAGAATATAAGATCGATCTGAACAGGATTTACTTCGATCCGCTCGTTTTCAGCATCGGAACGTCGCCGGACAGCTTCACGAACTTCATCGGGGCGGCAAAGCTTATCCGCGAACAATACCCGAAAGCACATATTGTCAGCGGCCTTTCCAACATCTCGTTCGGACTGCCGAGCCGCAAGACCATAAACCAGGCGTTTCTGGTAGGGGCAATGATGTGCGGCATGGACAGCGCGATCATTGACCCGCTCAGCCGCGACCTGATGGGTTCCGTCTACGCTGCCGAGGCGCTTCTGGGCATCGACGAATACTGCATCGAGTACCTTGACGCGTACCGCGAAGATCTGTTCGGAATACAGAAATAAAGCCGGAGGCTGCAGACGTTCCGGATATGATCAGGGCGTAAAAAGCTTCATAAAAGTTGCAAAAAAGGCCTGAAATCGCATATAATAATCATACCTTGCGCACTACGCACCCGGCGCCTGTCCGGTCGCCGGGCAGAGCGTAGCGTTTACTTTCGTCACAAGGAGCAGGCCGCCATGAAAAAAAATAAAATCAAAATCGGAATAATTCCGCTCGTAGCGGTGCTGTTCGCCATCAGCATCCTTGTGACCGGTGTTTCAGTGTATTTCAGTCAGAGGCTTTCCACGGACGAAAACGTAAGAAGACAGATGGAAAAACTGGCCGCGGAAGTTGCCGCCGAGACCGAAATGGCGATAAAAGAATACCCCGCGTACGAATGGCTGATCGATTACTGGTACGAACACAGCGGCGAGCTTGACATCGAGTACGATATGTATTTCGGCGAGCGAAACGTGACGAAGCGCAAACTTGTGGAATTTACCGGACGGAATCCGCAGATCCTGATGAAATATTCCGGAACGGAAGAGATAGAAGCATTGCCGGTGTACGATCAGAAATTGTACGCGGAAATAACGTATTCATGGCTCATAACGCACCTGAACGAGATAAAACGGGCTTATCAGGTGGATTTCCTGTTCTGTGTGATAACCGGCGAAGCCTGCACCAGTCAGTTTTTCCTGCTGAGCGCGGCGGACAAAGGTTCCGTCCGAGGTACGGATTACGAGCAGGTCTATCCGCTCGGTGTGACTGTAGAAGTGACCGGGAGCCAGTCGGAGGCAATGAAAAAAGCGAGAAAGAACTCGCGCCATCTGGCAGCTGCCGGAAAATACGTTGACTACTACTCACTGCTTTGTGAGATCGACGATTACACCGTCCTCACCGGCGTCACGTTCAACGTTTCTACGATGCGCAATAACGTGAATACCGCCACGGTACACGGACTTATATTCGCGCTGATACATCAGATATTATTGTCCGCGATCTGCCTGGCGCTGATCTATTTCTTCGTACTGAGACCGGTCAAGAACGTTCAGCGCAGCATTCAGGATTATAAAGATACCAAAAACAGCGAAGACGTTAAGAGCCATCTGTCGAAAGCGGTCCTGCTCCACAACGAACTGGGGCAGCTGTCGCGCGACGTTGTCAGTATGACCGAAGAGATCGATGAGCACGTTAAAAGTATCGAAAATATAACCGCCGAAAAAGAAAGGATCGTTGCCGAACTCGGACTTGCCGCGCGGATCCAGACGGCTATGCTGCCGGGCAAGTTCCCTGCGTTTCCGGACCGCACCGATTTTGACGTTTTTGCCTCGATGGATCCGGCGAAGGAAGTGGGCGGCGATTTTTACGACTTCTTCCTGATCGATGACGACCACCTCTGCCTGACGATCGCGGACGTTTCGGGAAAGGGTATTCCGGCGGCGCTGTTTATGATGGCGTCAAAGATCATTCTTGCGAACAACGCGATGATGGGCAAGTCTCCTGCGGAGATCCTTTCAAATACCAATGCGGCGATCTGTTCGAACAACAGCGCCGAGATGTTTGTCACCGTCTGGCTCGGCATCCTCGAGCTTTCGACCGGTAAGCTTACGGCGGCCAACGCAGGCCACGAGTATCCTGTTATCCGCCGTGCGGGTGGCAAATTCGAGCTCATAAAAGATAAACACGGTTTCGTGATCGGCGGCATGACCGGGTCGAAATACAAGGAATACGAGCTCGTGCTCGGCCGCGGCGACACGCTGTTCCTCTATACGGACGGACTTCCGGAGGCCACGGACAGCGCGGGCAATATGTTCGGCACTTCGCGCATGCTTGACGCCCTTAATGAGGCGGAGGACAGCTCCTCCGAAGCCGTTATTCAGCATATGCGTTCCGTCGTCAACGATTTTGCCGCTTCTGCCGAGCAGTTCGACGACCTCACGATGATGTGCGTGAAGGTCGGTTGAGTTTAGAATTATTATTGCATTAACGGTACTTTCTCATAGCCATAATCTTCTTATGATAGAAAACGTATCTTATCCGAAGCTTGACAACGAAATACGGTATACGGTAGATTCTGATTTGTGTGAATTTTAAGTTTGAACTCTCAAATCTCGTCCGCAATTTGTAGTGATTGATTCTTTTCCGAAAAGGGAAAAGCAGGATTTGAGGTTTGAGAGTAGTGTAAATCTATAGGGGTCTCAAACCGAACAAAGTGACGAGCATCAGCGGCTCCGTTTGAGAGTAGTGTAAATCTATAGGGGTCTCAAACTAAGGTAGCTGCTAACAGCTTAGAGTGGAAGTTTGAGAGTAGTGTAAATCTATAGGGGTCGTATACTTTGTGACCTTCTTCGGAAAAAGGAGGGCCTTGTACCTTGTTGAGCCTGCAAGCGCTTATTACTGTGAGTTAAAAAACGATAATAAGCGCTTGTCATATTTTCGGAAAAACAAAACTTGATTTTATGACAAGGAAGGTGTATAATGTCTGCAGGAAGCGAAAGGGGGAGTTGATATGGCCGAAATTAATGAGAAGCTAAAAATGATGAGAGAACTGTCCGGTTTGAGGCAGGGTCAGATAGCTGATTATCTGGGAGTGACGCAAACGTTCATCTCGAAAGTTGAGACCGGAGACCGAAACCTCACCGTTGACCAGCTGGAAAGCGTTGCGAATCTTTTCGGATACGGCCTTGCGTCATTTACGGATACGAAATTTGACCCGCATCCGATTCAGTTCGCGTTCAGAGCGCAGAACGTAAGCCAGGATGACCTACGGATTATCGCAGATATCAGCAGGATCGCTGTTAACAGCAGATTTATGGCGGAACTCCTGGAGGTCTCCAATGATAGATAAGCTTGACCTTAATACAAAAGCCCAGGAATTGCGGGAACTGCTGGGAGAAGACGCGAATTCACCTGTTGATATATTTTCTCTTGTCAGCCAGATAGAAGGGCTCACATTAGTGTTTCATGATCTTGGGAAAAACATCAGCGGGATGTGTGTAAAAGATAATGAAATTAAACTTATCGCAATAAACTCAACGATGTCATACGGGAGGCAGAGATTTTCTCTTGCCCACGAGCTTTATCATCTCTATTATGATGATACATCCGGATTTAATGTATGCTCAAAAATACTTAATTCCAAAAGCGAAAACGAAAAGTGCGCGGATCAATTTGCCTCCTACTTTCTCGCACCATATAAATCGCTAAAAGCAGCTATAAAGAAAGCAGCTCCGGAAGGATCTATGTCTATGCAGGAAGTCATTGCTCTGGAACAATACTTCGGGATGAGTCATCTGGCAATGTTTTGGCGGCTGGTTTCAGAAGGATATCTGTCTCAAGACTACCTTGACGATTACAGTCATGGTGTAATATCTGCGGCGAGGACGCTCGGATACGATGAAAAATTGTACAATCCGACGCCGGTCGACCAGCAAAGCAGAACGTATGGCTACTATTTAAAACAGGTGGAGGAAGTGCGAAAAAAAGACCTGGTCTCATCCGGAAAAGTTGACGAGCTTTTACTCGATGCTTTTCGTGACGATATAGCTTTTGGCTTAGATGATGATCAGGGGGGAGAGGCACTTGACTGAGAAATATTTCTTTGATACAGATTGCCTTTCTGCCTTTCTTTGGGTCGGAGAGGATTGCATTCTCACAAAATTGTATGCAGGAAAGATAATTCTGCCTGCGCAGGTATATAACGAGCTTAAAAGAGTTCCGCATTTGCAGGCAAGAGTGGATGCTTTGAAGGCTCGCGGGGAAATCAGAATTGAAAGTATTGAAACCGGAACAGAGGAATATTCCGATTATCTGCAGATGACTACTTCGCCCGAAAACGGGATGCGTATCATAGGCAGGGGAGAAGCGGCCGGTATTGCGATGGCAAAGCACAGAAATGGAACGCTTGCCAGCAATAACCTCCGCGATGTTAGTCGTTATGTGGAAATATTTCAGATTTCACATATAACGACGGGAGATATTTTGATCAAGGCGATGGACGCCGGCATTATCTCAGAAGCAGACGGAAACGCTATCTGGGCAGATATGATACGGAAAAGGCGAATGCTTCCTACTGCAACTTTTTCAGATTATCTGGCAGCATATAAAAAGTCACGAGTTTAACGTAACCAGCCTCTCATTGCCAGTTCCTAGTTGCTTTTACCCGCGATTTGGGCTATTATATACACGTGGAAAACTGCCGCGCTGAAGCTGCGAAAACAGGCGCTTTAGAGCATTCACGCAGGCATTGCGCGGGGGAAACGTACATTAAGGAGACAGATCATGAGCGAGATGTTGATCGACAGATATCACAGGGCGGTAGACGAACTGTTCCGAAAGGTCAGGGAGACACAGAGAGAAAACATAATAAAAGCCGGCGAAATGGTTGCCGACAGCGTGGCGAACGGAGGATGCATCTTCCTCTCGAGTATTTGCCACTTTATGGAGATGGATTCCATCTACCGCGGCGGAGGCCCGATCTTCTATAAACATTTCAGTTATGACCTTAAAGTAGAGAGCCCGTCGAGGGCGCGCGACCGCTCGGATCTCGGATACGACCGCGAGACCGTTGCCGCCGCAAAATACGCACTCACGCAGTCAAACATACGCCCCGGAGACGTGCTGTTCGTAAGTTCCGTATCCGGAAGGACCCAGAAAGTCGTTGACCTCGCTTACGAAGCGGAAAAACTAGGCGTAAAAGTCATAGCGTTCACTTCAATGGAATACGCGAGGCAGGTAGAACCGGTGCATCCTTCAGGGAAAAAGCTGTACGAAATTGCCAGCCTCACGCTGGATAACTGCGCTCCCGCCGCGGAGGCAATGCTTGAAGTTCCGGGCATCGAAGCGCGTTTCGGCGCCGCTTCCGGTATCGCATCCGACTATATAATGTGGAGCGTCACGTCAGTTGCCGTCGAAAAACTGCTCGAAAAAGGCATCACTCCGGGCATTTTAAAGAGTGCAAACTTCCCGGGCGGCAACGATTATAACAAAACTGTCATCGAGCCTAATTACGATAAATTCGGCTGGTAAAACAACTAAAGTTCAATATATTTGTTTCAGGAGGAAATTATTATGGCAAACAGAATCGTACTCAACACAATCTCTTACCACGGGAAAGGCGCGATCGACAATATCGTGCCCGAACTCACCGCGCGCGGCTATAAAAAAGCTTTCGTGTGTACCGATGCGAGCCTCGTAAAATTCGGCGTTGCCGCAAAAGTAACGGACCTTTTAGACAAAGCAGGTTTCGCTTATGAGATCTACAGCGACATCAAGCCCAATCCCACGATCGAAAACGTGCAGAACGGCGTAGCAGCATTCAAAAAAGCGCAGGCAGACTGCATAATCGCCATCGGCGGCGGATCGTCAATGGACACCGCGAAAGCCATCGGCATTATTATTGAAAACCCCGAATTTGCGGATGTCAGATCGCTCGAAGGCGTTGCCCCCACCAAAAAGCACGCCGTATTCACTATCGCAGTGCCTACGACCGCCGGAACTGCCGCGGAAGTCACGATCAACTACGTTATCACCGACGTCGAGAAAAAGCGCAAATTCGTATGCGTTGACACGAACGACATACCTGAGATCGCGGTCGTTGACCCCGACATGATGTCGTCGATGCCCAAAGGACTCACCGCCGCCACCGGTATGGACGCGCTCACGCACGCTATCGAAGGATACATCACGAAGGGTGCCTGCGCTATCAGCGATATGTTCCATTTAGAAGCGATCCGCCTGATCAGCCACAGCTTAAGAGCAGCCGTCGCAGGGGAAGACTGCGGCCGCGAAGGAATGGCGCTGGGCCAGTACATCGCAGGTATGGGTTTCTCGAACGTTGGCCTCGGCATCGTTCACAGTATGGCGCACGGACTCAGCGCGCTGTACGACACACCTCACGGCGTTGCCTGCGCGATCCTGCTGCCCCTCGGACTCGAATATAACGCACCGGTCGCCGGAAAGCGCTATCGCGCCATCGGCAAGGCCATGGGCGTTGACGGCATCGATATGATGGACGACGAAGCAGCTGCGGCTGCTACTATCGCGGCGGTCAAAAAGCTTTCCGCTGACGTCGGTATCCCCGCTGATCTTAAGGGTATACTTAAGGACGAGGACGTGCGCTTCCTTTCCGAAAGCGCTTTTGCGGACGCGTGCTGCCCGGGCAACCCCAGGGACACGAGCGTTGACGAGATCGAGGCTCTTTACAGGAGCATGATGTAATATAAAACACACGGGTGCGGGAGATCTGCAGGGCGGTATGCTGGCATATATATGGCTTGAAAAAGAAACAGCTGAAAAAGCGCTCGAAAGCGGCCTTGCGCCGGAGGGGGAAGGCATACGGGGCCTGGCTCTTCCGCGCACGGGCAAAGCGGGCAAATATATTGCCGCCCTCCTGCACCCGAAAGACACGTACGCAGCGGCGGAAGACGCGGACAATATTTGCCTGCGCCTCGAGATCGACCCTGCCGCCGCATTCGTTATTGACGCCGGCCGCATCGGTGAAAAAACAGCAGCGACGCTTACTCCTGCCTCGAGTTACGTTCTGGGCTCGTTCAGGAGGCCGCTGCTGATAATTGCGGAACCGGTCCCGGCGCAGAACGTACGCAAATACGAGGGCCTGCGGGATGCCCCGCTGCTGTACGAAAATTCTGAAAAACTTTATATCGACAGGCAGTTTGCACTGGCAGACGAAGCTGATCCGACCTTCCGCGAAACGGCGCTCAGAGCGTATTATGAGAAGCAGGCGGGCATCGGAAGAGCCGTTAAGAATTCGGGAGAAACGCTCCCTGTAAAAGAACTCTTAACCGGCGGAAAAAAAGAGAAAAAAACATCCGCAGGCGGACTGTTCAGGCTGTTTTCAGGAACGGGACGCGCGTCAAAGCAAGATCCTGCGCCTCAGCCCGGAACGGTCACGATAGTGGAGACGGCGGAAGAATACACCAGACCCGACGGCACGCTGCTCGGGGTGTCAATAGAAAAAGAACGCAGATAAATGCGCTGAGATATACATAAACTAAAAGCTGCAGAAGGATGATCATCTTGGAAGACAACAGCACAGAGAACAAGAATTCCGAAAGAAAAGACAACAGCGGAGGCGTTCGCTCCTTCGTTGACAGAGCGCAGTCGCAGGTGGGCGAGATCACGGGCGATAACAGAGGCCGCAATCAGGTGCCTAATCAGAATGCGCAGAATCAGCAGGGCGGCTTCGGGCGCGGTCCCGTTCGTAAGAACAACTTCGACAGGAACCGCGGCAGGCACGGAGGAAACAACCAGAACCAGCACGGCCGCCGCGAGCAGCAGAATGAATTCGCTTCCAGGCAGCCCAGGCGGGGAGAACGGAACGAAAGAAACGAACGCGGAGACAGGTACGATAAAGTTGCCCACGCCATTCGCGAAACGGTCGAAAGCATTCCCAAAAGGCCGCAGCGCGGTGCGAAGGAAGAGACGCTCGAGGATATCAGGAGAGATATTATAACGATCGAAAAAGAGATCGCGCTTGAGATATCCGACATCTCCGTGCTGAAGCTCAACGTTTGATATGCGGTACAGCAGACTGTTTGAAAAATTGCCCCCGCTCTCATGCGTGGCGCTGGGAACGGACTACTACGGAAAGACAATACCCGAGCCGGATGCGCGCGGCCTGATGGAACTGTACCTGAAAAAAGGCGGCAACGTAATTGACACCGCGCACGTGTATTCCGACTACCTTCCCGGCGAAAAACATATGAGTGAAAAAGTCATCGGGCGATGGATGAAGAGCGAAGGCACAAGGCAAAACGTCATTCTCTGCACGAAAGGCGGGTTCCCGGTGATCGGTGATATGCATGATTCGCGTATCGACCGGAAAAATATATGCGAGGATCTTCAGGAAAGCCTCGAATGTCTGCAGACGGAGCAGATCGACATATACTGGCTGCACCGCGATGACCCTTCGGTACCCGTTTCGGAGATCGCGGGCTGGATGGACGAATTTCAGAAGAGCGGCGCATTCAAATACTGGGGCGTCTCGAACTGGAAATTCGGAAGAATAGAAGAAATCACCGCTTACTGCCGCGAAAACGGACTCGCCGGGCCCGTGTGTTCGCAGATAAAATGGAGCCTCGCAGTGCCGAATCCGGGAAGCGCCGGAGACGATACGCTGGTCGAAATGAATGAAGAAGAATTTCGCGGATATCTCGCAAAACCTTTGCCGCTGTTCGCGTATTCGTCGCAGGCGAAGGGCTTCTTCTGGAAGCTTCGGCGCGCTGACGCGGGCGTGGAGGATCCGGGAGGAAAAGCGGGAAAAAGATATTACAACAAGGAAAATATTGACCGCTTCGAGCAGCTTGAAGCGCTGTCAAAGGAGACCGGGCTGAGTCCGGGGCAATTATCGATCGCCTGGATGACGCGGCCGGGGTCAATTCCGGTAGTTCCCATTATAGGGGCGCATACGCCGGAGCAGCTGACGGACAGCCTCGCAGGCGCGGAAGCCGTGATAGGCGGCAAGATCGCCGCCAGATATGATCTTTTCAGGAGGGATCGCATATGAAACTCATAATAGCCGTAGTACACGATGATGACGCCGCGGCATTGACCCAGGCGCTGAACAGACAGGGATACGGTGTCACGAAAATGTGCTCGAGCGGCGGATTTCTGCGTTCCGGAAACACCACGCTGCTCTGCGGCGTAGAAGAAGACAAGCTCGAAGGCGCGCTTGAACTTATAAAAAGCAAATCGAGCGGCCGCAAACAGTTCGTCGATCCCGCCGTACTGTCTCCTACGGCAGGCGTGCAGGGAGGGGCACCTTCTTTCCCGATCGAGGTATCGGTCGGAGGGGCAACGGTCTTCGTTATCGACGTCGATAAATTCTACAAATTCTGATTTTTACGCATTGCGCCATGCCGCGCTTAAACGTGCCTGGAGTACACGATGTTTGAAGGATTACTCGGACAGGAGTTTATAAAAAGAACACTTTCTGAAGCCGTGAGCAGCGGAAAAACCGGTCACGCTTATCTTTTCTGCGGCCCGGACGGCATAGGACGGAAAAGTTTCGCGAAGGAGTTTGCGAGGGGCGTCATGTGTACCGGAGCCGCGGCGGAGAACGCGCCGTGCGGAGTCTGCCGTGCGTGCAGACTGGCGGCGGCTGAAACGAATCCGGACGTTCAGATCATACGAGGCGACGAAAACCGCGCAACGCTCGGAGTGGAAGTCGTGAGGCAGCTCGAAGAAGATATTGCCACCGCGCCAACAGTTTCTGCGAGGAAAGTTTATATAATTGACCGCGGCGAAAAACTGACGGTCCAGGCGCAGAACGCGCTGCTGAAAACGATCGAAGAACCGCCGGAATACGTCATGCTCGTGATCGTCTGCTCAAATCCCGCGCTTCTCATAGATACTGTAAGATCGCGCGTTACCAGGCTCGATTTCGCGAGGTACAGCCGCGAGGAAGTGCTCGAAGCGTACCGCAGATCGGGCGGAGAGACGAGTGAAGAAAGCGAAGAATTCATCGTTTCGTACGCAGACGGGATCATCGGACGCGCGCTGCAGCTTAAAGATTTCGGACTGTACGGCACGCTCAGGGAACGCATTTTAGATACGCTTCTGATGCTGAAAAAGAGTCAGGGCAGGTTCCTTACAGGGTTCACGGAGCTGTTTACGGATAAGGACAGTGCCGCGAATAAGGATTATATGTTTTTTGAACTAACTTCGTTCGTACGGGACGCGGCGCTTTTTGCGAGACTGGGCGATCCGGCGGCATTGCAAAATACACACTTTCAGAATAAAATAGAAGAGCTGGCGGAAGTCACCGGCAGACACGGCTGGGAAAAGATACTTGACGCCGTAAATTCGGCGTACAGGCTCGCCGGACAAAACGTTAACTACAGGATGGTAACAGTGAATTTAGCCGCTGCGATCATAGAGGCGGTACGGAACTGAAGCAGGAGATTTTTATGGCGCAGATAATTAGTGTAAAATTCCGTCAGAACGGCAGGATATACTCGTTTTCCCCGGACGGACTTGATATAAAAAAAGGCATGCACGTGCTCGTCGAAACGCTGCACGGGCAGGAATACGGCGAGGCAGTATCGGACGTGCGAGACGTTGACGAAAACCTTATCCAGCAGCCGCTGAAGCCGGTCATCCGGATCGCCACCCCCGCTGACGATAAACTGTTCGAAGATAATTGCCGCCGCGAAGAGGAAGCGTTCGTTATCTGCCGCGACGAAGTGGAGAAGTTCGGGCTCGACATGAAGCTCATAAACGCGGAATACACGTTTGACCTCAGCAAACTGCTGATATATTTCGTAGCGGAGAACCGCATCGACTTCCGTGAACTCGTAAAGGATCTGGCGTCAATTTTCCGCACCCGCATCGAGCTTCGCCAGGTCGGGTCAAGGGATCAGGCGCGTACAGTCGGAGGCCTCGGCATATGCGGCAGAGTTATATGCTGTGCGTCGGCAATGAACGATTTCCAGCCTGTTTCGATAAAAATGGCTAAAACGCAGGGCTTCTCTCTCAGCCCTTCCAAGATCTCGGGCACCTGCGGGCGCCTTATGTGCTGCCTGAAATATGAGCAGGATGCATATGAAGATGCCATGAAGCGCGTGCCTCCGGAAGGCTCGGTCGTTGAAACTCCGGCGGGCAAGGGCGTCGTTACGGAGGCAAATTATCTGCGTGAAACGGTGAAGGTAAGCTTTGAGACCGGCGCGGATACTTATGAGATACAGCAGTTCGAGGCGAGCGAGGTTAAAAACGTCGGAAGGCGGAAAAAGGGCCCCGGCGCTTCGGCAGCGATCTCTCCGGAAGAGGAAGCGGAGCTCAAAAAGATCACGGATTGAAGCGGAGTACCGGACCGGAAGGACAGGACCGGGAGGCCGGAGACATATGAGATCAGACAGGAGCATATAGATGGCAGACGACATGAGATCGCTTGAAAAAAGATATGAAGAAGCCCGAAAGAGACTGGAGGAATACGGTCAGACCGGGCTTTTAGCATGCTACGGGGCGCTTTCCGTGGAAGGCAGAAAGCGGCTTTTAGCAGATATAGAAGAGATCGACCTTCCGATGATGAAGGAGCTTTACGCGAAAGCGGGAAAGCACGAAGCAGGAGGAGAGATAGACCCGAACGAATTGACGCCGCTCAAGCCGCTCGACAGCGAAACGCTTTCTGGCCGCGAGAGGGAGAGGCTCGAAACACTCGGACTTAAGGCTATTGCCGACGGAAAACTCGCGGTTCTTACTATGGCCGGGGGACAGGGCACGCGGCTGGGACACAACGGCCCGAAAGGCACGTTCGACATCGGGCTTCCTTCGCACAAATCCCTGTTTGAGCTGCATACGGATAAATTGAAGCGCGTTTCGGAGAAAGCCGGGGCGTGCGTGCCGTGGTATATCATGACGAGCGAGATAAATCACGCCGCAACGGTTGAGTTCTTTGAAACGCACGGTTATTTCGGGTACCCGAAAGACAAGGTCCGCTTCTTCCCGCAGACGATGATACCGCCGCTCACGCCGGACGGAAAGCTTCAGTTAGAAGCGCCGGACAAAGTCCTGAAAAGTCCCAACGGCAACGGCGGCATGTTCGTTTCGCTTAAAAAGCAGGGCTGCCTCGACGAGCTGCGGGCAATGAACGTCGAGTATCTTATGGTCACCGGCGTCGATAACTGCCTTATAAAGATGGCTGATCCGCTGTTCCTCGGCGCGCTCATCGACGAACCCGGCTGTGAGGCCATAGCAAAATCATATTTAAAACGCGGCCCCGGCGAGAAGTCCGGCGTGTTCTGCTACCGCGGCGGCAAGCCCGGCGTCGTAGAATACACCGAGATCCCGAAAGAATGCGCGGAAATGACCGGCGCAGACGGACAATACGTTTACGGCGACTGCAACCTGCTCGCGTACGTTTTCCGCATGGACGTAGTTGGAAAACTGTGCGACACCGGCATGGATTACCACGTGGCAGTAAAAAAACTGAAATATTTTGACCCCGTATCGGGCGGCGAGCTCGAACGGACAGGCGGATACAAGTTCGAACTGTTCCTGTTTGACGCGTTTCGCGCGCTGAACAGCCTTAAAGTGCTTAGGGTTAAGCGTACAGATGAATTCGCACCCGTTAAAAATCCGACCGGGGAAGACAGCGTGGAGCTGGCAAGGCAGATGTACCTGGATTATACCGAAAGGAGCGCTCGAAGCATGAGCAACAACGCGAAAATTTGCATGAAAACACCGCTGGTGGAAATGGACGGCGATGAAATGACCAGAATAATCTGGAAAAAGATCAAAGAAACAGTGATCGAACCGTTCGTTGACCTCAAGACCGAATATTACGACCTTTCGATACAGAACCGCGACGCCACAGACGATCAGGTGACCGTTGACAGCGCGCTGGCAACGAAAAAGTACGGCGTGGCCGTTAAGTGTGCCACGATCACCGCGAACCCGCAGCGCCAGGTCGAATTCGGACTGAAAAAGTTGTGGAAAAGCCCGAACGCCACGATCCGAGCGATCCTCGACGGAACAGTCTTTAGAGCGCCTATATTGGTAAAAGGAATTTCACCGCTCGTTCCCGGCTGGAAAAAGCCGATAGTGATCGCAAGACATGCGTACGGAGACATATACGCAGCCGTTGACGCGAAAGTGCCGCAGGGAGGGAAGGCGGAGCTGGTGATAACCGATCCGGACGGGTCGGAGCGCAGAGTCACCGTAAAAGAGTTTGACGGAGGTCCCGGTATCGTTATGGGCATGCACAATACGGACGCTTCCGTGGCCAATTTCGCGCGCGCCTGCTTCCAGTATGCGCTCGATCTGGGCGTCGATCTGTGGTTCTCTGCAAAAGATACGATCCTTAAGACGTACGACGTAGAATTCCGCAAAATTTTCGCCGAAATATACGAAAATGAATTCAAAACACGCTTCGAAGAAAAAGGAATAGCATACTTCTACACACTCGTTGACGACGCGATCGCGCGCGTAATGAAATCGGAAGGCGGCTTTTTGTGGGCGTGCAAGAACTACGACGGAGACGTGTTCTCCGACATGCTCGCGACCGCATTCGGCAGTCTCGCAATGATGACGTCTGTGCTCGTATCGCCTGACGGATATTACGAATTCGAAGCCGCTCACGGCACGATCCCGCGCCATTATCATAAATATTTAAAGGGCGAACCGACTTCCACGAACCCGGTGGCAACACTTTTCGCCTGGACCGGCGCGCTTGCGAAACGCGGCGAACTGGACGGGATCCCGGAGCTGGTGAAATTTGCACGCAGCGTCGAGGAATGTACGCTCGAAGCGATCGCGGAGGGCAATATGACCGGCGACCTCGCGCTTATTTCTACACTTGAAAGTAAAAAAGTAATGAATCTGGACGAATTCTTAAATGAAATTGCCGCCCGCGTGGCGAAGAAAGGATGATTGGAATGGATAAAATTGGTTTACAGCTGTATTCTGTTGGCGGAGATATGGCCAGAAGCGTGCCTGAAACGCTTAAAAGAGTGGCGGAGACAGGCTACAGCCAGGTAGAATTTGCGGGATATTTCGGCGTTGACGCGCACGAAATGAAGCGGATGCTCGATGAGTACGGGCTGCAGGCCGTGAGCTCCCATGCAAACGTTGTAGGGAACCTTGACGCCGAACTTGAATATATGAATACCGTGGGTGCGAAAAATATTGCCTGCGCGGGGATCGGAGACTTCAACAGCCGCGACAACGTCCTTCGCATCGCTGAACTTTTCAACGGTATCGGTGAAAAATGCGAGGCCGCAGGGATACATTTCAGCTACCATAACCATTCACACGAATTTGCCCGCGACGAGCAGGGCAAATGGCTGCTCGATATTCTGTACGAAAACACTGATCCGAAGCTGGTAAACGTTCAGCTCGACGTGTGCTGGGCGCTTGTCGGCGGCGCTGATCCGGTCGCTTATCTGACGAAATATAAAGACCGCGTAAAAATGGTCCATATGAAAGAGGTAAAGACCGTTTCGCCTTACGCCGGGACCGCTATCGGCAGAGGCCTCGTTGATTTTCCCGGGATATACAAACTGCTCGGTAAAGACGTCCTCTACATCGTTGAGCAGGAAGGCATTCCCGATATGGAAACGTGGGAAGGCCTCGACCTCAGCGCGAAGTACCTGAAGACGCTTTGAAATTGTTTGGTTTACATAAGTACCCGATGACGCAAGCACTGGTTTTGCGTTATCGGGTGCTTCTTTGAGGCAATTGCTGAATCCTGCCCGGTTGCTTGCAGGTCTCGAAGAAGGCGTAAAAATATGCCAATGCGGAGAAAAGCTGAACTGGCAGACGCGCACGGTTCAGCTACCGTTACCTCGGTGAAAAAAGCTGCCGCGAAGTAAGCCCCGCTCCCGGATCTCGCTGACCGGGTCAAACACAGCGAAAAACATGCCAATGCGGATATGGCGGAATTGGCAGACGCGCACGGTTCAGGTCCGTGTGAAAGTTCTCTCATACAGGTGGGGGTCCTGCTATCCGCACTACAAAACAGCCTCGAGATCAACGTCCCGGGGCTGTTTTCTTTTTCAGTTGCCTCCCCTTCGCAGAGCCGGTCTGCTGAGAATAATATTGGGGCGCGGGCTTAGCTCGCATCCGCATTTGGGGCGGGCGGCAACGCCGTTCGTGCCACAAATGCGAAACT
>JAGCTF010000251.1 GCA_017963755.1 Clostridia bacterium | reverse complement strand
GGGCTGCCCGCTTTTCGGCAGGCGCTGCACGCCGGAAGACTGCTGCTGAGGCACCCCGTGACGGGAGAAAGAATGAAATTCAGTTGTCCTCCGCCAGACGATATGGAGGAACTGATCGTTAAGACCGGGCTGAGACCCGGAGAGGAGTTGTTTGAACGATGCGACTGGTAAGTATAATTGTCCCATGCTATAACGAAGAACAGGTACTACCTTTGTTTTATCCGGAGATATGCAAAGTCGCGGACGAATGCAGGGAAAAGGATTGCGAGTTTGAATTCATATTTGTAAACGACGGTTCCAGGGACAATACTCTCGCTGTAGTGAAAGAGTTCGCCGCGTCGGATCCGCGCGTGAAATACGTTTCGTTCTCCAGAAATTTCGGCAAGGAATCGGCAATGTTCGCAGGTCTCGAGGCTTCTTCCGGTTCGATGGTGGCAATCATGGACGCGGATCTTCAGGATCCGCCTTCGCTCATACCGGAAATGATAAGGATCCTTGACGAAGAACCGTACGACTGCGTGGGTTCGAGGCGTGTTACGCGCAAAGGCGAGCCTCCGATAAGATCGTTTTTCGCACGCATGTTTTACAAAATAATGCGCAAAATGAGCAAGACAGAGATAGTCGACGGGGCGCGCGATTTCAGAATGATGAAGCGGCCTATGGTAAACGCGATCCTCGAGATGCGCGAGTATAACAGATTTTCCAAAGGGATTTTCAGCTGGGTCGGATTCCGCACGAAGTGGCTCGAATACGAGAACGTCGAGCGCGCGGCGGGGGAGACAAAGTGGTCGTTCAGGAAGCTCCTGCTTTATTCGATCGACGGCATGGTCGCGTTTTCAACGACGCCGCTCGCAGTTTCGTCTGTGCTCGGCCTGATTTTCTGCCTTGTTTCGTTTATAGCGCTCATCATCGTATTTGTACGCCAGCTCATATGGCATAATTCCGTAGGAGGCTGGGCGAGCGCGATGTGCATCGTATTCTTCATCAGCGGCATACAGCTGTTCTGCATCGGAATACTTGGCCAGTATCTGGCTAAAACGTATATGGAAGTAAAAAAAAGGCCGATCTACGTTGTAAGCGAATCGAATATATCTGACGATTCAGCTGCTTCCTGAAGCATTTCCGCTTCGGGATATTCGGACGATATCTCGTCCGGCAGCGGACAATAAATTCTCATATGCTCCTGTGTCAGCGGTTCGGTAAATTCCGACCTGAACTGATGCAGGAGCTGATGTGTATTTTCAGACTCGTAAAAAGCCGGATCGTACATGGAATCGCCGAGCAGCGGAAATCCGGCGTGACTCATATGTACCCTTATCTGGTGCGTACGCCCTGTGACGAGCGAAAAGGCTGCGAGCGCTGTATGCTTTTCTTCATTTACAGAGAGTATTTTAACTTTTGTAAGCGCGGGGTCTCCGTCCGGATCGACTTTTCGCTTTATTATGCTCGTCCTGTCGCGCGCTATCGGTGCGTCAATATCGAACCGGTCTCCGGCGCGCAACGTTTGTTCCGGGTTTCGCGTATCCGCCACGCCTATATAAATTTTCGTGTATTCTCCGCGCTCCGCCTGCTTTCGCAAACGTTCCTGAACGAGCCCGTACTTTGCGAACAGCATGAGGCCGGAAGTCCCGAGATCGAGGCGGTTAACGATGTGGATACCGGCGCGGATGCCTTTTTGCTGATAATAATTGACGACACCGGCGGCAATAGTGCCTTCCCTGTGAAAGACAGTGGGATGGACAACGCTTATGGCGGGTTTGTTGACGCCGATCAGCCCCTCACTTTCGAAAATGATTTCCGGGAGCCACGGCTCGGCTGGTATCTGTGACGGGATCTCAGCGCACGCAAGGTCGATCTCGACAATGTCGCCCTCGTGAACCGGCCGCCTTACGTGTACGGCTTCTCCGTTGAGATATATCCCGCCTCCCGCCTTCAGCCTGCTGAGCGTAGACGAATAAATATCCAGCCTGCCTGTCAGCAGACTGGATAATAAAACGTTTTCATCTTCGATTCCGCAAACGTAACGGATCATGTTCTTTAAGAAATATGTTTATTTCTTTTTCTTTTTAAGAGAAACAAGGATTACGACAATGGCGCAGATCACGACGAGGGCTGCGGCAATAATTCCGATAATGGGCCAGATATTGGTCTTCTTTTCATCCGGCTTATCGTTGTTCTTATTATCATTGTCCTGAGGTTTTGAGGTTTCGGACGTCTGCTCTTCAGCGGGATTTTCGGTAGCGGCTTCGGTCGCGGGAGCAGCCGTAGGAGCTTCTGTGGGCGCTTTAGTCGGAGTTGCGGTTGCGGGGACCTTCGTAGGCGCGGGTGTGTAATCAGGGTCTGGATCGCACGTAATGAATGAAACGAACGGAGCGGGTCCGGTACTGTCGTTGGTAGCTCCTCCGATAACGGTAACGGAATCTTCTTCAAGCTTTTCGTTAAGCGCTGCGCAAGATCCGAGCACGAACCACGTATCATATTCAAGTTCACTTACGTCTCCGCCGATAAACGAGAGAGTATATACGCCCGGTGCGAAGCGCTTCTCCATATCGACGGTATGTCCTTCGTTGTTGGAGCAGGTAGCTTCTCCGGACCAGACCTCGTCCTCATTTTCGTTCAGAAGGGCTATTCTCATAGGAACTGGATTCGGGCAGCAGTATGCAAAATAATTGAAACCGCTGAACCATTTATCGATCTCGAACGAAACGTCTATCGTCGCTTCTTCGACTACGGGGTTGAGCCACCAGCCTGTGTTCACAGTAATATCTTTATCATAAAGATAGAAAAGCTTATCGTCAGTATCATCGGGAACATCTTCACCGTTATCAGACTGGATCTTGATCTTGAGGTTATGTGCACCGGCGGGATTTCTGAAGCTGCTCAGATCGAGGATACAGTAAGGAGTATCTTCAACTCCGGTATATGCTTCGGCGTCCTCTTTCTTTTCAAAGAAGGCGATCCATGCCACGTCGATGTAGTCGTCTTTCTGTACCTGTCCGTTTACTTCATCCTGTGACGTATCTTCTGAATCGCGGTCGGGTTCGAGCGGGTCAAAACGCACCTCGCCTGTGCTTGTGTAGCCTCCGCTGTTCCACTTGGAGTCAAGGGAGGTGTCTTCGTTCGTGGCGGTGCAGTCGATTATTGACGTTTCCCAGTTTTTGGTGAATTTGTACGTTACCGGTACGCAGGGCTCGTTTGCGGGATTTACGTAGAACTGTGCTTTATACTCTACGCCGGTGCTGTCATATTGAGACTCTGTTCTATAGCGTATCGCCGCCCACACGACGGTTTCGGGGTCAATATTCGTGTTTTTCCCGCTTGCGCTGAATTTGAAAGTAGCGTACGGATCATTTCCAAGCGCGATAAATCTTGCATACTTTTCGTCAGCAGGTTTTTCTTCCTCGGCAAAAGCCGGTACAGAGGCAAGCATAAACACTGCGCACATTACGATCGCGGTAAACAATGCGATTTTTCTTTTCATATTCTTTCCTCCTGTCGAACTTAAAAAGAAATTTAAGTACGGATATTTTATCATTTATTTTTATCGAGGGCAAGGATTAATTCGAGCACGCGGCGGGCGCTCTGCTGTATCTCGCCCGGAGTGATACCGCCGCTTTTACCGACCGTTTTAAGGAGCGTTCCGTCTGAAACGAATCTGCGGCGCACACGGCTCATATTGCCCGGCATGAGGACGTCAACGCCTGCGCGGACCCGGTAGGCGTTGTCCCTGAGTTTCGGAAATTCGGGAGACCTTGACTTCTTCATCCACCAGTCTGTTATTACGAGTCCCGGGAAGCCCCATTCGCGGCGCAGTACCGTAGTCACAAGGTCGTAACTGTAGTGCGACCATACGCCGTTGACCTTATTGTAGCTCGTCATTATCGCAAGGGGAGAGGCTTCTTTTACTGTGATCTCAAAATTGCGCAGATATATTTCACGAAGCGCGCGTTCATATAGCCTTGAATCGTTTGTGTTGCGCTTTGTCTCCTGGTTGTTGCACGCGAAATGCTTGGGGCAGCTCGATCTCCCGGCGGACTGTACTCCGCGTACGACTGCCGCACCGGTTTTCCCGGACAGTACGGGGTCTTCAGAGAAATATTCAAAATTTCTGCCGCACAGCGGATTTCTGTGTATGTTCATACCTGGTGAAAGCTGCATATCCACTCCGTATCCGTCCATCTCTTCGGCAATGAGCCTGTGCATATCGGTGACAAGCGCTTCGTTCCATGAGGCTGCTAAAGCGGTGCCGCACGGCATCAGCGCAGCGTATTTTTTAAGCCTGAGTCCCGCCGGGCCGTCTGCGCATGTCACGGGTCTTACGCCTTTTTCGCGAAGTGAGGGGAGTATTCCGCCGAAAACGCCGGCATTTCCGGGAGTGCCGAGAGGGGAGTCCATCATTCCGTGGCCGCGCGTTAGCGCTTCGAGTTCCTCGAGGCTGAGCTGCGAGATAAAGCTGTCAAGTTTCTCGTGAGAGGCGCGAACGTCATCAAAAGAGATGCCTTTATCGCCGTCGTAATTTATGCCGGCGGGAAGTTCATCCAGTATCCGTTTTTTTAGTTCCGGGCCGGAGAAAACGAGTGTGTGGCAGCGTTCAACGACGATCTCTTCTTCACAGTCGTACGTTCCGATTTCTAAGAAATCTGCGCCGGCGGGGGAATCGGTCTGAAGCTCGAAAACGTATTGACCTCGCTCGATAACGAATGCATGGGCTGCTTCATCGAACGACGAAATATATTTGCGGTCAAAAATGATATTGACCGTATCGCTTTCGCCGGGGGCAATTATTTTCGTTTTGGCAAATCCGGCCAGCACCCTTACTGCTTTAGCCAGGCGCCCGGGGCACTGCCTGCAGTACAGGCGGACAACTTCTTTTCCGGCTGCCTTGCCGGTGTTTTTTACGGTCACGCTTATTGAAAACCGCCCGCTTCCGGCGTCGTATCCGGGGCCGTTCGTTTCCGTTACTTCAAACGTGGTATACGAAAGCCCGTATCCGAACCGCCACAGCACTTTTTCGGGATGCGCGTCAAAATAACGGTATCCTACAAATATGTCCTCTGCGTACCGGTTGTATTTTTTTCCTCCGAAAAACGGCGAAGAAACGTAGTCGGAATAGTTCTCCGCAATAGTATCTGGAAGTTTTCCGGAAGGAGACACTGTTCCGAACAGCACGTCGCATAAGGCGTTTCCGCTCTCCATCCCTCCGAGCCACGCGATAAGGATCGCCGAAATCCGGTCCCCGAACTGCCTGACCCAGCTCATATCAATTATGTTTCCGACGTCGAGTATTACGACCGTCTTTTCGAAAGCGTCCGTAACAGCCTTCAGCATCGAGAGCTCTTCATCAGTAAGATAATAACTGCCTTTTTTCAGCTTGTTGTCGCGATCTTCGCCTGCCGCCCTGCCGATCACGCAAACTGCAGCGCATGAAGTTTCAGCTGCTTTTTTTACGAGCGACGGATCGAGCGGCATTTCGGGGTGGGAGAACGGCCAGTGGCCCCACCAGCCTTCATCGGCGGCGTTTACGGGTACGGAGATCCAGCTGCGGTACGCGTCTGCAACGGCTTTATTATATGATGCGCCGGCGTTTTCAAGACCGTCAACGAGATTTATCTTATATGGTGCATTTACGTTTCCGCCTGAACCGTATCCGACGTAAAACCAGTCGAACTGGGTGCGGCCGAACACGCTGATCTCTTTATCTTTATCAAGGGGAAGGGCCCCGTCGTTCTTAAGAAGTACGCAGCCTTCCGCGGCTGAGAGGCGTATGATCTCGCTCAGCCGGCTGTCGCATGCCGCTTCTCCTTCCGCTTTCACGAGTGCCTGGTCCAGGCCTGTTCCGGTGAAGCGGTCAACGATTTTTTTGATAAGTTTTCCGGCAGTTCTCTTTAACCTGTTCATATTGACCCACGCATCCTTCCGGTCTGGCGTTTGCGGAAGTTGCGGCTTTCCGTACGCCGATCGAGCTTGCCCGTATTTTAGCACATTGAATGGCAGACTGTAAAACATAACTTGAATTCTCGGGGGCAACGCGGTAAAATATTGTCCGCGCGGAGGATAAAGTTCGTTCAGGCGCATTTTGTCCTGCTTTGGCGCATAAGCCCCTGCATCCGGTGCGGGGTC
>JAGCTF010000250.1 GCA_017963755.1 Clostridia bacterium | reverse complement strand
GTGGGCGAAGATGGGCGTGCTTGGCATCGATATGGAATCCGCGGCGCTTTACTGCAATGCAGCCAGGGCAGGGAAACGCGCGCTCTCGATATGCGCCGTAAGCGATTCTTTCGTTTATGACGAATGCATGAGCGCGGAAGAACGCGAAAAATCATTGACAGACCTGATCGAAATATCGCTTGAGACGGCGATCTCGTGCAAAAACTGAGAATTGACCGTGTAAATTAAAACGCCGCGGCAACGGAGATCAATTATGGACAATAATCTAACCACAACCACTTTAGCCGAAATGAAAGAGCTCGTGCGCACGCTGAACGAGGCGGCGTACGCGTACTACGTCGAGGACAATGAAATAATGTCCAACTTCGAGTACGACAGGCTGTACGACAGACTTTCGGCGTTAGAGGCCGAAACCGGCACGGTGCTGCCCGACAGCCCCACTAAAAGCGCCGGAGCAGGGTATAAAGCCGTATCAAAACTTGAAAAATCCGAACACGAATTTCCTGCGTTGTCCCTCGACAAAACAAAAGACAGATATGCCCTGCCTGCATGGCTCGGCGGAATGGACGGAGTATTGTCCTGGAAATTGGACGGTCTCACCGTCGTCCTCACGTACGAGGGCGGAATGCTTCAGAAGGCCGTCACGAGAGGCAGCGGGACAGTCGGAGAAGTAGTTACGCATAACGCAGTGCATTTCGGCGGCGTGCCGAAGCGGATCCGTTTTAAAGGGAAACTGATCATCCGCGGCGAAGCGGTAATGAAATATGCGGATTTCGAGGAAGTTAACAGACGCATTCCCGAGACCGAAGCGAAATACAAAAATCCGCGAAATCTCGCGTCGGCTACGGTCAGGCTGCTGGACTCGAAGGAGGCGGCGGAGAGGCCGGTAACGGTCATGGCGTTCGATCTCGTTTATATTGACGACGGGAGAGGGATCAGGGACGCGAATTCTAAAAATGCGCAGTATGAATGGCTCGAAGGGCAGGGGTTCAGCGTTGTCCCGCACACGCTCGTGACGCCTCTTACGGTGGTGAGCGAGCTCGAACGGTTTGAGCGGCAGCTGCCTGAAAATGAATTTCCCACCGACGGGCTGGTGCTTATTTTAGACGACGAGGCGTACGGCAGGTCGCTTGGTTCGACTGGCAAATTTCCGCGAAACGGCATCGCTTTTAAGTGGCAGGATGAGGCTGTGGAGAGCCGTATCCGCGAGATCGAATGGTCCGCTTCACGCACCGGGCTGCTGAATCCGGTGGCAATATTCGATCCCGTCGAGATCGAGGGCACCACTGTGAGCCGCGCCTCCGTGCACAACGTCAGCATCGCCCGCGCCCTGAGATTAGGCAAAGGCTCCCGCGTGAGCGTTTATAAGGCGAATCTGATCATACCGCAGATCGCTGAAACGATAGAAAGCACGGGAGAGACTCCGATCCCGGAGAACTGCCCTGTATGCGGCGGCGCGACGTCGGTACACGAAAACGAAGGCATTGAGACGCTTTATTGCGAAAATCCTGACTGCCCGGCGAAGCACGTTGGCCGCTTTACACATTTTGTGTCGAGGGACGCGATGAATATCGTGGGACTTTCGGAGGCAACGCTTGAGACGTTCATTGACGCCGGATTCGTGCGTAAGTTCGCGGATCTTTACCGCCTGGAACGCTTCAGGGACAATATCGTTACGCTGGAGGGATTCGGAGTCAGATCGTATGAAAATCTGCAGGCTGCCGTCGCGGCGAGCCGCAGCGTGAAATTCTCCGCGCTCCTGAACGCCGCCGGGATCCCGGGCATCGGCAAGGATATGGCGAAACAGATCTCGCGCTTCTTAGGGACAGACGCTTACGGACGATTTACGGGACTGATCGCTGAGCGGTTCGATTTCAGCGCCGTTTCGGGCATAGGCGAGGTCATAAACGACAATATCTATGAGTGGGCTGATGACGTTTCGCGCTTTGAAGAATTTAAAGAACTCGCAGGACTGCTTGATATTTCCGACGACGTGCGTTCCGTACGCGCTGACGGCGACAATGACGTTCAGGCTTCATCCGGTGCAATTTCGCCGATTGAAGGCAAAACGTTCGTCATCACCGGCGCTCTCAACGGCTTTTCGAACAGAGATAAGATGGTGGAGTTTATCGAAGAGCGTGGCGGAAAAGTTTCGGGCTCAGTATCTTCAAAAACTGATTATCTGATCAACAACGACGTGAATTCCGGCTCCGGAAAGAATAAAAAGGCGAAAGAACTGGGCGTGCCGGTCATCAGCGAGGAAGAGTTTATGAAACTTGCCGCCTCGCCTGTATATGATCCGGGGAGATGATCTGAGAAAACGATCCGCAAAAATGATCCGAAAAAAACGGTTGACATTTCACGGTTCCGTGATATAATCGGGCTGATATCAGAAAGGAGCTTTTAGCTGTGCCGATATTAGCAAGATTTTACGGAACCGTTATTCGAATGTATTTCAGGCAGGCGGAGCATAATCCGCCGCACGTACATGCTATATTCGGAAATGAAGTAGCTGTAATAACTATACGCACGGGAGATGTACTTGAGGGCTATCTGCCTCCAAAAGTTCTTGAAAAGGTTCAGAAATGGGTATCAATCAATAGAACAGAACTGCTCAAAATATGGGAAACGCAGGAATTCAGACCGGTTCCCCCTCTGACGTAAGGAGATGATCATATGTTTCATAAAATCAAAGCGGTCAACGCTCTGCCGGAATATCGCCTGAGCGTACAATTTGCAGAGGGAATGACTAAGATCTACGACGTTAAGCCTTTATTTACTAAATGGGCGGAGTTTAAGGCGCTGAAAAACAGCCCTGAATTATTCAAAAAAGTTCAGGTCGATACGGGCGGATACGGAATAATATGGAACGACGAACTTGACCTTTCATGCAACGAACTGTTTGAAAACGGAGTTAAAGTCAGTACGCCTTTTGACGGACTTATGGCTTTTACGGATGCTACTCAGTTATGGGGCCTTAATGAAAGTACACTCCGGAAGGCAATAGCATATGGGAAGCTTGTCAACGGCGTGGATGCATGCAAGTACGGCAAGCAATGGGTCATTTCCACGGAGGCAATGAAACGTGAATACGGCGCTCCGAAATCAAACAAACAGAAACCGGTATAATTGAAATCGGAAAAACAGAAATCAGAATAATAGCAGAATACTGAGAAGCACGAACCGGAAATTCTATCGATCCGTTCAAGATCCTCCGCTCCTGCTTTTCACGCCCGCTTTTCACTTTACAGTTCAATCTTGCGTCATTAGCTGCGGTGTAGTAAAATACAAAAGAGGAGCGGGAGCGCGGATGATCGCCGCGTGACGTTGACCGCGCCTCTTTGCAGCACGGAAGCGAGGTAACACGATAATGAAAAAGAGCTTTATTGACCTTCAGACCGCCGAAAAACTGGCGCAGAAATATCCCACACCGTTTTACGTATACGATGAACAAGGCATACGCGAAGGTATACGTGCGCTTTACCGCGCTTTTTCATGGAACAAAGGATTTAAAGAATATTTCGCTGTAAAAGCCTGCCCGAACCCGTTTCTGATGAAGCTTATTCATGAAGAAGGCTGCGGAATGGACTGCTCATCGTACTGCGAACTGATATTGTCCGACAGCATCGGCCTTCGCGGTGACGATATAATGTTTTCATCGAACGTAACTCCTGCGGAAGATTTCGAATACGCAAGAGCCCTGGGCGCGATCGTAAACCTTGACGACGAAACGCACGTGGATTTCCTTGCCAGACACGGCGGGATACCCGAAGAAATATGCCTTCGCTACAATCCGGGCGGCGATTTTTCGATCAGCGGAGCCATTATGGGCAGCCCGCAGGAGGCTAAATACGGAATGACTGAGGAGCAGCTTATGCGCTCTGTAAAAAAACTCCTCGGTATGGGTGCGAAACGTTTCGGAATACACGCGTTTCTTGCTTCAAATATGATCGATCCCGATTACTATCCGACGCTTGCGGGCATAATGTTCGAACTGGCAGTTAAGATCAACGCGGAAACAGGTGCCGAAGTATCGTTCGTGAACCTTTCCGGCGGCATCGGCATACCGTACAGGCCTGAGGATAAGGCGCCGGATCTGGATTACGTCGGGGCGAAGGTTAAAGAGGCGTACGACAGGATCGTCGTGCCTTCCAGGCTCGGAGACGTCTCCATCAAGTGCGAACTCGGCCGTTATATTACCGGAGCTCACGGCATGCTCGTGACGCGCGCCATCCACGTAAAACACATTTACAAAGAATATATAGGCGTTGACGCATGCGCGGCGAACCTGATGCGCCCGGCAATGTACGGAGCGTACCACCACATCACCGTGCTCGGAAAAGAGAACGAACCGTGCGATCATATATACGACGTAACGGGCGGACTTTGTGAAAATAACGATAAATTCGCCGTAGACCGGGCGCTTCCGGAGATAAACGTAGGAGATCTGATCGCAATCCACGACGCGGGCGCGCACGGATATTCGATGGGATATAATTATAACGGTAAATTAAGATGCGCCGAGATCCTGCTTAAGCCGGGCAGAAAAGCGGAAGACGCTGTACTGATAAGGCGCGCCGAAACACCTCATGATTATCTGTCAACATTTGATTTCTGTGATATAATTAAATACCCCGGAAGCGGTCAGGAAAAGAAGGACGGCTTTTGCGGGGACAATTCCGGAGAGGAGTTTTAAGTAATATGGCTGAAGAGATTAGCGGCGCACAGAGACCGGCGGCGGTCAATAAAGACATCGCTTCCCGTATAAGAGAGCTTCGTGACGTTTGCGATATGGAGCGTTCCGAGCTTGCTTCCGCGCTAAAACTGAGCGAGGAAGAGTACGCTAAATACGAAGACGGAGAAAAAGATTTTCCCGTAAGCTTTTTGTATGAACTTGCGGCAATATTCAAGGTCGATCTTACGGAACTGCTGACGGGCACCGCGCCGAGGCTGGCAAACTGCTCGATCGTCAGGAAAGGCGAGGGGATAGCCGTCGACAGATATGAAGGATACGATTTCGAAAGCATAGCGTACAAGTTCATCGGGCGAAAAATAGAGCCGATGATAGTTACCGTCGGACCGGAGACGGAATTTGCGCCTCCCGAAATGGTATCCCACTCGGGACAGGAATTCAATTTCGTCCTGGAAGGTCAGATAACGGTGCTGTTCGGCGAACGCAGCTTTCTGCTGAACGAAGGAGACTGCTTCTATTTTGATCCGACGGTGCCGCACGCACAATGCGCACACGGCGGAAAAAGCGCCAGATTCTTGACAGTAATAATGCCATAAGAGGAAACCATGAAAGATGCACTTCTTAAACGATTCGCGCCCAGGCTCGAATTTGATTCATACGAAGATTTCAAACAGAATTTTACTATAAACGTGCCGGAAAATTTCAACTTCGGGTACGACGTTGTCGACGCCTGGACGGAGATTGAACCGGGGAAAAGGGCGCTGGTATGGTGCAACGACGCCGGTGAAGAGCGCGTATTTACGTTTGACGACGTAAAGGCGTACTCCGGCCGCATATGCAATTATCTGACTTCGCTCGGCATCCGAAAAGGCGACAGAGTCATGCTCATATTAAAGCGCCGCTGGGAATACTGGATGACCGCCGTTGCCCTTCACAAATTGGGAGCGGTTATGATTCCGGCTTCGTTCCAGCTGACGGAGAAAGATCTTATTTACCGCATCAATGCCGCAAACGTACGCATGATCGTTATCGCCGAAGACGAAAATATAATCGGCCACGTCGAAAACTCCGTTGACCGCTGCCCGACGCTGGAATACCGTGCGCTCGTGACGAACCGCGACGGAGTTTGCAGGGAAGGCTGGCTCGATTTCCGCGCCGGATTTATGGCAATGCCGGAAAAATTTGCGCGCCCGAAAGGCGAAGCGGCGGTCAAGGCGAATGACCCTATGATCATCTATTTTACGTCCGGGACAACGGGCATGCCCAAAATGGTGCTTCATCTTCAGAAATACCCGCTCGGACATATATTGACGTCGCGCTACTGGCAGCAGGTCGAGGACAACGGCCTTCATCTGACTGTGTCCGATTCCGGCTGGGCCAAGTTTTCCTGGGGAAAGATCTACGGCGGCTGGCTTTCCGGCACCGCGCAGCTGGGCTACGATATGGACAAATTTGTCCCCGAAAAGCTCCTTCGCGTCATCGAAAAATACAGGATCACCACGTTCTGCGCACCTGCGACGATGTACCGGTTCATGATAAAAGAGGATCTGTCGCGCTTCGATCTTTCGTCGATACACCATTGCTGCATGGCCGGAGAACCGCTTAATCCCGCAGTGTTCGATCAGTGGGAGCAGCTTACCGGTCACAAGCTTTATGAAGGATTCGGGCAGACCGAAACGCCCGTGCTGATGGCGAATTTTAAATGGATCACGCCGAAACCCGGCTCGACAGGCAAACCTTCGGCTATATACAATATTGCGCTCGTCGATGAAAACGGTAAAGAGGTCGAGATAGGCGAGGAAGGCGAGATCGTTATCCGCGGCGCCAAAGACAATCCTCCCGTAGGCCTTACCGCCGGATATTTAGGCGACGATGCAGCCAACGAAAAGCTCTGGCGCGGAGGCGATTTCCATACGGGTGACAATGCCTGGATGGATGAGGACGGTTATATCTGGTTCATCGGGCGCGTCGATGACGTTATCAAATGCTCCGGCTACAGGATCGGTCCTTTCGAAGTGGAATCCGCCCTTATGACGCATCCTGCGGTACTGGAATGCGCTATTACCGCGGCACCCGATCCGGTGCGAGGCCAGGTGGTCAAGGCTACTGTGGTGCTTGTGAAGAACCGCGGCTACGAGCCTACCGACGAGCTAAGAAAAGAACTTCAGAACCACGTCAAGAAAGTGACCGCGCCGTATAAATATCCCAGGATACTGGAATTCGTTGACGAACTTCCCAAGACCGTCAGCGGAAAAATAAGGCGCGCTGAGATCAGGCATAAAGATAATTGGCGAACCGAGTGATGGCACGAATTTTGGGTCTCATGCGAACCCCGGAACCGGTTCGCATTTCGGTCAAACAAAATTCTTAGCCATTCACTCGGCGTCGCTGGCACAATATAAGGAAGAACAAGAAGCTTTTGAATAATTACAAATTATGAGCGAACCGAGTGATGGCAAATTGCCACTTGCAACTTGCCACTTGCCATTTGCCACTTGCAACTTACCACTTGCCATTTGCAACTTGCCACTTGCAACTTGCCACTTGCCACTCTCCATTGATTTAAGGCTCATTTGACTACCTTATTTTTCGCCAGCGAAGCCGAGTGAATGGTTAAGAATTTCGTTTCCCCCGAAATTCGTACCATCACTCGGTTCGCCCACTTGCCACTGTTGTTAGTTGTCACGACAGTGCCGTCTCCCACTTCTGGTTCGCTTTAGTCTCGAGCTGAGCGAAAACGGTCTGAGCATCTGCGGCACCGTTAATGATCCTTGCCAGCGCACCCATCATACTGTCATTCGAGAAAACATCAGCAACTTCAAACGGAGCCATAATGCAGGGATTTGCCGGCTTCGTTTTGTCCATATACGCGACAAAAGCGCCGTAATTCTTGTCCTCCCAATCCGTGCCCTTACCCTTCCAAAGATCGTCTTCGGCGAGCGATTTGATCACGGGAACGTCGCTGCCCGTCTGTGAGTGGTACGCCACCTGACCTTCATGCGTCATAAAGAACAGCGCGAGCGCAGCAGCCGTGTCGGGGTTTTTAGTCCGGTTATAAACCACGTAGCCTGTCGCGCCTACCGAAATGTTTTGAGTTGGGAAAGCAGGGTACGTGCAGAAATCCCAATCTATTTCGAGGCGGTCGTACATAAGGCCGTAGCTGGTGAGCCAGGCCATGGCGCCGAAAGATTTGAAGCATACGCGGGAAATATCACTGTCGCCGTCAGGAATAGCATATTTTATCGAAGAGATCATTGACGTCATATCCTCCGGATAGAGCCAGCCCTCCTGAATTCCGGCGATGATCTCGTTGACGCCCGTCATGACCTCGTTGCTCGAAACGATCGAAACTTTGTGCTCCTTGCTGTCGATCCATTCTCCGCCGAAGCCCCGGAAGAACATCTGCCAGATCGGTTCCCACCAGATCTTCAGCGCGACGCCGGCCTGCTGCACCTGACCGTCCTCAATAATTGTCAGCTGCTTACATATACTTTTAAAATCGTCCCAGGGGCAGGCAACGGAATTGTCAAAATCTATTCCGGCGCTCTCCAGTATCCCTTTGTTATAGATAAGCACCTGTCCGCCCACGTTCCTCGGAACCATATAAAGACGCCCTCTGATTTTACCCACGTCGAGCACGCCGGAATACACGTCGCCGACGTCAATATTAAGGGGCTTCAGGTACGAATCGAGCGGCATCAGAGCATTGTGATTCTGCTGGTAATTGTTCGCGTCAATGGGATCTACCCAGAACACGTCTCCTATATCACCTGCGGAGATACGTGCCGCGAAAGCTTCGCGCCTGCCTTCCTCGTAGATCGCCCTCGCACCGGGATAACGGTTATTGAAAGCATTGACCACGCCCTTTGCAGACATCGATTCCGCTTCGTTGGAAGTCTGAACGACGGTCAGCACGACGGTGCCTTTTATATTGAGTTCGTCCTCCGTAAGATCCTGGTCAACGTCACCGTACTGGATCTTTGCACTGGTGCATGAGAAGGCGGTCAATATCAGCACGAGTGTGAATGCGAGCACTACTAAACGGGTCAATTTGCCCCGCAGCACGGTTTTAGTGATTTCGGACAGTTTTCTCATAGCTCTCAACTCTTTCTTTTTGAATTTTCTGCTCCTCGCAGATCGGATTTTAATATATCTACGTTACTTAAAACAATATTAGTGTTCCTGTATTCCCCGGGCGTTACCCCTACAAAGTCACTGAAGTGGCGAATAAACATTACCGGGTCTGAATAGCCCACTTCGAAAGCAACCTCGCCAATCGAAAGCTCGGACCCCCGCAGCAGCTCCTGAGCAAGATTTATCCTGCATTTATGCATATACTTATACGGAGAAATACCGATCTGCTGCTTGAACAGCCTGATCATATGATGCGGCGAAAGACATACGAGCATGGTAAAATCTTCGATGTGCAGATCCTCTTTGCAATGCTCATGAATAAAAATAGCAAGTTCGCTGATATCGGGGCGGTCACGTTTTCCTTTATTATCCTGCCCGGCATAGAGCGAGTCCATCATCTCTGTCAGGATGCCGGAGATCATATGGCTTTGCGTAGCGTATGAGTTTATATCTCTTTTTGCGCTCGCTTCACATATTGCAGCCATACGCGACGATACGGATTCGGGAGAACGGAGTTTTATACGCGTAAGGTTCTGCAGAAGTGAGTTTTTGTATCCGTCGAGAACGCCGTCAAAATGCGTATAATAAAAACACCACGCCCCTTCGAGCGTGGCATATTCCTGAAACGATCTGCAGTCAATGACAACAGCGTCGCCGGCGGTTAAAACGGTTTGCCTGTCATGCCATTTCAGGCAGCCGGAACCTGAAACCGTATATATGAGGAGATAGTTATTGAGAAAGTCGCGTTTTGTGAAATAATTATCGTTGGCAATGTAGTATCCGGATTCGTATACAAAAAAAGGAAACATTCGGGAATACTGATCGGGAGTCTGAATATGCCCGTGAGAACCTTCGCGTATATCAATATTGTAGTCCAGCATAACGAATCCCTCCGTCAATTTGTTATATAATATATAATAATTGCCGCAATTGCAAACATTTTTTAAAAAACAGCTACTAAGTGCAATAAAACAGCAATTTTGTACAACCGGGGCAATTGTAAAACGGCATTGTCATAAATTATAATATTTGCGTCAGTCCGGTATATGTGCCGGCGAAAACTTAAGGAGGAATAAAAATGAAAAAACTGATCGCGATTGCATTGTCCGTGATGATGATCATGGCAATGTTCACACTTCAGGCATTTGCCGAAACAAAACTCGACTCTACGAATTATCTTCACACTGAATGGGCAGCTGAAGAAGCATTGTTTAACGGTACCGTCACAAAAACACAGGAAGACGGTGCGGACGTTTTGACCTATGTTCCTCAGTACGGATATCCCTGGTTCAGCCCCACGCTTCGCATCTTCGACGATTTGAAGGCACTGCTGGGTGACAATGCCGAAGCTACGGTAGTACTGTCGTTCGACGTCAGGGGCGTATTTGCCGATCCTTCCGGAACGTTCGATACACAACTGCTTGTACGCGGTATAAATCCTGTCACAAACGCAACTTCATACGCCGATTATGATAATTTCAACGGAAAGTATGACGCAAAAGATAAAGGCGGCCTCGTTTTCTCGATCCCGGACGGAAGCAATAACATGGCCTTCCCGGATCCGAAAGCGATAACCATAAACGGTACGTCATGGACCACTTACCAGTCTGAACCTATCCGCGTAACTGCCGATGAACTCGATAAAGACCTCTTTGCCGATTGGGTGCTTTGCTTCGATAATTTTGACTATTCTGTTATCTCCGGGATACAGTTCCGCAACACCGCCATCTATAAAGTGCTTGAAGATGGTGAAAAACAGTTCAAAGAAGGTATGGCGCGCGACCAGGTGACGGTAAATAACGTAGATAAAGCTTCCTTCGGCGGAAACGCGGAAGTGACTGAGATCACCGAAAATCTGTATCCTCTTATGGGAGAGCAGATCCGTTTCTGGGGCTGGTATGCGAATAACAAAGGACTCGACAAATACGGCCTTGTGCTTGACGACGGAGAAATGCAGTACTTTGACAGATACGAAGCTGAAGATATCGTAAAACATAATCAGAACGTTTTCAAAGAGAACGACGTTTACGCGTCACGCTACGAGATCCTTACAGCCATCACCGAAGGCAGACATACTGCTAAGATCTACGCGCTGTACGGGGATGAGCAGAGTCTCATCTGGACGGTAAATTACTTCTGCCTTCCTGAGGAAGCTCAGCCCGGAACCGAACCGGCCGAAATACCTCAGACGGGTGATTCCGCTGTGACAATGTTCGCGGTTATCGCAGTTCTGGCAATGAGCGGCGCCGTACTATTCCTGAAGAAAAAATCATTCTGATAACGCGGCTCTTTTATAACTGATATTCATAGCAATCGGCCTTTTGAATTTCTTCATAAGATAATAACCGGTTGCTATGATTTTAAGTGATGTGGTATAATCCACGTATACAGAGCAGAGAGTCTGCGCGACTAAAAAACTTCATCGTATTTCGTGCAATATCAGGAGGGATTATTATGAAGAAGATTATTGCAATAGTATTGTCAGTACTTGTACTGGCCGGACTGACCTCTTTGCCCGCATTTGCGGAAGATACCCCGGAACGCACCAATTATTTGACTCAGGAATGGACGGCATTTTTTGACGGAGAACTTACCGTAACTGAAGAAGATGGCGCAAACGTTTATAAGTATATTCCCACAGCAAAACTTTCCTGGTTTTCTCCCGGACTCAGTATTTTTAATGATATCAAGCAGATGATCGGCGATTCAAGCGGCGTCACGCTTACACTTTCTTTTGATATAAAAGGCGTATTTGAAAATCCCGGTTCGGTCGTCGAACTTGCCACGTTATATCGCGCCGTAAACCCGAAGTCAGGCGGGCTAAGCTTCCCGGAAACGCAGATCGCCGACTGGGACGGAAACGGATATTCCTGGACTGAGATCGCCAGAGATACCCTGGAAGGAGACCTGGCTTTTGCGCAGGAATGGGGCGGAAACTGCTATTGCAAATTTGATCCGATGACTGTTGAAGTTAAGGCGGACGAATGGACGCATTACGAAACGGAGCCTATGTATATTGCTGCGGCAGACCTCGACACCTCGCTGTACAGCGACTGGGTCTTTGTGTTCGATAATTTTGATTATAATAACAATTTCAAGGGTCTCCAGCTTCGCAATACCGCGATCTACAAGTACGGAAACACCAAGCCTACCGAAGCTCCTACGGAAGTTCCGGAAGAACCTACCGAAGCTCCGGCGACACAGGCGCCTGTAAATACCGAAGCGCAGGGGAAAGCAACGGATAAACCGGTCGGTGATCCGACCGCAGTTCCTAAGGACAACGCGACGAAAGCTCCCGCAGAAGAGACGAAAGCCGGAGGCCCGAATATCGGATTGATAATCGGTATCATCTGCGCGCTCGTTGTTGTCATCGCAGTGGTGATCGTGCTTCTGCTTAAGAAGAAAAAGAAATAATTTTATATATTATAATTTAGCTCGTGCCGCACCTGTGAGGTTTGTAATATGGATCACGTTTCAGGCTTTGATTTTTACGAAAGCTTTATGCCCGCCGAACCGTACAGGCGCGGCGCTTTCATTCACGGACTTGTTGAATACGCGGGTCTTTCGCCGGTAAAATACAGAGGGTCGTTTCCGGACGTTTCGGAAGACGATCCTTATGCCGGTGACTGGCAGACGGCGTGGGACGAACACTGGATAAGCAGCACAGGACCGGTCCGCAGCGAGGATATATTGACCGCCTCGGAACTTGCAGGGCTGCTTTCAAGCGTTTCCGATATCGGTGAAGAAGATCCATTGTGGAGCGAAGGAATTGACCGCGCGGGACTCCGCCGCGGCGATAAATTGACCGCGGGGAAAGCAAAAGAATTGCTCGGTTTTCTGCTCGAAGCGATAGATGCGCATCTTTTTGCAAAACCGACCGCTAAATTCAGGATACATCCGATGGAACACGACGCCTCGCGGAATCCTGAAAGCATTAAAGGACTAGCTGTCGATACTCACGGTGGCGGAGCAGTCATAAATGCGGCGTGGGACGGGAAGTGGAACGAAGACCCGAAAAACCTCGACAACCTATATGAGACTGCCAGGATACTTCGAAAGCACGGACTTCACGCCTGGCTTTATGATGAAGTGTTATACCCGAGCGGCTGGGCAGGCGGGTATATTATGAAAGACGGGGATGCTGATCTTGGTAAGAATATCGGCGTGCTCCGGCTTACCGGGAGCGGCAGAAAAAGCGTTTCGGAAACTCTGCCGGAGGACGGTATAAGATTCATTTATGCCGCGTTTTATCTGCCGGGTCAATACGAAAATGCTTATCCTGCGGAGTTTTCGGACAACGTAATTGACGCCGAAAGCCCCGAAGGCGACTGGGAGCTACTCGCGTTCTTCATAAGACCGTGCAACATATGGCCTTTCGCTTTTGCCAAGACCGTTGACCCCCCGATCGGCCCCAGAAAGCATCTGAATTTCCTGAATAAAGATGCTGTCGCGGCTTTCATTGAAGGCGCGCTCGAGAAAGTTAAAGAGCACGAGCCAGGCTTCGGAGACCTTTTTGAAGCGATATTTACTGACGAACCTGCGCTCCAGTCGATCTATATTTTCGGCAAGGCGAATAAGCCTTCTTTCTCAAGCGTTCCTTACGGCGACGAACTGTTCGAACGCTTTAACAGGCTTAGCGGGGAAGAACTGACGCCTCTGCTGCCTTATCTGTTTTTCGGGAACGACGAGCGCGCACGCACAGCCCGGATAGAGTACTACCGTACGATCGCATCACTTATGAGTGATAATTTCACTGGCCAGGTCGCCGCGTGGTGCCATGACAGCCACGTCAATTATTCCGGCCATTTCCACAGCGAGGAGCATATCTATTTCCACGTGGGTAATTACGGAAACTTTCTGAAAGTCGCTTCGAATCAGGACAGGCCCGGGTTCGATATGCTTGTCGCATTGCACGAAGATTTCTGGAAGGCCGGTTCTGGTGTATACAATGCCGCACCGTTTTTGTGCGGAAAATACGTAAGTTCCGTTTCGCGTATGAAGGGCGGCAATACCACGATGGTAGAAGTCTGCCCGGTCATCAACGACGGAGAAATGAAAAAGCACATAGAGACGAGCTTTTACGGGCTGTCAACTGACACGGCGTTCATTGGGGCAACACATTTTAACAATTACGGATATCATTTTCTTCACGATAATCTCGTGTTTGAAAAATGGAACGATTACACCGGCCGCCTCTGTGCCATGCTGAGAGGAGCGCGAAGTGCTGCGGAAATAGCTGTTTATTATCCTGTGGAAGACGCGCAGGCCGGAATGTACGAGCCGTCATTTTCAATGGACGCTTTATCGGATGAAGAACTGATACTGCATAACTATATCGAGAATCTCGAATACAATCTGTTCCTGAACAGACTTGATTTCAACTTTGTCACCGAAGAGGCTCTGACAGCCGGGACTGTCGGGGACGGAACGATATTGTGCGGAAAAACGTACTATCGCGTGGTGCTGATGCCTCGCGTTACCGTAATTCCGCTCGCTGCCATGCGTAAATTGGAAGAATTTAAAAAGCACGGCGGCAGGGTGATCTGGCTCGACACGCTGCCGGATATGGGAATAAGCAGCTCTGAACATGAGGAAGTAAGGCGTATCGCCGGTGAAATGTCGGAAGATCTTGCCGGATTCAGGCCGGATGATCTTGCGATGCGGGCAAAAGTTACAGCGAGCCATACGTGCGATGGGGCGTCGTACAGCGCGGATTTCGTTACGAACGGGTCAACGGAAAATCAGTTCTCCTGGGAGGGCTGGTGCTCGGACAAACTTCCTGCATCGCTTGAACTGGATCTTGGTACAGAGCGTACAGTGAACAGGATCGATCTGTATTCAAAGACGGGATATGAGCAGTCGTCATTCGACGTTTTCCGGTACGACGGCAGTTCGGATGAATGGAAGTTTCTGACGTCGGTATCCGGCAATACCGAGCATCATTGCTTCAAAGAGTTCGATGACGTGCGATTAAGGCGCGTGCGCGTTATTTTCAGCGAAGGAAGCAAAGCGCAGCCGGACGTGGCGCGGGCAACAGAAATACAGCTTTACAACCGCCGCTTTGCGCCTGGTCCGGAAGACGTTATGAGCAGGCTCCATGATATATTGGGAACCACGCTCGAAGTAACAGGGGCGAGAGGCAGCATATTTGTCAGCCGCTACCGCCGCGGGGAACGGTTTTTCTATTATATTATCAATCCTGCCCCCGACGACCGGACAGTACGTCTTAATGAACACGGAGCCGCGTCGCTGCGCCTCTATCAGCCGCTCGACGGCAGCATAACTGAAGTCCCGCCGGAATTTGACCTCACTCTCGCGGCAGGAAGGGGAATATTCCTGGAAGTGCTGAAAGGAAATTGACGACTGTGAAAAAACTACGGAACTCCATTTTTATATTGACCGCGATCCTGCTGCTTTCGGCGCTGATTTTTTCTGCCTGCACGGAAAAAACGAGACCGGGCTACGTATTTGATTATGATTTTGACAGCCTCGAGGTCGTAGAAGTTCCAGGGCAGACGGTCATCGGGAAAGTTCCGGTTAATTCTTACCCGGACACGAATATGGTGGGCGTCACTCAGGAGATCGTGCTTACAAGCACCGCAAATTACGCGCACCCTTACCTGGAGGCATCGATATACGCTGTATTTACCGGCCCCGAAGGGCAGAAAATGACTGTGCCAGGCTATTTCTTCGGCGGTAAGACCTGGAAAGTGCGTTTCGCCGCTCCGTCCGAAGGGATCTGGAATTACGAGGTCTTCTGCGACAATACCGCAGACGCGGGACTTCACGGGATAAAAGGGACGCTTACAGCAAACGCATACACCGGCGACAATGAGCTTATTAAACACGGACGTCCTCGCGTCAGCAACGATAAAGAAGATCTCACGTACGCAGACGGTACGCCGTTTTTCTGGCTGGCCGATACGCACTGGTGGGGCTTTTCAAAAAGGCTCAACTTAGACAGATCGAACAGTCCGGACTACGAAAAAATGTTTTACGGGACGATCGATCAGCGCGCCGCGGAGGGCTATACCGCATTCCAGGCGATGCTCTGGGTCAGCAACGACGGCCTGAACGTGTCGAACAGCGAAGACGGGGCACAGTGGCTGTCGGTATGGAAGGATCCGACGCCGGCATACTGGAGAAATATTGACCGCCGCATCGACTATATCGTCAGCAAGGGCATCGTGCCTGTCATCGGGTTCGACTGGGGCGGCGCATTGACAACGAAAAATTTTGACCGCTACAAACAGATAGTGCGGTACGTTGTCGCACGTTACGCGTCCTACCCGGTAGTGTGGAATATGGCGGGCGAGTATACTACGGGCGCGGAGGATATCGAAGCGCTTGAAAACTACGGGCGCCTCGGTCAATACGTATCGGATATCGATGCTTACGGCACGCTCGAGACGCTCCATAATCCGTATTACGATTATTTTTCCGCCGATTACTTCCGCGGGCAGGAATGGTTCGATTTCGTCATGAGCGAAGGCGGTCACGCGCCTACGTTCCATCTGTACGATAACGGCTCCGGCATGCATTCTTTTTACAAGGAGTATAAGCTCTATAACGAGCGCGGGTATAAGCTCCCGTGGCTGGAGGCGGAGGCGAAATATGAAGATATCTGGGAGATCCCGACCGATCAGACGCGCGAGATCGCTTATCTGGCCATTATGAACGGCAGCTTCGGCTATTCTTACGGCGTTGAAGGCGGCTGGCAGGATACGTGGGACGTAAATGACGACTTTCAGACGTACTGGCGAAAACCGACCCCGTGGTACGTTGGGCTAAATAAGATCGTCGGAACGACGCAGCTGCCCTATATGAAAGAATTCTTTATGTCGCTGCCTTACTGGGATCTTGAACCGGACTATACCTCCGTTAAATGGACGGCGGAACCGGACAATGATATGGTCTTAAGACCTACCGTGAACAGTACTGCGGACAAACGCTGCATCATTATCTACTATCCGATGGACAATAAATCGATCAACTATGACGTGTTTCCGGAGGCGAGGGGCAGTATTCTTTCAGGTCTCGATAAGAATGAAACGTATACGGCAATGTGGTTCGATACGAAGACGGGCGTCTACAGGCTTATAAGTGACAGCGTTACGCCTTCTTCGGAGGGTACCCTCGTGCTTCCATGGCCTGAGCATCTTGATACGAACGACTGTGTATTCGTGCTGAAGGCGAACAGCGCCCCCGGAATCGACGAGGAATACAGGAAAGCAGCGGAAGCAGAGCGCAATGCCGCGGAATACGGGCGGAGGTGATCTGTCATGAGATACAGGATAGGCGCATATTTGATCGTCATTTTAACACTTTTTGCCGCTTTTTCGGGCTGTGTACGTAAGACAGAGCAAGAAACGCCCGCCATTGACACGGAATATGATACCGTTACTTTGAACGGAAAAACGCACGAATGTGTTTCTCTGGGCGCCAGAGCGGTAGTAAAAGGCAGAAACGGCACGCCCGACTACCTTACCGACGGAAGAGCGGATACGGTGTTTGAAGCGGAAGGCAACGAAGCCACTTTATTTTTTGACCTTGGCCGCCTGTATACGATAACAGGAGCGATGATAGATTTTGAAGGCGGAAACAAAAACGCACGGCCGTTCGTCATAGAGAGTATTTCAGGGCTGCCACGTTTCGGAAGCAGGCACACTGAGCAGGACGGGGACAAACTCTTTCCAGAGGTCATTTACGATAATTCCGCTGCTTCGAATGCGGACAATGAAACGGCGTTTGAAGTGGATTATTATTTTGCCCGCTACCTGCGCGTAAGAGTGTTTCCGGCTGAAGGCAGTGGCAACGTTTCAATCAGAGAGGTCGCATTCTACGGCTATCCTTCGGGCAATGAAGAACCGCGTCTGGATTCGATCACTATTGACGGCAAAGCTCTCGACGGATTTGACCCCGAACTGCTTAAGTATCACGTTGCGCTTCCGTACTCCTCAGACGGATACCCCGTTCTGAGCGCGAAGGTCAAGGATGAGGGCGTTAATGCCGAAATAAAGCAGGCAAACGAAGGAAATGGCACTGCGGCGGTGATCGTCACTTCTCAGGACGGAAAGCAAAAAAACGAGTATGAAGTGGTATTTTTCAAACTCAAAGAAGGGGAGAATGTGATCCCGCCTTCCGGCAGCGAAAGTATCCGCGGGTCGTCATTTATCGCAGGGCACGAAGCCGAAAAAGCGATCGACGGAGATCCGCTGACCGACTGGGCGCCGCTTCCGTCCGAATCGGAAATATATGCACTGACGGTGGATCTGGGCAGCACGTACCGCGTAAGCCGTGTTATCGATATAAACAGGAACGGAAGAGCCGGAGATATTTATAATATGGCAATAGACGTAAGCGTTGACGGCGAACATTTCGGACGGGTCTATAACAGCGATCAGGGTATAGAGCGCGGTCAAAGCCTTAATATGTGCTTCGATGCAGAAGCGCGCTACGTGCGGATCTGCTATTTCGGTATCAACGGGTACTATGCGGATCCTGTCGACGTGAGCGAAATCATAATATACGGGTATTGATAATCGTAAATGGCAAGTGGCAAATGGCAAGTGGCAAATGGCAAATGGCAAGTGCCATATGCCGGTTGTTTTATCTCCGCAAATTTTGTATAATCCAGTTTGCGCTTATTGATAAGCGTGCAAGTTTATGATTCGTTATCAGCGGAGGCAGTACCGTGAAACATAATATCAAAAAAATCATACTCAGCATCGTGTTGACCGCTGCACTTGCGGCGGGGCTGATCGCACTTATCGTTGCCAGCGGAGGCAGAAACGCGTTTGCAGACGAACAGAAAGCGCAGAACATAAGCTATAAAGTCAAATTGACCTCATCGCACGAAAAAGAGCTCGGAGATCTGCTTGACACCGACAGATACAGCAAAGTCTCGTTCGGAAGCGAGGGGGACACGGTGACCGCGCGGCTTTCGGGCAATACCGATTACAAACTTGCCGGCGTGTACGTCATCTGGGACGTTGCCCCCGGAGAATGGTCGCTCGATGCGGACGGCGAGAGGCTCGATCGCGGTCAATACGGTTTTATCCATGAGTACGTCGAGTTTCCGCATCCCTTGACGGAACTTACGCTGAACGTGCCGCCCAAAGCGGTGATCTGCGACCTGATCTTTTATACCGAGGGAAAACTTCCCGAATCTGTGCAGCGCTGGCAGCCTCCGTACGAGCGTGCCGATTTCCTGCTGTTTCCGACTCACGGCGACGACGAGCATCTGTTTTTCGGCGGAATAATGCCTTATTACGGCGGCGAGCTGGGTTACAAAGTGCAGGTCTGTTATATGACGAACCACGTTTTCACTGAAAAATACCGCTGTCACGAACAGCTTGACGGCCTGTGGAAGGTAGGAATCAAGGCGTACCCGTGCTGGGGCGATTTCGTTGACGAATACTCAAAAACGCTGAAAGAAGCGCAGGACATGTACGGCACAGAAAACGTTGAGCGCTGGCAGGTGGAAATGATACGCAGATTCAGGCCTTACGTTATTGTCGGCCACGATTTTGAAGGCGAATACGGCCACGGCGCGCACAGGGTCAATGGTACGACGCTTCAGATTAGCGTTCCTGACGCGGCGGATCCGTCGAAATTCCCGGAATCTTTTGAAAAATACGGTGCCTGGGACACGCCTAAGTTTTACAGCCACCTTTATAACAGGGACAATGGCGTCATCATAGAGTGGGGCGATATGCCTCTTTCGGCATTCGGAGGGAAGACCGCGCTTGAAATGGCGAAGGAAGGTTATAAACTGCACGAATCTCAGCAGTATACCCGATTTAGAGTGATGACGGACGGGTACGGCGACTGCCGCCAGTTCGGCCTTTACCGCACAACAGTCGGGGAGGACGTAAAGAAAAACGACCTGCTCGAGCATATAGTTTTTGAACCTGACCCGACCGAGCCGCCTACGCCCGAGCCTACTCAGGAACCGACTGCGGAGCCTACTTCCGAGCCTACTGCCGTTCCGACAGAAAATATTACCGAAGATCCTTCCGGCGGTGAAACCAAAGCACCTTCAGTGCCAGGGGACAATACTCCTGCGCCTGAGGTTACAGACGTTCAGCCCGCTTCGACAGACAGCGGACAAACTGTAAAAGAAAAGGGAAACGACGGAGGGACGGGCTGGATCATAGCTGCACTTGTAATCGCGGTCGTGCTTTTGCTGGCAATGCTTCTTTATATGGGCAGGAGGAAATCCAGGCGATGAACGCTCTTACAATAACCGGCCAGATAATGGGCTTCGTGGCGATGGCGCTCATCGTCCTGTCTTTCCAGTTTAAAAACAGCCGCATGTTATTTGCGCTTCAGGTCGGATCTTGCTCATTCTTCCTGCTGCATTATCTGTTTCTCGGCATCGGCGGAGACGCCGGGGCTTTTTCCGGAATGGCGCAGAACGCGCTGGGGCTGGTGTTCAGAGTCGTAATTATGCTAAGCGCAAAGTTTCCGCGGCTCAAGAGCCCTGTCGTTCTGTCAATAATCGGAGCGGCAATGGCGGTGCTTGCGGTGTTTACCGTTTCTTCAGGCGACATCGTGGCATTGCTGCCTGTCGTCGGCAATTTCCTCTGCCTGGGCAGTATGTGGACCGAAAACTCAAATGTGATTCGTATCGCGCAGCTTACCGTCGTGTCTCCGACCTGGCTCGTTTACGGTATATTCCGGTTTTCGATCGCCGGAATGATAGTGGAGTCTTTCAATATTATCTCGATCGCAGTGTACTATATACGGCAGGCTTTAGTTCGCAGACGTGGATAATGTTTATACCGTTTTTCTGCGCTTTTCGCCTCTTTTTCTCTCGACATCCTGCTGCCGATAGGATATAATTATTATATACATTCAGAAACGGAGATGCGTAGAATGAAATACTTCAATTCGGAAAAAATCACTTACAAAAGTATTGACGAGCGCAGACAGGGAGAAAGAGCTTTCCACTGGTACGACCCGGACAGGATCGTCCTTGGAAAAACGATGCGTGAGCAGCTGAAGTTCGCGGCGTCATACTGGCATACGTTCGTTGCCGAAAGCGCGGATATGTTCGGAACAGGCGTGCTGAACAAATCTTTCGGCGGTACGGATCCGATAGAAATATACAAAAACAAAGCAGACGCGGCGGCGGAATTCATGAACGTCGTTGACCTCGACTACTACTGCTTCCACGACAGGGATATTGCCCCGGAAGGCAAAACGCTTGCCGATACGAACCGGAACCTTGACGAACTCAGCGACTACCTTGGCGGCGTTATGGCGAAAAACGGGAAGAAGCTTCTCTGGGGAACCGCCAATCTTTTCAATAATCCGCGCTATATGCACGGAGCCGGTACGGCACCCTCTGCCGACGTGTTCGCTTTTGCAGCAGCACAGGTGAAAAAGGCGCTGGAAGTCACCGTTAAACTTGGCGGAAACGGCTACGTTTTCTGGGGCGGCCGCGAAGGATATGAGACGCTGCTTAATACGGATATGGCGCTCGAGCAGGAAAATATGGCCAGACTGCTTTCGATGGCTGTAGAGTACGGACGTAAGATCGGATTCAAAGGCGATTTCTACATTGAACCGAAGCCGAAGGAACCCACGAAACACCAGTATGATTTTGACGCTGCGACCGTCATAGGATTCCTGAGAAAATATGACCTGCTTAAAGATTTCAAACTGAATATTGAGGCGAACCACGCTACGCTTGCCGGGCACACTTTCCGCCACGAACTGGCGACTGCGCGCGTAAACGGCGTGTTCGGATCGATCGACGCGAACCAGGGTGACATGCTTCTGGGCTGGGATACGGACGAATTCCCGTTCGACGTGTATGAGGCGACACTCTGCATGCTCGAAGTGATAAAAGCAGGCGGCTTCACCAACGGCGGTCTTAACTTTGACGCAAAAATACGTCGCGGATCCTGCTCGCTCGACGATATGATCGACGGATATATTCTCGGAATGGATACGTTTGCGCACGGGCTTCTGGCCGCGGCTAAGATAGTCGAAGACGGCGAACTTGACGCGTTCATCAGCGACCGCTACGCTTCGTGGAACACCGGAATAGGGAAGAAGATACGCGACGGGGCGGCAACGATGGAAGAACTTTCGGAATATGCCCTGATGCGCGGCGACGTGCTGTCAACGGTCCGCAGCGGCCGCCAGGAGTATCTGGAGCACGTGGTCAATGATAAAATCTACGAGTGCAAATGATTTTTAAAATTTGAAATTTGAAATAATTTGGAAGGGGTAGAAATGATTGCCAAAATTGAATATGAAGTACCCGAACTGCTTGTGATCACTTTCGGTGAAGCCGAAGACGTAGTGACCAACAGCAATGAAATACCGTTGCCGTCAGTTCCCGTTGGGTGATTTGAATGATTTAAGATCGTATTTTTATGAGAGAACTAAAAGAGCCTGAACTTACCTGCAAAAGGTCCGCTCAGGCTCTTGTTTTTATAATGACCTCGCAGTCATCCTGCCAGGAATGCTATAAGCCGGGGAATATACTCTTCAAGCACCCCGTTCGGCCCGTAATAGATCTCGTGGCGGCAGTTAGATACGCGCTCGAGCTCTCCTGACGGGATGCGGTCCGCCATTTTTATGATATCGTCTTTGACTACGGTAGTATCGCCGTCGGCAACGAACAGCAGCACAGGTATGCGGATCTTTTCCGGTTCACCCTTTTTCAGAAGCTTTGCGGTCACTTTCAGCGACTCCATTGTCCACGCGTAGCTCGGACCGTTGTTCGAGTACTCGGGAGCGCTTAGCTTAACGTCCTGATAATATTCGAAGCGTGCAGCGGAATTTGACGCCGCTTCTTCGAAGGATTCCCGCCCTTCCGGCGCCTTCGACAGAAACAGACGTTTTTTCTTTTGACCGAACGCGATAAACGTTCCTGCCATAGCTTTTGATACCCAGAGCGGAAAACCTCCGCGCTCCGGCGCGATCATCGGCGAACTCAGTACCGCTTTTTTAAACGGTTGATCAAAATTCTTCTCAAGGTAAAGTCCTGCAACTGCTCCGCCCATCGAATGTGCGTAAAGGTCGCAGGGCATTTTGCTTTGCGGAAGTTCGCTCGCGATAACTGCCTCGAGATCGGAGACGTAAGTGCTGAATTTATCTATGTGGGTAAGCTGCATGTCCTCAACTTCGCGGTATGAAAAACCGTGGCCGCGCTGGTCGAATATAACGACGTCGTATCCGAAATTCAGAAGATAATATGCAAGTTCGCGGTATTTTTCGGTAGTTTCGGTAAAGCCGTGGACGATAAAAACCGTTCCCTCAGACGCACTGCCCGCATTGTCAGGGTCCGAGGTATAGCGGACGATATGCAGCGACTTTCCGGGTTCGACGGTCAACTGTCTGTCCGTACGGCGCTTTTGCAGGAAAGGCAGGACGGTATTATCCATCACGGCCGCGTAGTTATCTTCGGGGACAATAATTTCCCTGAACCGTGCTTTGATCTCTTCTGCTTTTCCGCTGTCAATATTGTTTTTTTCTTCCATTTTTATTCCTCCGGCTGCCGGCTTTTCTTCGAACGTCACACATTCACGACGGTGAGGGACGTTGACAAATAATGAGTGGATCTTGCGGCATAATTTACGCGAGATATTTTAGCAGAAAAAGAAGAAAAAAACAAACCGGAGATTTTGCGGAAATTGCCCGCGGCGAATGAATGTAAAAATATTGACAACCGCCCGCTTTTTGTTGTAATATACGCTAAGTGCTTGAGATACATGCATTTATACGGAGGAAAATATGTCTGACGATGTAAATAATAACGCAAGAAATATAATAGAACCTTCAATTTTGGCAGGTTTTCAGGAATTTCTGCCCAAAGAGCAGATGCTCTTTACCAGAATGCAGGATCTGATCCGGGCATCATTTGAAAGCTACGGATTTATTCCGCTGGATACGCCGGTGCTCGAAAAATCGCAGGTGCTGCTCGCCAAGAGCGGCGGAGATACCGCTAAACAGGTGTACCGCTTCGAAAAAGGCGATACGGACATGGCGATGCGCTTCGACCTCACGGTACCGCTCGCGAGATACGTTGCCCAGCACTACGACAGCCTCGTATTTCCGTTCAGACGCTACCATATCGGAAAAGTGTACAGGGGAGAGCGCCCGCAGAAGGGAAGATTCAGAGAATTCTATCAGTGCGACATTGACATCATCGGAAACGAAACGCTCGGTATACTTAACGACGCCGAACTGGTGAGCGTGATCAACGCGACGTTCGAAGCGCTTAAGATAGGCGATTTTACCGTTATGCTCAATAACCGCAAGCTCCTCGGAGGGTTCTTCGCTTCTCTCGGCATAGATGATCCGACGGATGCGCTCAGGACAGTGGATAAGCTCGATAAGATCGGTAAGGAAAATGTTCTGGAGGAACTCGTGGCGCAGGGAGTCGCTGAAGAGGCCGCGGAGAAAATAATTGCCCTCACGTCTGTAAGCGGAAGCCCGGATGAAGTGTTCGGTAAAATAGAGGCTATGGGTCTTTGCGGCCTGGGCGGTTCGTTTGACGAGGGACTGTCGGAACTTAAAACTGTCTGCGGATACATCAAACTGTTCGGCGTTCCGGAGAGCAGATACTGCATCGATCTTAAGATCGCGCGCGGTCTGGATTATTATACCGGAACAGTGTACGAGACCAAGCTTAACGGTTATCCGGAGCTCGGCTCGATATGCTCCGGAGGCAGATACGACGATCTGGCTTCGAATTATACTAAAAAGAAGCTTCCCGGCGTAGGAATATCCATAGGTCTTTCGCGCCTGTTCTACCAGCTTTGCGCCGCCGGGATCATAAACGCCGACGGCAGATCGACGCCTTCCAAAGTGCTGTTCATTCCTATGGGCGATACTCTCGAATATACGCTCGGGATCGCGCAGAAGGTGAGAGCTGCGGGTATCGCCTGTGAAACTTATCTCGGAGAAGGAAAACTCGGTAAAAAATTCGGCTATGCGGATAAACTGGGTATCCCTTACGCCGCGGTGCTCGGTTCTGATGAGCGCGATGCCGGATCGATAACTGTTAAGAACATGCGCACAGGCGAGCAAAACTCATACGAAAGCGTAGAGATATTTATTGAAAACATACGGTGAGAACGTTCAGATCAGTCTGAATTACGTAATTACGGTCTGAGGCTTCAGGCCCCGGGCACGTATCACAGGAGGGAAAACGGTATGGATACAGATTTTACAGAGAAACGCACGAGAGGCAGACCCAGAAAGAGGCCGCTCCCGACGGTCGTGGCGAAATCTACTATCATCAGGCGCACGGTTCCGACGGGCAATGATTCGTTTGGTACAGAAGTGGTCCAGTCGAGCCTGAATTTTGCCGGTGACAATGCGATCCCTGTTATCCGTTCTTCGTCTGACGCAGGTGCGTCAGGCTCTTTAACGACCGGAGCCGAAGCTATCCCGGGCGTTACCGTTCCCGCTCAGCCCAAGCGCCGCGGAAGACCTCCCAAGAACAAGACCGCCGATGCCCCGCAGCCTGCCCGTGAAGGGGCTTCAGAGCGCGCTCAGGCCGTTTCAGAACCACTCTCGTTATTCTTTGAGCCTCAGGAGGAACCACGGCCTAAAAGGCGCGGAAGGCCGCCTAAAAACAGAACGGAGCCTGTGAGTGCGCCCAAGCCTGCGGAAGCAGAACAGAAGACGGTCCGGACGGACGTTGACGCCGCACGTCCTTTGGTGAGACGCATAAAACCCGAGGCGTTCAGCCTGATCGATCCCGTCGTTTCGGACGGGATTGCCCCCGCAAATTTCAAAGGCCCGGGCGTAAGGCTCGGGAAAGAACTCCAGGTCGGTGATTCGAGGCTCAGCTTTTTCTATATCGTCTTTAAAAATCCGGAGCACGACGAACTGCTTTATCCTGATACGATGCATTCTATACAGCATCTGCTGAGCGGCGCGGCGAAAGAAGCGGATCTTCCGAATATTATCAAGATCATGCCGTGCGGGAGCAGGATAGCGATGGAAGTAGCGGTGCTGGACGCGCAATCGGATTTTGCAAAGCACGAACTCAGGAAATTGATGCTTACTGCGGCGTATATGGACAATATCCCGAAATCCGAACTTACGCATTGTACAAATCCTCGCTATCAGAACTTTTTCGACGCGCACAGAGAAATTTGTGAATTCGTCGAAACGATGTACGGAATTACGGTAGATTCGAGAAGCGGAGATTATTCGTGGTAAACAGGCTCAGATCTTTTGCGGACCCGGCTGAAAAGTGGTAAAAAAACACATATTCACAAATTGAAAAATTTCGGGTATAATATGCGCGCAAAAGATTTCCTTCACCGGATTCTTTTGATGCCGGAGGTATTTCAAATGAAAAAAAGAAAACTGCTTACAGATATTTTCACAGTAGTGCTTATGCTCGCGATAGTTGTCGTAGTGCTGGCTTACCTTAACGTTTTCCCCGGGAAGAACGTCAGCGAAAAAGGGTCGCTTAACTACATAATGGTCGCATACATAGGCATGCCGCTGGCACTTCTTTCCGTGCTGCTGATCGATCTGGTGTTCCCTCTTATCGATAACCGCAGGAGACTTTCCGAACCTGTATTTATAGTTAAAGTGGTGGCGAAAGCGATCATCTTCATAGCTGCCGTGGTGGTCGGAGTGCTTTTCTTCCTTGTGAACATTACGCCGCCGAAGAACGAATTCGTAAAGGTCGGTATTTTCTGTGCCCTCTACTTTGTCCAGTTCCTTATAAACCTCGATCCTCCGCTTAAAGCTAAGATCGCGGCTCAGAAGGAGAAGGATAAGGAAAATGACTCCGATTATGACGACTTCGACGATGATTTTGACGACGACGATTTCGACGATGACGACGAAGTGACTGTTAAGAAGAAATAATTTATGCGAAACCCACATTTATAAAAAAGCCGCGGCCGGATGACCGCGGTTTTATTTTGCTCTTTCGTACGTAAGCGCCGCCTGAACGCGCGGAAAAAACAAATTTCAAAAAAATGCTTGACGGGCCGGTCAATAGTTGATAAAATGCACGCAATGCAGGTTCCGCCAGGTGCCCGCATAATTTACACGCAGAACGAGGGTGATGTTGATGCTGAATATTGACCGGAACGCTTACGCAAGCAAAGCCGTATATTCTGCATTCTATTTTGCCTTCTCCGCGCGTAACTGGCGATGGCGGAAGTTCTGATTCCTTTTTTCTTTGATCCGGCACCCGATACGCCGGAACTTTCCATATCCCAAAAAATAATTGTCCGTAAGGGCTGTATGGAGGCGTATTGCCGCCATACGATCAAATGCGTATTTTGCTGAAAAAAGGGGAATAACAGATGATAGTTGTCCTTAAATCCAACGTTAACGAGAACAGGCGCAAACAGCTTATTTCCTGGTTAGAAGGCCAGGGCCTCGGCGTACATATATCCACCGGCGCGTACCAGACCGTACTTGGTCTTATAGGCGACACTACGAAAGTAGATATGGAACTCATCGAAAGCCTTGACATCGTCGAGTCTGTAAAGAGAGTTTCGGAAACGTTCAAGCGCTGCAACAGGAAATTCCATCCCGACGATACGGTCGTTGAGGCGAAAGGCGTGAAAATAGGCGGCGGAAATTTCTGCATGATCGCCGGACCATGCTCGGTCGAAACGGAGGAGCAGATCGTTTCGATCGCAAAAGCGGTAAAAGCTTCCGGGGCAAACATCCTTCGCGGCGGTGCGTTCAAACCCAGGACGTCTCCTTACGATTTCCAGGGGCTTAAAGCGACCGGCCTCGAACTTCTTAAGATCGCCAGACAGGAGACGGGACTTCCGATAGTATCAGAGATCATGAGCGCCCACGACCTTAAACTGTTCGAAGACGTAGACATCCTTCAGGTTGGCGCGCGGAACATGCAGAACTTCGATCTGCTCGTCGAACTCGGACATTTCGGAAAGCCTGTCCTGCTAAAACGCGGCCTCGCAAATACGCTTAAAGAACTGCTGATGAGCGCCGAATATATTATGGCGGGCGGTAACGAGCAGGTCATTCTCTGCGAGCGCGGGATAAGGACGTTTTCGGATTACTACAGAAACACGCTGGACGTATCCGCCGTACCGATGCTGCACGAACTGTCGCACCTGCCTGTGATCGTTGACCCCAGCCACGCCACCGGAATAGCCCGGATGGTGCCTCCGATGGCATTGTCAGCCGTGGCTGCCGGAGCTGACGGACTTATCATCGAAGTCCATAACGATCCGATCCACGCTCTTTGTGACGGCGCACAGTCGCTCAGGCCGGAAGAATATGACGCGCTTTCAAAGAAAGTCAGGAAAGTCAGGGAGGCCGTTTTATGACCGCCGGAATAGTGGGGCTCGGACTTATAGGCGGGTCTTTTGCAAAAGCGTACGCGAAAGAAGGACACAGGGTGCTGGGGGCAAACAGAAGCCGTCAGGTGCTCGATTTTGCCATGCTGTCCGGTGACGTACATGCCGAACTTACCGCGGACAATATTTCAGAGTGCGATATCGTTATCATCTGCCTCTATCCGGAAGCGGCGATCGCATACCTTGAAAAAATGGGTCAATTCATAGGCGCTAAACCC
>JAGCTF010000249.1 GCA_017963755.1 Clostridia bacterium | reverse complement strand
TATCGGTAAAGAAACGGCTGAGAAGGAAGCAACTGTAGAGTTTGTTGATAAAACCTTCGGAGGTTCTTTCTTTGATCTTTTTGCCGCATTTTACGGAAAACAAAGCGCCGCGGTTCCCGCTGGAGTGTTTTTCAACCCCGCCGCGCTCGCCGATGGAAACGGGATCTCGAAACTGCCGCGTTTTGTGAATCTGCTTGACAATCCCGTCGGACTTTTGCCGCTTGCGGTACTCTTAGGGATATGCGAGATTGTTCTGCTCGCCGCGGCGTCGGTTGTCATTTACGCTTTCCCCTTCGCTCTTCCGTCGGTAAAAGTCCGGCGTGAAAAGAAAAAGGATGCTGTCGGCGGAACGGCTGAAATCAGGACGCACGCTCTGCGTCCCGGCGCTTACGAAACGGTAAAGACACCGGTTTCGGTTACGCTCGCGATCCTTGTCGTCTGTCTTGCGGCGAGCGCCGCGGTCGTTTTTTCGACGTCCGGCAGCATGAGCCGCTACGACGAGGCGCTGTATTATACCTACGTTGAACAGCTGAGCGGACTTGACGCGGATGAAAGGGCGGATTATGCCGTCGGCGAAAGGGCGCGGATCGATTTCGCACTGTCGGGATTCGACGAAGTTGCCGAAAGATTTGAATCGGGTGAGATCACGAGAGACGAATACACGAGGGCCCTTAATGCTTATTACGACGCGAAAGCGGAGGACGCCGTCTTCTCAAAAGTCGAGAAGTACCTCGCGTACACCCGTCTTCAGTCTTTGGAACGCGGAGTTGATATCGCTCCGGTCTACGACACAGGTATCGGGATTTACGCGGGCGGCGGAACCGATTTTTTTGCCGCCGCGGTAATATGCATATTGCTGTCGAACGTCTGGGCGGTGGAGTATTCTGGTGAAAACGGCGGTTTTTCGCGCATCCTCTCGGCGTCACGTCACGGAAGGAAAAAGGCTGCGGCGCTCAAGCTTGCAGCCGGCTCCGCCTTCGGCGCCGCAGTAGCGGTTTCGTTCAGAATCGTACGGCTGACTGTCCTGCGGCATTTGTACCTTTTCCCATCCCGAAGCGCCCCGCTTTGTGCGTTGAGAGATTTTTCGCGCTTCTCCACCGGAGCGGCCGTCGGGGGATGGATAGCGGCGGATCTCGCGCTGTCCGCGGTTTTCGGGCTGTTATCCGCTGTTTTTGTCTGCGTTATTTCATACATTTTCAAAAAATACCTGCTCTCTCTTACTCTTTCGGCAACGCTTTTCGCCCTGTCGGAGTTCCTTTCGGCGAAGCTCGGCCCCGCCGTCGGATTTACTTCACTTTCTCATCCCGCGTCGATTGTATCAGGATTTTTACAGGATAAACCGGTAACCGGGATAATATTGACAACCGCCGTACACCTGATTTTCGCCGGGATCGCAGCGGCTGTCTGCTTCGTTTCACTCCGGCGGTCCCGGATTTGTAAACCGAAAGGATAAAAAACGGACGATTCGCGCGTGTGCAGCGGTTTTGAAAATGGGAGCACGACTCGATGACGAACATAAACCAAATGAAGCAATCAAGGATTGCATTTGTAGCTACTATTACTTACTCTTTTCCTTAATTGCAATCATAATTTCACCGAATTCCTCATCAAGGTTGTCGGGATAGTTAACCATAATATAATTGGGTGATCTTAGTTCATAGTTCGTTTGCGGCAACCATTCCTCCACTATACGAGCGAATGTTTTTTTTCTCGCTTCATCACGTGAGTTTCCGGAACACTTGAAAATTGCCCACATTACCTCCGGTATTTCTACCGTTGAAAATTCTTGCTCGTTTTCATTAGAATCAGCCTTGAATAACGAGCACGCCGGAATTTCTTTTTCAAATTTCATTCTGAGAGCGAACCACATAAAATCTGGCAGATTGCCATCATCGATATAGTATATCGCATTCTCTCTTTTGTCAATTTTCACTTTGACCTTGAATGCTTCTTGTTTCCCTATTCTGTAATCCATAACATAACCGCCTTTCAAAAATAATTCTAATTTAAGCGGCGCATATAACTTAATCGGATGCCCGCTTTTCCTTACAGCAGTCGGAGTTGCGTTATGAAAACGGGTAAAGGCTTTTGTAAAGCTATCGGTAGATTCGTACCCATATTTCAAAGCAATATCAATTACTTTTTCATTACCGGAAAGCAAATCGTTTCCCGCACTGGCCAGTCTGCGGCTTCTGATATACTCACCTACGGTAAATCCGCAAAGTAACGCGAACGATTTTTGAAAATAATACGAAGAAACATACGCTTTCGCCGCAATATCTTCGATTTTCAGTTCACTTGTAAGATTTGCTTCGATATACTCAATTGCCTTACTTATTCCCTCAATCCAATTCATTTTTCTGCTCCGTCCTTTCTGTAAGCTGTGAGACAATTATAACACAGAATTATTCTCGTTGCTCGTTTTTAAATGCTAAGTTTTGTCCGGTTATATTTGCTTAATCTAACTCTAATTGTGTACAATCAAACCCCAGTTTATCGAGCTCTTAAGCCTATACTATTATAGCTTTTTTTACTCCATAATTCAATGAATCCCATGTTAACAAAGGAGGTTTTACCCCATTGGCCAAACAAATAGACTTCTGGACTCTGCTCAAGCTCACCCAGGAATACGTTTTACAGCACTACGCTGCTGTCCTGACGGACAAGAACAAACTCGGTCAGTTGAAGGCGTACGTGGACAAGTACCTCAGGGACAATGACTACCACGTCGAAAACCTGGCCTCGAAAGAACTGATCGACAAGTTGTACTGCGAGATGGCGGAATACAGCGTAGCGTCTATCAAAACGATAGGCGCTTTTCTTTTGCCCAAATCGAAACAGAAAGCACATTCTTATCAAAAACCTCTTGACTTCTTCCCGCATTCATGCTATAATTCATTTGAAATTAAGTCTACACGTAGATAAACTTCTTGAAAAAGGATCATGGCCATGAAACCCATTAAGAGAGACCGTTTTTTGAATGAATTGATCTCCAAAAAAGAAAACGGGCTGATCAAGGTGGTCACCGGCATCCGCCGGTGCGGAAAGAGCTATCTGCTCTTCAATCTGTTCTATGAACACCTGCTTGTATGCGGCGTCAAAGAGGAAAACATCATTAAAATCGCGCTGGACGACGAAGAAAACGCCGAATACCGTGATCCGAAGAAGCTGTCGGCGTATATAAGGGAAAAACTGTCGCATAACGGCAGAATGAACTACGTGTTCATCGACGAGATTCAGTACGCGATCAGAAAAGAGGACCTCAAAAAAGACGAACCGCTGCCGCTCTACGGCGTGCTCAACGGGCTTTTGCGCAGGAACGACGTCGACGTCTACGTGACGGGCAGCAACTCAAAACTGCTTTCGAAAGACGTTTTGACTGAGTTTCGCGGGCGCGGAGACGAGGTGCGGGTGTTTCCGCTCAGCTTCGGCGAATTTTACGGGTATCTCGGCGGGGATAAAGCCGAGCTGTTTGAGGAATACGCGCTTTACGGCGGGCTCCCGCTCGTTCTGTCAAAGAAAAACGCAAGAGATAAGACCAAGTATCTGTCAGACCTTTTCAAAGAAGTGTATTTCAAAGATATCGAAGAGCGCTACAGCCTTTTTTATCCCGACGTGATGGCGCAGCTTACCGACGAACTCTGCTCCTCCGTCGGGTCATTGACCAACGCTTCCAAACTCGCGCGCTCTCTGAAAACCGCCGGCGGCATCGACGTCACCTCGCAGACGGTTTCGACCTATCTGAACTATTTGCAAGAGTCCTTCCTGTTCGGGGAAGCGAAGAGGTATGACGTCAAAGGGAAAAAGTATTTTTCCTATCCGTCGAAATACTACTGTACCGATCCGGGATTGCGCAACGTGCGGATCGGCTTCCGTCAGCAGGAGGAAACGCACATCATGGAGAATATCGTTTACAACGAGCTTCTTGCGCGCGGTTATTCTGTTGATGTCGGGGTGGTGGAATCTACGAAAACAGGAACTGACGGCAATCGGCATCTCGTTTCGTATGAAATCGATTTTGTCGCGGGCGACGGAAACAGCCGCTATTATATCCAGTCCGCGCTGAACATCGAAGAGTCGGAAAAGGAAAAGAGCGAGCTTCGTCCGCTGCTTCTGACTTCTGACTTTTTCAAAAAGATCGTCGTCACGAAAACGAGGATGAAGCCCTGGTACGACGAACAGGGCATCCTGCACGTCGGGCTGTATGATTTCCTGCTCGACGAGAGTTTTTTATCGACGAAATAACGAAGCAG
>JAGCTF010000248.1 GCA_017963755.1 Clostridia bacterium | reverse complement strand
TGTTCGGTGATGCTGTCGACAATAAATATTCCGTTTTTCGCGCCTGCTTCTACAGCCATATTGCATACTGTAAAGCGGTCGTCAATGGATAAAGAGGCAACGCCCTCACCGAAAAATTCCATGGATTTGTACAGTGCGCCGTCAACGCCTATCATTCCTATTATGCATAAAATTATATCTTTACCCGAGCAGTCTTCGGGAAGTTTTCCGGTCAGCCTGAAACCGATCGCTTCAGGGATCCTGAACCAGCATTTTCCCGATCTTAATGCGACAGCGAGATCGGTGCTTCCTACCCCCGTCGAGAACGCTCCGAGCGCGCCGTATGTACACGTGTGAGAATCTGCGCCGATTATGCAGTTAAAAGGAGATATGAATCCGTTTTCCGGAAGAAAGCAATGTTCGATACCGACAGTTCCTATATCAAAGAAATCGATCTCAGAGTGAGCTTTGGCAAAATCTCTGCACTGTTTAACGTTCTGTGCGGATCTTATGTCTTTGCACGGCGTAAAATGATCCATGCAAAACACGTAACGGCAGTCACTGTAAAGCTTCCCGTCGGGAAAATATTTATTGAAAAGATTAAGCGCAGGAGGAACGGTAATGTCATTGCCCATGGCGAGGTCAAGAGAGCATGAGCACAGTTCTCCCGGTTTCACGTGATCTTTTCCTGCTTTGGATGAGAGAATGCGCCTTGAGAGCGACATCGGAACAGGATCTGGTGCTTTCATTGACATTCACTCCTTTTTATCTTGCGGCCTCCGCTGCTTCTCCGAGCTGGAAGACCATATTGTTAATAGCGTTAAGATAAGCTTTTATACTTGCTTCAATAATGTTCGGATCAACTCCGTAGCCTTTATATGCGGCCTCGCCCCTCTTAATCCTTACGGAAACGGCACCCTGGGCATCAGCGCCGCCGGTAACGGCTTCGATCTTATATTCGGACAATGTAAGTTCAAACCCTGTAGCGTTATTAATTGCGTTGAAAGCGGCGTCGATCGGGCCGCCTCCCATTGCGTTGCCCTCAGGCATCGGCTCTCCGTTCTTTTTAAGCCTTATGCAGCACGTGTTTGAAAGCATATTGCTTGAACTGATAATATAGCGGTCAAGTCTGTATGTCTTAGGTATCTCGGATATCGAATTTTTGAGCAGTGCTTCAATATCTTTATCCGTTATAACTTTTTTCTTATCTGCAAGAAGCTTGAAATCGGCAAAAACGGTATCAAAACGCTCTTTCGGAAGTGAGAATCCCATTTCCTGGAGTTTTTCTTCAAACGCGTGGCGTCCGGAATGTTTTCCGAGAACGATAACGTTTTCTGTCAGTCCGACGGATTCCGGAGACATTACCTCGTACGTGGCCCGGTTTTCCATAACGCCGTGCTGATGGATCCCGGCTTCGTGAGCGAATGCATTTGCGCCTGTGATCGCTTTGTTTGGCTGAACTTTAATGCCCGTAATCATCGACAGCAGCTTGCTGGTCTTTATGATCTGCCTCGTATCTACACGGGTATCTGTGTCGTAGTACGCAGATCTGACTTTCAGGTTCATAACTATCTCTTCGAGGGCGGCGTTACCTGCGCGCTCGCCGATGCCGTTGACCGTACATTCTACCTGGTCGGCTCCGAGTCTTACCGCTTCGAGCGAATTTGCGACTGCCATGCCGAGATCGTTGTGACAATGGACGGAAAACGGAACGTTTTTAAGCAAATCTTCTTCCTTTATCATTTTCACTATTCGAACAAAATCATCCGGCGCGGCATAACCCACGGTGTCCGGAATATTTATTATAGAAGCACCGGCCGAAACTGCCGCTTTATACGCAGTCACTAGGAATTCGAGGTCGGAGCGTGTAGCGTCTTCGGCCGAAAACTCTATATCGTCCGTAAATGATCTGGCGTAAGCCACAAACGTGCTTATGCGGTCAATGAGTTCTTCCCTGCTTATATGCAGTTTATATTGCAGATGGATATCGGACGTGGCAATAAAAACGTGAAGCCTCGGCTTTTTTGCGTTGGAAACGGCTTTCCAGGCGAGGTCAATATCGTTTTTATTAAGGCGTGCCAGAGCGGCTACAGTGCATTTATCAGAAAGCACTCCGGCGATCGCGGAAACACTTTCAAAATCTCCGGGAGATGCTGCGGGAAAACCGGCTTCGATGACGTCAACACCCAGGAGCTCGAGCGCCAGGGCCATTTTGATCTTTTCCTTTGCAGTCATACTGAAACCGGGCGACTGCTCTCCGTCCCTTAAAGTCGAATCAAAGATCTGAACATACCTCAAGAGAAAACACCTCCTCTTACACCTGAGATTTTATCACAAATCGTAATTGCGGTCAATTTATAACAGCGGTTAAAATTGTGTTGACAAGCGCCTGAACTTGGGTTAAAATTACAACATTAAAAGATCACTCCCTTGTGTGGTTTTAACAGCCGTTCTTTTCCTGTAAAAACGGCGAAGATTATTTAGGAGGAATTCAAATGAAAAAGAAACTTTGTGTATTCCTGGTCCTTTTCGCAATGGTAATGTCGATGTTCGCTCCGGCTATGTTTGCTGAAGAAGACACTACGACTATCGGTGCTTCCGAAGAGGCCCCTGCTGTTGTTGAAGGCCCCGGCGGACTTGATTTCTATTCAGTGACTGTTCACTATGAGAAACCGGTCCTCGTCGATTACGTCTATAAAGGAAAAAAATACCTGTTTGTCGACGATGAAGGAAATCAGGCTATGTCTGATGAATACATCTGGAGAGCAGGTACCACCAAGAGCAACGGTTATTATGCAAACAAGACTTCTAAATCTGCCGACAGAAATTTCTATCAGATGCAGTCTGTTGAGCTTGGAATACCGGCACTTGCCCACTATTCTAAAGTTCCTTATAACTATGCTTACATTACTCACATCCAGAACAATGCCGTTATTAAGACGCGCGAATCCGTGAACTTCTTCGGCATTACCGAGCCTTACGACGAAGGCGATCCGTATGTGAATAAGAATCCTAACATCGAATACGACAGCAAGGGTTATGCCATCGACGTTAATACCGACGATGAAGGTAATAATTACCGCATCGATATTAACAACTACAGGATCACTAAAGATGACATGTGGCTCGATAATGAAGGTCAGAGAGTTGAGCTCTTCTATCAGAAGTGCCAGTACGTCTGCACCGGTAGAGATGATAAGGGTAAACTTAAGTACAGCCAGGATAATATCAAATTCATGGAAGAGTATGAAATGTTCCCGTTTGATAAGCGTTATGATGAGAACGGCATGATCAGAGACGTCAGCCAGATCAAAGCTCTTCAGTACGTTACTAACGATGAGATGGATGAATTCATTGATAAAGTAACTGCAATGCTTGACGCTGATCCCGAGTCCGTTTCTCCTCAGAATCCTCAGTACCTTCCCTTCCACGTAACGTGGGATGAAGAAGAAATGGCTTCGATGACTTCAAAAGAGAATAAGAAAAACTACAAGTTCCCCAAGAACGATTTCTCTTATAAACTTCTTTACAAGATCTCGAAAGACGATCCCGCCGCAAAGAATGCTCCTGCTGATGCTTCCGCTACCGCTGATCCTAACGCAGAAACACCCAAGATCGACGACGCTGTATACTACAGCAAAGATACGATCTTCACAAAAGAAAATATTGCGCTGAGCGGCGAATTCCTCGCTTTCGGTACTCCTGTACAGGGCGAGCCCAAGCTTAACGTTAAGATCAAAGATATTTCTGTCGAAATCGACGCTGTCGGCGATAAGATCTATGACAATGCTGAAGAAGATCCTCAGAATAAGAATACGATCGTTATCTCTCTGAACGATTTTGAAGGCAACTGCATTGAAAAGAAAGCTGCTCTTGACGAAGGATATATCACTCAGAAAACTTATGATGATTTCTCTTCGATGATCCTCGGCACCATTCACAGCAAGACCACCAGCACCGCTCCTGATTTCAGTAAAGAAAATCTTAAGACTGACGAAAGCGGAAACGAGATCGAAGGAACTAACTGGAAGAGCACAGTTCAGTCCATCTATCTGAATCTCGACGAAGAGACCCTTGCTAAACTTCCCAGCAGCGCTTCTATCTTCCTTAACTTCCACATCGAGACTCAGCAGCCCGAAGAAGCTTTTGATCTTGGTCAGTGCAAACTTGACAGCAAAAAATCCAGCCTCGTTGCTGAGAATGCTGTTAAATATAAGAGACCCAGCGAGCCCCTGCCTACTGAGAAACCTGCAAATACCGGTAACGGCAATATTCCGTGGAACATCATTATTCCTATTATCGCCGGCGTAGTAGTTCTCGCGGTCGTTATAGTTCTGATTGCAGTGATCGGAAAGAAGAAAAAAGCAAAAAAGGCCGAATAATTAGTTTAACTAACTTGTTCGCAATTCTTTAACACACAAGGTCAGAGCGGAGCCGGAAGCTGATTCCGGCTCCGCTTATTATTGACAGGAAAGCGTTGCTAATGTATAATCATTTTAGACCCGGTTGCAGCCGGGCGGAAAGGATTTGTGATTTTGACCAATGGTCGATGATGCCAGCATTCCCATACAAGTGATCATTACGATCGTTTCGTTTATTCTATCTTCCCTTTTTGCAAGCGCAGAATACGCGCTGAATATTCTTAATGAGTCAGAACTGAAAAAGTTCGATTCAAAACGTGAAAACAAAAAATATAACAAACTATATAAAGTAGTTGAAAATGATACGGATTACGTAGAGGCGATGCATCTGGGCAGACTGCTGTTTTTGTTTATTTCTGCCATATGCTTGTTTTCCGTTATCTCAGGCACGATCGTATCCCTTGAAACTATATTTAAAATATTGATCATCGCTGCTTTTATTATTCTGTTTACACTGCTTACTGCTATTTTTGTTTATCTCATCCCCCATCACGTTGTTCTTCATGATCCCGTAAAACGCGGGATGGGGCTCATCGGGTTTATATGCTTTTTTAAAGTCGTGTTCTACCCGTTTGTAAAGTTAAATTATCTGATCGTCCGGGCGATCCTTTCCGTTTTCAGGATAAAGATCACACGTACACCGGAGATCATAACAGAAGACACGATCATATCTCTTGTCAACGAAGGACAGGAAAGCGGAACTATTGACGACGATGAGCGCGAAATGATCAGCAACGTATTTGACCTCAACGATAAAACTGCCGGCGACGTGATGACGCACCGGACAGAGATCAGCGCTGTTGCCGAAAACTGCACTTATGAAGAGCTTATGAAAATTGCCCTCGGCGAGCGTTATTCGCGCATACCTGTATATAAAGACAGCATCGACGAGATCATTGGAATCATTCATATTAAAGATCTGCTCGGTGTCGATCCTGCAAAATTTTCGATGAAAGACATAATCCGAGAGGCAAGTTACGTCCCGGAATCACAAAAACTTGACGACGTACTCAATATACTAAGAACGTCAAGCATACATTTAGCCGTTGTCGTCGATGAGTACGGCGGAACTGCCGGAATCGTTACAATGGAAGATATTTTAGAAGAACTTGTCGGAAATATCAGGGATGAATATGACAGCGACGAAGTTCTGATCGAAAAGCAGGAAATCAGCAAGGTCGATGACAACACCTATCTTATCGAAGGTCTTACTGAAATAGGTGACGTTAACCGGGAACTTGGACTTGAAATTCCGGACGATGAATACGGGACAATGAGCGGGTTCCTTATTAGCTTGATCGGCGAGATTCCCGAAGAAAACGATCACCCATCGGCTGAATTCGATAATCTGAAGTTAACAGTTGAAAACAGTAACGACAAGATAGTTACCCTTATCAAGCTTGAAATATTACAAAAATCGGACGAAACGGATGCAGACGATCCTGCAGCCGAGAAAGAGCCTGCTCAGCCTGCAGCCGGAATAAGCGAATAATCGTACAGGAACAGCACTTTTAACAGAACTACGAGCGCAAGAATCAGCAGATAGTAGCCGCGGAAAACGATCTTAACAAAGCGGTTATCTATTCCCTTTCTACCGTTGTAAAAACGGATAAGAGGTAATGATAGCATCATACCGGGCATGCAGAAATTGCGCTGAAGTTCGTCTTTATATGCTTCAGAGTATCCGGGGGCAAATTTAGAAAACATCAAAGTGACAAGCGGTATCACAACGGCGAGCGTAACGATAAAGAACGATATTTTGATAAACGTATATTGCGAAAATAAATATTTTCTTCTGTTAACAGCGGCGATCCGTTCCTTATCCCCGTTTTCAAAAGCAGCGGCGTCCTTCCCTTCCTGCTCTTTGAGGTAAATGAATACAACAAATGCAATTATGGGCATATAAGGCGCAAATTCCATTCCGATGAATAATGATATTGCGCAAAGAAAAGCGACGCAGAAGACTTTTTGTATCTGCGTCTTCATTTTATCATAAAACATTACGGAACCGATGCAGAAAAGGCATGTCAGTGCGAGACTGAAATAAGATCTGATGTCGGAAAGGCTCTTCTGGTTATAGAAAGCAAACCTGTAAGGAAAAGCGCAAAGGATTGCAATAACTATATTCCTGACGATCAGAGGGACCAGTTTTTCGCTGTGTTTATACGCTTCTACGGAACATAAAGCGAGCAGGGGCAATGAAGCATAGCCAATGATACCAAGTATAAAGGACAACGGTTTTAAAGTGATGATTCCTGAGAAAGCAAAAACGTAAGCAGTAAGGCTTGCAAGCGTCAGAAGCTTTAAAAAGAAATGATCGACTCCCCCGGTTTTACTATTTGCTGTATCGATTGACCCTTCCAAAACTCAATACCTCCGAATGACGTACCTTCCGGTTCAGCTCTTTTTATTATAAACAAAAGATTCGGAACTGAAATTGACCGCCAGAAAAACCAGATAGACACCTACCGACGGGTATTCCGAGACGTTAAGGACAGAGCAGAGTTTCAGGAAATAAACGCCGAAAAGAATATTTATGATGCTGAAAATCAGTATCCACCACCACCGTTTTATTTCTAGCGCGCTAAGCTGGATCGCTGCGCAGAACTGCGCAGACGCGATAAAGAAAGCAAGAAACGCAAAAACGGTAACGTTAAGTTCGAAATCAAGGACCGGGAGGAAGAAGATAAGCAAAGCGAAAATCGTCAGAAAGAAGGAAGTCTGCAAAAGCCAGCCCGGTCTGAAATAGATCCGTTTGTTAATAGAAAAAGAGATAAAGCAAAGCAGAGCGACAAGCGCAAAACATGCTCCGATAACGATCTCTTTCTGGCGCTCGTTACTGAAAGGATAGAAAACTACCGCTGCGGCAGCCGCGATCAGTATGAGAGACGCGAGTATCAGGATATTGCGAGAGTGATTCTTTATAGATTTCATTTATCATCACTTCCATGTTCAAGCATGAGTCTTGCTCTGTAACTGTCACGGCACATCTCGGTCACTCCGAGCTGCGCTTTCCATCCGAGCATTTCAGATGCCTTGCGCGTATCGGCGTAACATTCAGCTACGTCGCCGGGCCTTCTCGGAGCAAATTCTACAGGAACCTTAACGTTGTTCACTTCTTCGAAAGTTTTGATAAGTTCAAGAACGCTGTATCCCCTGCCAGTGCCGAGATTAATAGCCTGGATATCATTGACGCGCATAATACGCTCGACTGCTTTGACGTGGCCTTTGGCAAGGTCGAGGACGTGTATGTAATCGCGGACGCCGGTACCATCGACGGTCGGATAATCATTTCCGAACACGTTGATCTTATCCTGCTTACCGAAGGCCGTATCAAGAATACGCGGCATGAGATTATTAGGGATACCGTTCGGATCTTCACACAGAAGGCCGCTCGGATGTCCTCCGACAGGATTAAAATACCGCAGCAGTATAATAGCCCATGAATTATCCGACACGTAGAGATCTCGCAGAATATCCTCTATCATCAGTTTGGTCCTTCCGTAAGGATTGGTAACTGAAAGCGGTTCGTCTTCCGTGATCGGAACACTTTTAGGAATACCGTAAACAGTGGCGGAAGAACTGAATACGATCCGTTTAACGTTATATTCGGACATTGTTTCGAGGAGGTTCAGCGTTCCGGTGATATTGTTCTGATAGTACATTAAAGGTTTTTCAACGGACTCACCTACGGCTTTATAGCCGGCAAAATGTATAACGCAATCTATATCATTTTCGGAAAAGATACGTTCAAGCGAATTTTTATCGGCCATATCGGCGTGATAAAACTTGAAACCCTTTCCTGTAATGTCAACGATCTTATCTATCACAGAAGGTTTGCTGTTCGCAAAATTATCAAAAACTACAAGGTCGTATCCGGCCTCAAGCAATTCGACACATGTGTGGCTTCCGATAAAACCGGTTCCGCCCGTTACTAAAATACTCATAAAATAACCTCCCCGGCAGAAAAAATACTACCTTCAAAATTGTACCCGAAAATGCTCTGAGTTTCAAGTTAAATCATGAATTTTCGAGTATTTTCGAGTTTGCGATCGCGAGTCCCGCGCTTCTGCCCGTTGAAAAAGCAATAGTCAGATTAAAACCGCCTGTAAGGCCGTCAGCGTCAATGATCTCCCCGGCAAAATAAAGGCCTTTCAGGAGCTTCGACGAAAGCGCTCCGGGGTCAATTTCTTTCAGTGTGATCCCGCCCTGCGTTACTACACCGTGGTCAGGGTCGTCGGGGCCGAGCGGCGTAAGTCTGAAATGTTTCAGCGCTTTTACGAGCAAATTCCTTTCGGCTTTTGAGATCGAGGATACCGGCCTGAAAAGCCCGATCCCGGCCCTGTTGAGAACAGGTTCTATAATTGCCCCCGGAAGCAGGTCGCCCAGAGCGTTTTTAATAAGCTTAGATTTATATTTTAAAAGATCGTTTGAAATTCTCTTGTCAAGAGCGGCTTCATCCAGTGCCGGTTTGAGATCCAATTCGATATAAAAACGGAGGTCGGAGTTTAAAGGATCATAGATCGTGCGGTCGAAGCGAAGATAAGGCTTAAGTTCGTCAGAGTCACGGACGGAATCGCGGTGTGTGATCGCCTTTTCAAGGTAATATCTGCTTAAACTAAGCACGGTAGGACCGGTGATCCCGCATTCGGTAAACATAAGCTCGCCGAAATCCTCAAAAACGGGCTTATTTGCCTCGTAAAGGCGTATTCCGGTATTCTTAAGGGTCAATCCCTGCATTGACCCGCAATCGCGTTTTTCGGCGCATTTCAGGGCAATCAGCGAAGGCAGCGGCGGTACGACCGAGTGGCCTGCCCGTATGGCGAGCGAATAGCCGGACCCGTCCGATCCTGTCCCCTGATACGTTATCCCCCCGGTGGCAATAAGTACCGTATCTGAATAGAGCACGTGCTTTTTTCCTGCGAGGATCCCTTCTACGCCGCAAAGTTTTACCGAACTGTCATCAAGCAGCAGTTTTGTTGCAGTAAAATCATATAATACCGGCACGCGGAGGTCTTTGAGCTTACGCACAAAAAGTTCCGCGACGTCATACGCTCTTCCGGAAGCAGGAAAAACTCTTGCCCCGCGCTCCGTCACGGTCTCAAGCCCCGAGCTGTTCAGATAATCGATAAGATCTGAATTTGAAAACTTTTTGAGAGAAGACAGCAGAAATTTATTGCCGGCAATAATATTTTCGGTTAGTGTCGCAAAATCGCACGCATTCGTGACGTTGCAGCGGCCCTTGCCCGTAATCCTGAGCTTCCTGCCCAGAATTTTGTTCTTTTCGGCAATAATAACTTTAAGCCCTTTTTCGGCCATTGTCACGGCTGCCATCATTCCGGCGGGACCGCCTCCGATTATAACAGCGTCATAATTCTTATCGCCGGTCATATGTAATGTGCCATTTTCTGCGCGTCTGAATGCGCTTCGTCATAATTGTATTTCTGCAGCTGCCTGTTTTTGAAGAAAGCGAGTGCGGGCTGAGGAAACAGCGCGTAAGTCAGTACGTCTTCGTCCTGCTCTATGTATTGGGCAGCTTCCTTCCGGTATTCCGGAAGCTTGTCTTCTATAAGATCAGCGGGACGGCAAGTGATAGGTTCGCGGTCTCCGAGTATCTTTTTGCGGAATTCAGGATCGATCGGAGCGGGAGTTTTCCCGTATTCTCCTGCGACGACACCTTTAACCTCTTTAGTTACGGTTTTATAACGTTCTCCTGCCAGTACGTTAAGCACAGCCTGCGAACCGATGATCTGGCTGGTTGGAGTGACGAGCGGCGGATAGCCGAGATCTGCACGTACGCGAGGAACTTCTTCGAGGACTGCGTCGTATTTATCCATTGCCCCCGCCTGCTTCAGCTGGGAAACGAGATTTGAAAGCATACCGCCCGGAACCTGGAAGATCAGAGCATTGACGTCAGGGCAAAGCATTCGAGTGTCGAGCTTTCCGCTTGCTATATATTTCTCTCTTATCGGTCTGAAATAAGCCGATATTTTACTGAGTTCTTTAACGTCGAGACCTGTGTCGTACGGTGTGCCGGCAAGTGCTGCGACCATCGGTTCCGTCGGAGGCTGAGACGTGCCCATTGCGAACGGAGAGATCGCTGTATCAATAATATCGACTCCGGCCTGTATCGCGCGCATATATGTCATTGAACCAAGGCCGCTAGTATAATGAGTATGAAGTTCGATCGGTACCTTAATGTTTGCCTTAATCGCACTTACAAGTTCAAACGCGTCTTCCGGTACGAGCAGACCGGCCATATCTTTAATGCAGATAGACTGGGCGCCCATTTCTTCGAGTCTTTTAGCGTCTTTAACAAAAATCTCGGCGTTGTGATAAGGGCTGGTCGTGTAGGAAATGCAGCCCTGAGGATGACCTCCTTCTTTTATGCATGCATCGATAGAAACTTCAATATTTCTTGTATCGTTAAGCGCGTCGAATATCCTGATTATATCTATGCCGTTGGCAATCGATTTCTGGACGAAATAGCGGACAACGTCATCGGGATAGTGCTTGTATCCCAGAAGGTTCTGCCCTCTGAGCAGCATCTGAAGCGGTGTTTTCCGGGCAATGCGTTTTATGGCTCTTAAGCGTTCCCATGGATCTTCGTTAAGAAAACGGAGACACGCATCGAACGTGGCGCCGCCCCAGCATTCAAGTGCGTTGTACCCAATGTTATCAAGGAGTTCGACTGCCGGGAGCATCTCGTCAAGCTTCATTCTCGTCGCTATAAGCGACTGATGAGCGTCTCTTAGAATAGTTTCAGTAATTTTAACCTTTGCCATAATATACCTCAGTATTAGCAGAACAGTATCGATCGGCGGTCATTTGCGGTAATATAAAAGAACTTCGCCTGAAGCGGCGCTCTTACCGGAGGTGACATTTATAACTGATATGGTTCCGTCTTCAGGCGCAGTAATTTCATTTTCCATCTTCATTGCTTCGAGCACGATAAGGCTCTGGCCGCGCTTCACACTGTCACCGGTTTTTACGTTGACCTTCAAAACTGTACCGGGCATAGGTGCCCGTACGGGAATGTCATTATCGGAAACATCCGGATGAGAAGCACTTGCGGGAGAAGCAGGTACAGCGGCAGGAATTGAAAAAGAATCATGTGAAACGGCCGAAGCAGGACCGTCTTCGGAATCGATCAGTTCCACTTCAACTTCGTATTTTTCTCCGTTGACCGTAATGTTATACTTCTTTTTCATAAACATTGTCCCCTTTCAGGAAAAGCATGTGAAACACTTTATAAAATATTCAGAAACGCAGCGATGCGCAGCCTTGTTTCGGCGGGTTCTATAATATCGTCGATCAGCCCTTTTCCGGCAGCTGCCAGAGCGGATGAGTTTTGGGTTTTATAAATGGCAATATATTTTTGCCTTGCTGCGGCGGGATCGGGATCGGATCGGATATCATCCTCGTATCTCATAAGAGCAGCGGCAGCCGGATCGATCGCGTCAATATAAGTTCCTTCCCAGGCAAGAGATATGTTACACGCATCTAATTCGCGCCTTTTGATAAATACGGGAGCAAGCATACCGCAGGCAGAACCGGTGACAATCGAAATCGCTTTACATTTATTTGCGTGACGTGAAGATGTCAAGATGTCCGCAATTACAGCCGGGAGTTCGAAAACGTCGTGATCCGAGGCCGAAACTCCTGTAAAGTCTAAAAGGTTTACAAGCGGAATGTTAAAGTTAATGCAGTATTTTAGGAAGCGAACGAGCTTTTTAAGTGCTTCGGTTCCGATAAGTCCGGCGGTTTTTCCGGTATCGCAGGAAACAAAACCCGCTGTTCTGCCAAAGATCTTTCCAAACGCAGTAACGAGCCCTGTGCCGTATCCGCTCCCGGTTTCAAAACAGAGCTGTCCATCTGAAAGAGCTCTGCAAAGCTCGATTCCGCGAAGCATTACGATATCATCCGAATAGTACTCCTTACCGGCGTTATAGGAAGATCCTGGCGCTCCGGAAACTGCGGAATCAGGCAGATAATTGAAAAGAGATGAGAGCGTCTGCTTTAAAGCGTCAATATCTTCACAAATTCCTGTGACTGCTTCCGAATGAAGCGCAGTGTATTCAGAATCGAATTTCAATTTATTAACGGACTCATTTCGATTAGAGGCAATATTAACTGCAGTATCGGAAAGTGCGGAAAGCGATGCGTCATTGCCGTATAAAAATACGAAATCGAACATGGATGCAAGCGCGGCATTAAGCCCGAGGCAGTCTCCCCGTACAATAAAAATAAGCGGAATCTTTCCGGAAGCCCGTTTAACAGACTCTAACAGGCCTGTATATCCGTACAGAACTTCAGCTCCGCCGGATATATCCGAAAGAGAACCGTTAATACTGAGCATAAAAGGCGCCTTATGCGCTATTGCAGCATCAAGTGTCCGGATCACCTTCCTGATAAAAACAGTGCCGTGAACAGCGGGTCTCTCATCCTGGCTGTCAACGGCAGCAAATACAAGTCTCTGGTCAATAGAACCGTATCCGGTCACACATTCGTCTGACCCGTCTCCTCCGGTTCCGTTTCCGTGTAAAAAAGCAAGGGTCTTTACAAATGAATCCTCATCGAAAAGCGATTTGAATAGAAGCTCTGACAAGTCTTAACCCTCCTCTCTGAAATAGCGATCGGCGTTAGCACCAATCATTTTCATTTTATCAAATTTCAGAAATAAAATCAACAATTCTCCTGATGGTTTTTTCCGCATCGCGGATCACTTCATATTTATAGCAACCCGATATCGCATTTATATAATCTCTTCTTGAATAACGTGAATCAAGAAATAAAACGAAACCTCTGTCTGTATCGGTGCGAATGACTCTCCCCGCAGCCTGAATAACTTTATTGACCCCGGGATAGAAATAAGCGTTCTTAAAACCGGAATCATTGCCGGCGCGGATCATATAAATGTTTTCACCGGAATTGACCATATCCCGCTCCGTCTCCTGATCCGTCTCCTGACCTTTGCTCTGATCCTTCCCTTTCTCATAATAAGATCGCAAAAGTTCGGTCCTTCGACCTACCTGAGGGATACCGGTACCAACTATAACAACTCCGCTGAGCCTGTCGCCGGGCAGATCGAGCCCTTCCGAATAGCTTCCGCCGAGTACACAGAATCCTATATGAAGCTTCGACGGAGAACTTTCGAACCCTTCCACGAAACGGTTCCTCGACTCCTGATCAGAACTCTTAGGCTGAACGAACACGTAATTTTCCCTGAGATTTTCATCAAGAGAACCGTACACAGACTCCATGTACGTCCAGGACCCGAAAAAAACGATGAAATTGCCCGTTTTAAGCGATTTTGAGAGGTCGGCGATAAAAGATGCCACCTGAAGCTTCGATGCCTCTCTGGCCCTGTAGCGCGTGTCTGCGAACGTGCCGGCAACAGCCAGCAGATTTTCTTTCGGGAACGGTGTGCTTAGCGAAACAAAAGGCATATCTTTTGCTCCAAGTAATTCCGCAAAAAACGGTTCAGGCAGTAATGATCCCGAAAACAGTACGGCTCCCTGCCCGATCCCGCACTTCCCCCTTATAATTCCAGACGGATCCATACAAAGCAACGAAGACGTACCTCCGTTTTCAGGCGAAGAACTGAACAAAAATCCTCTATCCCCTGTCATAGAATAAACCGTCTTAAAATGGAGCATATTGAAACACATTTCGAGCAAGTTTTCGTCTTCATGCTTTTCCAGATATTCAAAAGCGAGGTCTGTCAGTTTATCTGTAATCTTAATGAGTTCCGAAGCGTCAGAAACGATTCCTTCTTCTTCAGAGCGCGAATAATCATCGATAAGCTCAGCCGCCTTGATCAACTCTTTACCGAGTTTCAAGCGTTTTTTCTTCTTGGCGCAGTTCATCAAAGAATCAACATCAAGAGAAGCTGAATACATTGACCGTACGCGTTCAGGCAGCTGATGGGCTTCATCGATCAGAAAATAATATTTCCCGCGTTCTTCTGCAAACCACCGCTTTAAATAACTTTCAGGGTCGAACAGATAATTATAATCGCCTATTATAACGTCGCAGAATTGCGTCAGGTCAAGCATCAGTTCAAACGGGCAGATGTTCTCCTTTTGAGAAATTTCCTGTACAAAGGCGCGGTCAAAAAAACTGACGCCTGAGGAGAGCGCTTCGCGGATAGCAGATCTTACGTTCGTAAAATGATTTTTAGCGTACGGACAATTATCCGGGTCGCAGCCTCTGTTTTCCGCCGCGTTTTCATTTTTAAAAATACATATCTTGTCTTTTGCGCTCAGCGAACAAACTTTCATTGACGGAACAGATCCAAGCGCAAGTTTAAGCGTTTCCTCCGCCGGTCTGGCACCTTCGTTCTTTGCAGTAAGGTAAAATATTGCCGAACGCTCACCGGCTTTAAAATCGAGCGCTTTGAGTGCGGGATATATTGCCGCGGCAGTTTTTCCAATACCCGTAGGAGCGTTGACCTGTAGCACGGGAATATCGGCGTTTTTAAGCGCGTTATACACGTTCACCGCCATTGTCCGCTGCCCCTGCCTGAAACTGCCGTACATAAAAGGCAAACCGGTAAGTTCGGCTTCTAATTCGCGGTTATGGCGATTCAGATATGAAACGTACGTAGAATAGCGAAAAAGCAGCGGAACCACTTTTTCCCGCAGGCTTTTGGCGGTATGGTCAACGCTGAATATCCTGAGTGCGGTAAAATCTGAATAAAGCCCGTAGATCACGTCGATCCTCACCATAGTATCTTCAGGCTGGTCCGCGGTCAATATGAATCCGTATATCTCCCCCTGCGCAAGATGCGTAATGTCAGCCGCTTCAGGATGGATATCGGCACTTTTGATCTCTGAAATAACGGTTATTTCTCCTTCTTTGTGAAGCCCGTCTATCCTTCCTTCAAGTGTGAATTCGCCGTCGGCAAGCAATTCCGGATCTTCTGAAATATATTTGTATAAGACCTGTTTTTCGGAAGCAAAATCCGGGTGCAGAGTTTCAAGATATTTCTGTACGGCCTTATGCAGTTTAACGCCTTTTCTTGCTTTACTAAGAGGAGCCGAAGCGCCGGACGAACCCAGGCCTCCCGTAAGCGTTAATTTTTCTGCAAATTCTCTTACACCGAGCAGATCGTAGCGCATGATTACGGACCCTCTCCCGTCAAACGAACTTCATAAAGATCTCGTTGCCCATATCGAGACCTTTTCGCGTAAGTGAAAGATCGTTGCGCACGTAGCCGCTTTTAATTAGTTCGTCGATTTCCTGACAGAAATCTTCACTTAACAGAGCTCCGCCAAACAACTGTGAATAAAGTTCTGGATCAGGGCCTTTTGTCTTACGAAAACCGAGCATCATGTATTCTTTTTTGCGGGCATCTACGTCGAGAACTTCCTGTATTTCCGAAACTCCCCGGGTTTCAGGTAATCGGCATGAATCTTTGCAGGAAGAAAGCGCATAAGTATTAATATAGGTGCCTATATCCGGAACGTTTCTGAATCTGACGAATTGCCCGTCCTCCGGGGCGGGAAGGAACGATACGGCGCCTGCACCGATGCCGGTGTACGCGGCCCCTGACCAGTATTTCAGATTATGGCGGCTTTCAAAACCCGGCAGAGCAAAATTAGATATCTCGTATTGACCGTAACCATGAGATTGCAGGATATTGCAAAAATCGTAATACATTTCGCGTTCGAGTTCGTCTTCGACTCGGTCAAGGCGCCCCGCGCGATCCCATGAATAGAGCGGCGTTCCCGGCTCAGTGATCAGGCTGTAAAAGCTGACGTGCGGTAATTCGCGGTCAATAACAAACGACGCTTTATCTCGAACATTTTTGAGCGTTTCTGACGTCGATATGCCAGAAAGCCCCGGAATACCGAATATAAAATCCACGTTGATATTTTCGAAATAACGTTTCGCGAGCGTTACGGCTTCTTCGGCTTCTTTCGAATTATGGATCCGTCCCAGAAAACCAAGCTGAGCGTCGTCAAGCGACTGCACTCCTATGCTTATTCTGTTTATCACAGCCTCGCGGTACGCTTTTAATTTAGCATCTGTAAGCGTCCCCGGATTTGCTTCGATCGTTATCTCTGCGTCGTACGGAATATCGAAAGACGTACGCAATATATGAACAAGCTCAATTATATTTTCTGGCGGCAGCAGCGAAGGCGTCCCTCCGCCTATATAAACTGTATCATATGCTTCGGGCGTCAAAGCTCCGCAGCGAAGAATACGCCGCATTGCGCATTCTGCGAGGTATTTTGCTTCGTTTAAAAGTGCAGAAGCATACGAACTGTAAATATCAGATCCGCTGCGGCAGGATAAGTCATTCGCGCCTAGCGAGAAAAAATCGCAGTAATTGCATTTTTTAACGCAAAACGGGATATGGATATAAAGACCGGGCTTCTGAATGTTATTCATAAATAGCGGATCCTTAAGTCAAAAGGACAGTTACTGATAAACGCATATCAGAATCAACTGTCAGTATCGAGCTTTAATACAGTCAGAAATGCCTCCTGCGGAACTTCTACGTTACCGAACTGACGCATCCTTTTCTTGCCTTCCTTCTGCTTTTCGAGCAGTTTTTTCTTTCTGGTAATATCTCCGCCGTAGCATTTCGCAAGCACGTCTTTGCGATACGCTTTTACGGTCTCACGGGCGATAATCTTTCCGCCTATACATGCCTGGATCGGGATCTCGAACTGGTGCCTGGGAATGACGTCTTTGAGTTTTTCGGCGATCTTACGTGCTCTGCCGTATGCTTTTTCTTCGTGGACAATAAATGAAAGTGCGTCTACTATCTGTCCGTTAAGCAATATGTCAAGCTTTACGAGTTTCGAAGGCTGGTACGCGGTCAATTCGTAATCGAGCGAAGCGTATCCCCTTGTCCGCGATTTCAATGCGTCAAAGAAATCGTATATTACTTCGTTAAGCGGCATATTGAACGTGAGCACCACGCGGGTTTCTTCGATATAATCCATATTGAGAAATACGCCGCGGCGGTCGTTGCAGAGTTCCATAATGTTCCCCACGTAATCTTTCGGCGTCATGATCGTCGCCTTGACCATTGGCTCCTCGATATGTTCTATCGTTGCAGGATCGGGGAAATTTGAAGGATTGTCCAGCGTGATCTTTTCGCCGTTCGTAAGGAACACTTTGTAAATAACGCTCGGCGTCGTAGTAATAAGATCTAGGTCAAATTCTCTTGACAGCCGCTCCTGAATAATTTCGAGATGAAGCAATCCTAAAAAGCCGCATCTGAAGCCGAATCCGAGTGCCTGTGAAGTTTCCGGTTCAAATGTCAGTGAGGCGTCGTTTAGTTTGAGTTTAAAGAGCGCGTCGCGCAGAGCGTCGTAATCGTTTCCGTCCACGGGGTAGATCCCGCAGAAGACCATAGGCTGAACGGATTTGTAGCCGGGCAGCGGCTCGGAAGCACTATAATCTTTAAGTGTGACGGTATCACCTACCGTTGCGTCGGTAATGTCCTTGATCGCCGCGGCAATGTACCCTACTTCGCCCGCTTCTACGGATGCGGACGGAAGGAGCGTCCCGGGTTTGAACCAGCCTACTTCGGTAACAGTATACTCGTTGCCCGTAGACATAAATTTAATGATATCGCCTCGCTTGACGCTGCCGTCAACGATCCTTACGTACACGATCACGCCCCTGTATGCGTCATAATATGAATCAAATACGAGCGCTTTCAAAGGAGCGTTAACGTCGCCTTTAGGCGCCGGGATTTTAAGCGCGATCTGTTCAAGCACGTCTTCTATCCCGATACCGACTTTTGCGGAAATTAAAGGCGCGTCGTCAGCCGGAAGGCCGATAACGTCTTCGATCTCTTTTCTTACGACTTCGGGCTGAGCCGCAGGAAGGTCGATCTTATTGATAACAGGAATCACTTCGAGGTTATGGTCAATGGCGAGATATACGTTTGCGAGCGTCTGCGCCTCGATCCCCTGCGATGCGTCAACGACAAGTACCGCTCCTTCGCAGGCCGAAAGTGTCCTCGATACTTCATAGTTAAAGTCAACGTGTCCAGGAGTGTCGATCAGATTGTATACGTATTCGCTGCCGTCTTTTGCTTTATAATTGAGCCGTACCGCCTGAGCTTTTATAGTAATGCCACGCTCGCGCTCGAGGTCCATATTGTCAAGCACCTGGTCCTCCATTTCGCGTTCGGTAAGAACTCCGGTCTTCTCGAGAATACGGTCCGCCAGCGTTGACTTGCCGTGGTCGATATGGGCTATTATGCAAAAGTTCCTGATTTTATCCTGATCTGCCATTTAAATCACCCGAATAGTTCAGCTGTATATCTCCGCAACTATCTCTGCGAGCAATGAAGAAGTTCTCTGGGCTTCGGAGACAAGATTCCCTTCAAATCCCACTTCCGCGAGCAGTGCGTTAGGTGCT
>JAGCTF010000247.1 GCA_017963755.1 Clostridia bacterium | reverse complement strand
TTTTCCCTTTTTGCGGCCGTATAAATGAGCAAGAAACACGGCCGCATTCCTCTCTTTTCCCGTCTGCGGCCGTATCGGGGAGGTGGGTCGCACGGCCGCATTCCGCCTTTTCCCTTTTTGCGGCCGTATAAATGAGCAAGAAACACGGCCGCATTCCTCTCTTTTCCCGTCTGCGGCCGTATCGGGGAGGTGGGTCGCACGGCCGCATTCCGCCTTTTCCCCATTTGCGGCCGTATAAATGAGCAACGAGGCCGCTTCGCCTCTGAACTCTGAACCCTGAACCCTTAACTCTGAACTCTTAAATGTGCTATCCTTCGGTTCGCCCACTTGCCACTTTCAACTTGCCACTTGCCATTTGCCATACTTTCTCCTTGCATTCTTTTCCACTTATATTGTATAATTCAGCCGTACGGATCATAACAACGTAGATGATCAGAAATATCAATGAAAACTAAATATGAAGGAGCAGTTTTTATGGACAAGAGATATGAATCGGCAAAGAAAATTTTCGCAGGATACGGAATTGACACTGACGCCGCTATCGAGAAACTTAAGGACATACCTGTAGCACTTCACTGCTGGCAGGGAGACGACGTCATCGGTTTTGACCACGACGGACCTCTTACGGGCGGCATCCAGACCACCGGTAATTACCCGGGAAAAGCACGCAACCCCAAAGAACTTATGGCAGACATGGAGAAAGTTATTGCCCTCTGCCCCGGAAAGATCAAATTAAACGTACATGCCTGCTACGCCATCTTCAAAAAAGGCGAATATGTTGACCGCGATAAGATCGAGCCGAAGCACTTCAAAAAGTGGGTGGATCTGGCTAAAAAATATAACACCGGTATCGACTTCAACCCCACGTTCTTCTCTCACCCGAAAGTAAAGGACGGTCTGACCCTCTCCAGCCCCGATCCCGAGACCAGAAAATTCTGGATCGAGCACGGAAAAGCCTGTATCCGCATTTCCAACTATTTTGCTAAAGAGACCGGTATCCCCTGCGTCATGAACATCTGGACCGGCGACGGCTTCAAAGATATCCCCGCTGACCGCATGGGACCCAGAATGCGTTACAAAGATTCGATCGAGCAGATCCTTTCCGAACCGTACGACCCCGCGATGGTCAAGCCCTGCGTAGAATCCAAGGTGTTCGGTATCGGCGTTGAAGCCTACACAGTCGGTTCCGCAGAATTCACGCTCAGCTTCGCAGCTACGCACGAAGGCGTGATGCCGCTGATGGACAACGGCCACTACCATCCTACGGAAGTTGTCTCCGATAAGATCCCCGCTCTCATGTGCTTCTATCCTGAATTCGCGCTCCACATCACCCGCCCGATACGCTGGGACTCCGACCACGTTGTCCTCTGCGATGACGAGACGAAAGAGATGGCGAAAGAGATCGTACGCTGCGACGGACTTGACCGCGTGTACATGGCTCTCGACTATTTCGACGCGAGCATCAACCGCATCGCCGCATGGACCACAGGATTCAGAAGCTGGCAGAAAGCCCTGCTGATCGCTCTGTGCACACCTCATGCGGCTCTTAAGGAACTTCAGGATACCAACCAGCTCACCGAACTCCTCGTCCGTCAGGAAGAGATAAAGATGCTGCCCTTCGGCGATATCTGGAACGAGTACTGCGAGCGCTGCGGCGTTAAAGCCGGTCCCGAGTGGTTCGACGAAGTAAAAGAATACGAGAAAACCGTTCTCTCAAAACGCAAATAATCATTGCACACAGCGGCTCTGCGCGGCCGCAAAAAACAGATCAAAGACCGTTTTCGCCGGATCCGTATCGAAGGTCGCGGCGCGGTCAATTACCGGAACGGCAGCAGTTTCTGCCGTTCCGTTGCTTTTCAGGAGGTCAATATGAACAAGCTCGTTATCCCCAGATCATACTCGCCGATACTTGACGCGTACGACACGCAGCGTGCCATCGCGTACATTAAAGCCACCTTCCAGGAGGAGTTTGCCGCGGCGCTTAATCTTAAGCGCGTATCCGCTCCCCTGTTCGTGACCGAGAGCTCCGGCCTTAACGATAACCTCAACGGCTATGAGAGGCCCGTTTCTTTTGACGTTCCTGCAATAGGCGCGGAGGCACAGGTCGTCCACTCGCTCGCGAAGTGGAAACGGCTTGCGCTTAAGAGATACCATTTCAGCGTTGGCAGCGGGCTTTACACGGACATGAACGCCATACGGCGCGACGAAGAGCTTGACAACACGCACTCTATTTACGTTGACCAGTGGGACTGGGAAAAAGTCATCACACGGTCAAACCGCAACCTGGATTTCCTAAAACTTATCGTGCGTGCGATCGTTAAAGCGATCTGCGATACGAACGACCGCCTGCACGTGCGCTATCCTCAGCTCAGGGCAGCGCTTTCGCCGGAAGTTTCATTTATAACTTCCCAGGAGCTCGAGGATATGTACCCGGATCTTTCTCCGAAGCAGCGCGAAAACGAGTATCTGCGCAAGCACCACACGGCCTGTATCATGCAGATCGGCGGAAAGCTGCGCTCGGGCAAACCGCACGACGGCCGCGCGCCGGACTACGATGACTGGGATCTCAACTGCGACATATTCTTCTGGAATGACGTACTTGAAGCCGCGCTCGAGATATCGTCAATGGGTATACGCGTTGACGCCGAATCTCTTGACCGCCAGCTCACCGAAGCCGGCTGCGACGACAGGCGCTCGCTCCCCTTCCACAAAATGCTGCTCGAAGGAGAATTGCCCCTGACGATCGGCGGAGGTATCGGTCAATCCCGTCTTTGCATGCTTATGATGAGCTGCGCTCATATCGGAGAAGTGCAGTCAAGCATCTGGGACAGCGTTACCGCCGCGGCGTGCGAAGAGGCGGGCATACCTCTGCTGTAAAGGCAGCGCTCATAAACTGCTGCATTTTGAAATTGCAGTATTCAAAAATTGCTTGATTTTGCTTTTTGAAGGGTATATAATTTGATAATCCTAAATTCCGGGGGCGCTGAGATGTCAGACGAGTATAAAAGGAGCATCAAAAACATAACAGGGATCAGTTCGCACGTCACGTTCATACGCGGCGCAGCGTCAGATATAAATTTCGACCTGCGTGCCGAAACAGTTATCATACACTCTACGTGCGACAAGCTATACGTTATGGTGCGCGACACGTGCGTAAACGTGCTCCGGGGCGAATTCATTCTGATCGATCCTTTCACGCCCTACTCCATCATTTCCAACCCTGAAAAAGACCCGCAGACTTACGAACTGCTCATGTTCAGAGCGACTACCGACCAGTGGGGAAAATCCTCCTGCTTTTTCTTTTCGAACGGCAGTATGATCGTCAGGCAATCCGAGGCGCGCTATTCCGCTTTCGCAACGCTTTTCGGCAGGATCGCAGGCATCGTTTCCGGATTCCCGAAAGAAGGCGAAAAACTCCCCTTCTCCGAGCTTCTCGTACTGCACGGCTGCACCGAACTGCTCTGCGCCGGTATGATCTCCGAATTCGGCTGGCACGAACTGCCTTCTCCCGTGTTTGAATCGTGGGATATTTTTGAGAACGCTTTCGCTTACGTCTGCGAAAATCTGAGCAGTGACATCTCACTGGACGACATTTCCGCCAGATCCGGTCTTTCGACCTTCTATTTTTCGCACAAATACAAGGAAGTGTTCGGAAACACTGTCATGCGCGACGTTACCAAATTGAAATTGTACAAATCTGTGGCAATGCTTATACAAAGCAACGCCAGCATTTCAGACGTTGCCGAAGGCTGCGGGTTCGGTTCCGTAGCTACGTATTGCAGTATTTTCAAAAAATATTATACGTTTACTCCGATGGCGATGCGCCGTAAAAAATCGATCTTAACCAACCACAACGGTGGCTAATGCCAGCTTGGACGTGTGTGACAGACTGATATCTATTTCATTGCCGCCAAAATTCGCTTCAAAATACTCTTTTGTTTCGCCGTAGAGCCTGACGACCGGTTTGCCGTTGTCAAGGTTCAGTACTTCGATCTCATTCAGGTGCGCGTTCTCGCCTATCCCGGTTCCGATCGCTTTTGAAAAAGCTTCTTTCGCGGCAAAGCGCGCTGCATAACTTTCATACTTCCGCCTTGATTTCCCCAGCTCGCAGTAACCGATCTCGGTCTCGGTATATACGCGCTCTAAAAACGCTTTGCCGGTGCGGTCGATCGCAGTTTTAACCCTGCTGACTTCTACTATATCAGTTCCTATTCTCATACTTTACCTCTCTGTTTATCAAAGCAGTTTCTGACTATGGTTCCTCTGTCTCAGACGGGCCGGTCGTCTCGTCGGGTGTCGGTTCGGGCACTTCGGTCGCAGGAACAGGCGTAGGGACTTCTGTCGGAACAGGCGTCGGAGTCTGCGTGGGAACAGGCGTCGGCGTAGAGGTAGGTACGGGCGTAGGAGTAGATGTAGGCGCGGGCGTAGGCGTCTCTACGATCTTTCGTGTGATCTTAACAGTGAAAACGTATTCCCCGACAATGGTATATTTAGAAGTATCGAGCGCGCCGAACGTAAGCGGAATATTGTACTCTCCCACCGTCCGGTTCTCCAGATTCAAAGTGGGAACCGCGGAAGCAAACATGAACTCATCCATATCCTCCCTGCGTCCTTTAACCGAAACGGTATATCTGTCGGGCGAGATATCATAATCATAATCGGCATCGTTCAGTCCCGGAATCGTAAGCGACGTGCGGAAGATCGTATAAGTTCTCGTCTCATAAGTACCGACGAGCGCCGTCACGGTCACAGCAGGATCCCCGACGGGAACTACTCCGGCAGGAAGCAGATCGGAAAGCAGGATCGTTTTAACGACGTTCTCCGTCGCTCCGGTTATATCCACGACGCCGAGGTCAATAGCTTCCAGCTTCCTGAGCGTCTCCGTGTCTCCCTGCACGATCTTATACGGCACGGACAATTCAAGTCCGTCAAAGAAGTAACCGCTTGCCGGCTCCCCTGTACAATCGGCGTAGATATTGACCCTCTTACCGACCTGGATCTCGACGGCAACTTTTTCTTCCGCAAATTTGTGCGTGATATTCTCTCCGGCGTAAGAGATAAATTTTCCCAGGAACGCCGCGTTCTTGTTCGAATCGAGCGTGCCTTCCTCGATACTGTCACTGAGATCGATCCTTATATACTCGCACGTGTCGATAAGCGACTTCATGCCGGTTACCGGTATGCTGCTAAGCGAAGGCGTAACGGAAACGTATTCAAACCCGTCCTCGAGCAGTTTATTATCGTAAACTACACGGACGTCAAGGTTTTTAGTCTCGGTCTTATCATAATTAAACGTGATATTTTTAGGATAATAATCAGACACCGACACACCTATGCGCTCGCATTCGGGTTTCGGTACTTTAACGACCGTCTCGCCCGGGACTGTTATTGTCTGCATATCGCATTTTACGGTGATCTCAGAGGCGTTAATGTTGTTAAACGTTTCCTTTCTGCCCGAAACGGTAACGGATGCGGTCTTAGGAAACGTCACCGTCATATCTTTGAGGTCAAGCGTCGCAGGTACGTCTTCGTTTTCGAAGGTGATAGGAACTTCCAGCGTTCTGTCAATTATCGGGTTCGTGGATCCGAGGACGGCGAGCCACGCGCCTATGCCGAGTATGATCGACAACACGATAAGCGAGGTCTTGCTCTGGAAAAAAGTTACGAATTTATCTTTCATATCCAGGCCCTCCTATTCCTTGCGCGCTTTATCTTTTTCGTACAGCGCCTCTTTCAGAAGCTGCACGAGTTTTTCGCGCGAGATGTCACGCTGCAGTTCTCCGTTCCTGGCGAACGAGATATATCCCGTTTCTTCGGAAACGATCGTCACGACGCAGTCGGAATTCTCCGTAACTCCGATCCCGGCGCGGTGGCGCGTACCGAGATCCTTATCGAGGGAATTATTCGCGGAAAGCGGAAGATAGCACGCCGCGGCATGCACTTTATCGTCGCGGATGATCACGGCGCCGTCGTGCAGCGGTGTGTTAGGGACAAAGATCAGCCGGAGCAGCTGTGCAGATACGTTTGCGTCAATGACCGTACCGGTGCGGATAACTTCGCCCAGATTCGTTGACCGCTCGAACACTATAAGAGCGCCTACGCGTTCCCGGCTCATCGCCGTAACGGCGTTGGCAACTTCGTTCAGCATAGCGTCGATCTTTTCATTGTGCGCACTCTTCTGCCCCGTAAAAATACTGCGGAAATTGCTCTTTCCTATATTTTCAAGCCAGCGTCTCAGCTCGGGCTGGAACATGATAACTATCAGCACCGGCAAAACGTTCATAAACGCTTTAATGACAAAAGATACTGTGGTAAGGCGGAGCAGTATCGCAAGCAGAGACACGATTATAAGCAACAGGATGCCTTTTATGAGCTGGAAAGCGCGCGAATCTTTTATGGCGACAATGATCTTATAGAAAAGGAACGTCATTATGGCAACGTCGATCACAGCCCTGAGGACGTCCCAGAAACTGTTGAACGACAGGAATTCCTTTATGTATATCATTATCCTGCTGAATTGATCACCCGCGGCTAACATTTACTATCTCCCTGCAACGTGTTCTCTTTCCCACGCAAACTCCCGCATAAAAACCTGCTTTATTTAAAAGCGCCGATCAGATACGAGATCAATACGCAGATCGTACCGATCACCATCGAAACAGCCAGCACCAGGCAAACGATCCTGATCGCCAGCTTTTTTGCTTTACCTTTTTCGGACAACTTTTTTGTGTTTCCTGCCATGTTTTGGCACCTTCCCGATTTGAAATGAACGCGGTCAAAACCCGCCTCTGTATTATTATAACACGAAACGGCAGTGAATGTTAAGACTATTCTTAAAGGCAAGTTGAAAGTTGAAAGTGGCAAGTGGCAAGTTGAAAGTGGCAAGTGGTAAGTGAAAAGTGGCAAGTTGAAAGTTGAAAGTTGTTGTATCGCCTGCGGCGATGATTTAAAATAAAACTCTGAACTCTGAACTCTTAGTTGTCAGTTTTTAACCGGCAGGACCATTGACGGATATTCCGCCACGAACCACGGATCATCGTAATACTCCCGCCTGATCCCGAACCGTTTCTTCAGGTAACGCGGCGGTTTTGACACGAGCGTAAGCGGCCTGTAGCTGTTAGTGCCTCTGCAGCCCACGTAGACGGTCTTAAAATGCCTTTTAAGCGGCTTTTCGTCCGTAAGCTTGACGATGACCTCTCCCGCCTCTCCGTCGCCTTCACGGCCCGTTTTCTGCAAATACGAAAGGGCTATGCCGCGAAGCTCGCCGCCCGCCGGAACGACAGCCTCGAACGTACGCTCGTCCGGAGGATCAGCGCAAATATCGCGCAGGCAGGCAAAACCCGTCTCACGATCAGAAGCGGATATTGCCAGCGCTGTGACAAACATTGCCGCCGCCCCTTCAGGCGTTGCGATCTTCTCCGCCATCATTTCGAGGAATTCTTCTTCCGTCTCTGGAAGGCGGTCAATAACTGCCTTTTTCAGTTCTTCTTTCATTATCGCTGCCGCCTCCTCATCACTTACGCGTACGGACAATTACGAAAACAGAGTGCATCCGGTTTTTCTGAAATATTCTATCTTCTCGCGCACAAGCTCTTCGGACACTCCGAGGTAAACGCTTAGGCAGGAGATGCAGAAAAACAATGATGCGCCTCTGTTTATGAATTTCTTATGAGCTCCGGAATCGTCAGGGACAAGCGGCCGCCCGCATTTTATGCATCGCCCCGGATCGGGAACCGCGGCGGAGCTGTCAATAAACTCCGCGAGCCCCGCCGATCTAATATTGCATACAGGAATCCCCGTACGCGCCGCCAAATCTCCACTATCCACTTGCCACTTGCCAATCTCCATTGATTTAAGGCTCATTTGACTACCTTATTTTTCGCCAGCGAAGCCGAGTGAATGGCTAAGAATTTTGTTTATTTGTTGTGGTCAAGGCATCTATTACCTCCTTCGGTCACGCACGAAGCCGGATAGATGGCTAAGAATTTTGTTTGACCGAAATGCGAACCGATTCCGGGGTTCGCATGAGACCCAAAATTCGTGTCATCATCCGGTTCGTACTCTGACCGAAATGCGAACCGAGCCCGGGGTTCGCATGAGACCCAAAATTCGTGCCATCACTCGGTTCGCCCACTTGCCACTTGCCACTTATCACTTGCCACT
>JAGCTF010000246.1 GCA_017963755.1 Clostridia bacterium | reverse complement strand
TATCGAATAAAACGGACGGGAAAATGGACAATAACCATAGTATCAAACGAATTAAGCCGGATCTGAGCGACCGGGGCTTCATCTTTGAGCCCGGGCTGTTCGGGATCAATATGGAGGTTACCCGCAAGGCCTTTTTCCGCGGCATTAATGCGCAGATGCTGAATAACCGCAAGCTTTTTGCGGGGGCGGATGATCCGGACGGCTGGGTTTGTTCAGGAACTCAGAGGGTGACAGGCCGTCCGCAAGACAGTTTATGCGGCAGTAATTATGTCATTCTGAAGGACGGAGGCAGCATGCGTCAGAGTTCGGACGTGATCACGCTTCAGGCCGGCAGGAAATACGAGGCAAAGGCATGGGTCAAAGCTTTTTCGGACAATGCTACTCTGACATTTGGAATTGCCGGATTTGAAAGGCGTCTTAAGGTCTGCTTAAGCGACGCAAAATATAAAGAACTGTCGTTTTTGTTTGACGGCGCGGATCTGGAAAGCGGAACGTTTACCGTAAACGCAGAAGGGGAAATAGCCGTATTTGAATTGTCCCTTATGCCAGCCGACCACTTTCACGGAATGCGCCGGGACGTGATCGAATCGCTTAGAGAAATTGCCCCCACATCCATTCGCTATCCCGGAGGCTGCTATGCAGACCATTTCGAATGGAAAGAAAGCCTGAAAGCACCGGAATTCCGGAAGCCCGTTGACGGCCGCAGCAAGGGTTTCATGCTTCGCGATTCGTACCATCAGGACTGTGTGGAGGTGGGGATAAACGAATTCATCCTGCTATGCCGCGAACTCGGTGCGGAGCCGGAGTATACCGTCAGCCACATTCAGTCTGACGGGGAAGATGCGCGCTGTCTGATCGAGTACTGTAACGGATCTGCGGATACAGAGTACGGTGCGAAGCGTGAAGCACTGGGTTTCGAACCCTTCGGCATCAAGGTCTGGTACATCGGCAATGAATCGTATTAGTCCGGCGGTCCCTACCGTCTGGACGGAGGCCTGGCGGCTGAGCGGACGAACGAGATCGTCAATGCGATGAGAGGTGTTGACCCCGATATAAAGCCTGTCATAGGGCTGGTTTCGGACAGGCATCTGCGGCCCTGGAGCAAAGCGTTTTTAGATAAGCTTGATTGCCCGTATGCACTGGTGTCGCACCACTGGTACTACGGCACGGGTCCGACGGCGGATCCGGATGGTGTAATTGCCTGCGAGAACGTTAAAAACACGTACCTCCATGATACGGACGAAGGACTGGATTTTTACAAGGATGAACTGCTGGCGGACGTATGGGAAAAGGTCCGGATCTGCGTTGACGAATGGAATTTCTGCTGGGGGAGCGGCTCGAACAATGCCATTCTGATCTCCAACGCACTCCAGCTTCACTTTTTTGGCCGTAACGCCGACAAATACCATATTCGCGAGGCACGCTTTTTTATGCCTGTAAATGAGGGTATGATCACGGTTTCTGCCACCGGGAGCAAGGTCGAAAGTTCCGGAAAGCTGTTCCGCTTTATGGCCGGCCATAAAGGCGGCAATGTCGTCAGCTGTGCTTCGGATGACAGTCTGGATGTTCTTTGTACGCGTCACGACGGGTATTATTATGTTTCGGCGGTCAATCGTTCCGGTGCTCCTTGTTCTATTGAGGCGGACGGATTTGAGATTTACGATTGCATAGAAATTTCGGTCGGTGAGTTCAGCTTTTTCAGCAATGATTATAAGATCTCTGCGAAAAGTGATGCTTCCGTTGGAGCGTACGGAATACTGTTTTTCAGGATGAAAGAGAAGTAATTGAAAGCGCATTTATGTTATTATGGTTAAAGAAGCCATAGAGAGTGAGGAAAACGATGGAGAAAACGCTTGAATATTATATGTCGCTACCATACCGGCTGGAAATTGTCCCCGACGTGGAAGAAGGAGGATACGGGGCAAGATACCCGGAACTGCCCGGATGTTTAACCTGCGCTGAAACGATGGAAGGCATTGTCGCCAATGCGGAGGATGCGAAGAAAGCCTGGCTAGAGGCTGCTCTTGGGGAAGGGCTGGAGATCGCCGAGCCTCAGCAGGACCCGGATCTTGCGGAATATTCCGGGCAATTCAAGCTCCGTATGCCCAAGAGCCTTCATAGATCCTTAGCGATCCATGCAAAAGAGGAGGGTATCAGCATGAATCAGTATTGCCTGTACCTGCTTTCAAAGAATGACGCCGCGCACGATTCAAAATGATGTTGGGATCGAGGATGCTTAAATGCTTGATTCTCGCTTTAATTTGATCATTTTGGGCGAAAATGATCAAATTAAACTTAATGATGATAAAATTAGGCATTTTTCATTTTTTGGCGTAGGTTGAGGAGGGGTGGCACACGATCTCCAATTCTTGCAATTTGTGTGCCACGTATTTTTCATTTTTTGGCGTAGGTTGAGGAGGAGTGGCACACGATATTAAATTCGGGCGATTTGTGTGCCACGTATTTTTCATTTTTTGGCGTAGGTTGAGGAGGAGTGGCACACGATTTTAAATTCGGGCAATTTGTGTGCCACAAATTTTTCATTTTTCCTCTTCTAATGTGCGAGAAACGGAGCCGGCGTGGCACACAAACCTCAAATAAACCGATTTGTGTGCCAACATTGACCGCAAACGAGCCAGGAGACAGCGCCGGGCTGGCACACAAATTCCGATTTAACCAATTTGTGTGCCAAAGTTGACCTCCGCGCAGGTGAGAGGCAGAGCCCGGCTGGCACACAAAACCTGAAATAAGCAATTTGTGTGCCAAAGTTGACCCCGCATGAAGTGAGAGGCAGAGCCCGGGTGGCACACAAAACCTGAAATAAGCGATTTGTGTGCCAATGTTGACCCCGCGCGAAGTGAAAGGTTGCGCCTGGAGCCTGCGCCTCAAGCATCAGGTTTTGGCCGGACTGCTCACGCACTTGACAGGCAGGCTGTTTTCCCTCAACAGAAAATCGAGCAGACCGGTTATGAAAATTGCATGATTTTTCAAGTCCAGACATAAAAATCATTGACAAAGAAAAGCTGAAATATGTATACTCTATTTGACAGAGCCCACCACGCATAAGGCGGCAACGTACTGCGGACCACGGTGGGACTTTTTTCAGGGAATCGCCATTTCACTACGTAATAGCAATCAAGTGCGAGGCAAAAATGAAATGAACAAGCTACAATCATCACTAAAAAACATCAACTACGACTTCAATAACAAGGTCGCGGTCGTGACCGGAGGAGCCGGCGGGATCGGCAAATGCATCGCCGAAGAATTCAGAAAATACGGTGCGAACGTTGCCGTCGCGGATAAAACTCCGGGACAACACTTCACAGGGGATATCGGCGACAAACGTTTTATTGAGACCTTTGCCGAAAGCGTTATAAAAGAATACGGGCGTATAGACTTTCTTGTCAACAACGCTCCTCCTTTGATGAAAGGGATTGACGAGTGCTCTTATGAGGAGTTTTCCTATGCTCTCGCGGTCGGAGTTACGGCGCCGTTTTATTTGTCAAAACTGTTTGCTCCGTATTTCGGCGAAGGCGGAGCCATCGTCAATATTTCTTCGTCCCGCGACCGTATGAGTCAGCCTCAGACGGAAAGTTATACGGCGGCGAAAGGCGGAATATCCGCGCTTACGCACGCGCTTGCGGTGAGTTTTGCGGGAAAAGTCAGGGTCAATTCCATATCTCCCGGATGGATCGATACGGCTTATCAAGTTTACAGCGGACCGGACGCGTACCAGCAGCCTGCCGGAAGAGTCGGCAATCCTCTTGATATTGCCAACGCCGTTCTGTTTCTCTGTTCGGATAAAGCAGGCTTCATTACGGGCGAAAACATCTGTATTGACGGCGGGATGACAAAACTGATGATATACCACGGGGACAACGGATGGAGCCTTGATTGATACAGAATCCGGATTGATACCGAATAATGACAAGGAGGAAAAAATGATGTCTTTTTATGAACTTGCAAAAAACAGATATTCCGAGAGATATTTCGATCCCCGTCCTGTAGAGCAGGAGAAGATCGACAGGATCCTTGAAGCGGGTAGGATGTCGCCAACGGCCTGCAATTATCAGCCTCAGCGCGTCTACGTGATACAGAGTGAAGAGGCGCTGAAGAAGGCGAGGCGCATCCGCGTGTCCCATTTTAACGCGCCGCTTATGATGCTTGTCTGCTACGACATAGAAACCGCATGGAGAAATCCCCGCGACCGCCTCTATGACAACTACTGCTCCGGCGAGCAGGACGCGACCATCGTTGCCGCGACAATGATGTACGAAGCAGAGGAGCTTTGCGTTCACAGCGTCTGGCTGCGCGGGTTTGACAGCCGGGAGATCGCGGAGGTCTTTGACCTTCCGGACAACCACGTTCCCGTGATGATGTTTGCCATGGGATATCCCTCGGATACGAGCAAGCCCAGCCCGTGGCACTTCCTCAGAAAGCCGCTTGATGAGACGGTAACGGTCCTGTGAGGTGATCGGCATGCAGTTTTTGGTCAATGCATATGACGGAGAAGGAATGCTCGAAAAGCGTATGGAGGTCCGTCCGCGCCATCTTGAGGGAATGAAGAAACTGGGCAAGCACATCGTCTGCGCCGGCGGGCTGCTGGACGGCAACGGGAAAATGAAGGGCTCTGCTCTGGTTCTTGATCTGTCTGACCGTGAGGCTCTTGATGAGTATCTCAAGAATGAGCCGTACGTGACGGAGCACGTTTGGGACAAGATAGACGTCGAAGTGATGAATGTTGTGCTCCTGAACGGGGAGAAAGTGCGATGAGGTTGTGAATACTTAGAATTATCGTATCGAGTTTCAATACTAACGTATTCTGCATAGCACCGTGTTGCCCTTTAAATGCCCCAAATCGGTGATTTGTTGTCCGGACTGCTCACGATACTGGTGAAAAGTGTTGGCGCCGTTTAGGGGCCGCTACGC
>JAGCTF010000245.1 GCA_017963755.1 Clostridia bacterium | reverse complement strand
GAGCGCTACTTCCACGCCGCAGACGAGGCCCTGGTCGTCGTTTCCGGTAAATCCGAGCACGTGGGACGCGAGGTTCCCGAGCGGGTAAATGCGCTTCGAATCTTCGTCAACGTACACACCTTTAATGTGGTTCTCGCTGCGCCACGCCTTGACCTTATCGCCGAGCTCAGTATCGATCTTGCGCGCGATCAATTTGTATCTGCCGCTGCCCGAGACCTGTTCGAAGACCCAGTCTTCATCGAGCGAGAGCGTTTTCGCAAGCCCTTCCGCGACGATCTTGCGGTACTTGTCCTTCGCCGCCGCTTCGCTGTATACGTCATCCTTCCCGGCAACGTAGTTTTTAACGTAATTGACCGCCGCGTTCTCTATGATCATAGGATCGACGGTGACAATATTCGCCGCGACGCTTACCGCGAGTTCGATCCCGTTCGTATCGTATATCGTGCCGCGCCCCGCGGGGATAGTCCTCCATGCGTTCTGCTGCGCGTTGGCACGCTGCTTGTAATAATCGCCCTTGATGACCTGAAGGATCACAAAATTTGCGGCTATGACGATCATGACCAATAAAAAAAGCACGCGGGTGATACGATTCCACCCGTGCGCGTAATATCTTTCTCTTTCAACGCTTTCGTAGCCTGCGACCTTCGAAAAAAAGGGTTTCTTTTTACGCTGCGCCCCGGAACTGCTGTTCTTCCCGGCGCCCTCGCTGCCCGCGCTGTTTTTATTTCCCGAACGCAGCCTGCCTGCGTTTTTTTCCGTATCTGCCATTGTCGGTCCGTTCCGGCAAAAAGCCAAAATGTAAACGCTCTTTGCGCATAAGTATTGTCCGCCGCCTGAGCCTTACCAGTATATCAGTCCGTGATCCCGAGGAACAGCAGTACCGCGTCCCACATCTGGCGGTACCAGGTCTTTTCGGTAGTTGACCTTGTGAGTTCGACGTTTGCGAGCTCGGTCTGGTCGATGCGTTCGACGTCAACGTATTTCACCTGATATTGCTGCGGTTTCTGCATGCCGAGGCGCGTTTCTGCGACCTCAGCCAGTTCGGTCAGGGACATAGAACGGTCAAGTTCTACCTGCCTGCGCTGTACTTCCGCGTTCACGGTGTCAAGCTGTTTCTGCAGCGCCTGGTTGCGGTAGTTGATCTCGGTGATCGATGCGAAACGGACGCCGATAACGAGTCCGAGTATGAGCAGTATGCTGACTTTGAAAAGTATGCGGTTCTTCGTCTTGCGGCGCGCCTTCTTCTGCTTGATCTCGTGAAGAACGACGTTGCCCGTCTTAACCTCATGCTCGTAAACGTATATTTCATCCGCGTTAGGCTCGTCAGATGCGGGCTCGGGCACCTCTTCGGGCTCGATCGCGGGAGCGGCGCTGCCTTCGAAGCTGTAGCCGTACGTCCCGTTCTCATCGCTGCCGTAGCTGCCGTATCCGACGGAATAATCTTCATCTTCTGTAATTTTGTACGCGTTAGAATCGTCGTTTATCATTCGTATCACCGGCCTTTACTCTGCCTCACCGGTCCGCTCGAAGGCCCTCACCTTCGCGCTGTGTGCTCTGTTGTTCTCCGCGATCTCCGCTTCGCTTCCCGTTACGGGGTGCGGTGTGATCACGCGCCCTAAAGGCTTTTTCCCGCATACGCAGACCGGAAAGTCCGGCGGGCACGTGCACGGGTTCTGTGCCTCTTTGAATTTATTTTTCACGATCCTGTCTTCGAGAGAGTGGAAAGTGATTATCACAAGTCTTCCGCCGCCGTTCAGGAGGCCGATCGCGCTGTCAAGGACTTTTCTGAGTTCGTCAAGCTCGTCGTTGACCTCGATCCTGATCGCCTGGAACGTGCGTTTGGCGGGGTGTCCCTCGCCTTTCAGGTAGCTTCCGGGAACTGCCGAGCGGACAATATCCGAAAGCTGCATTGTCGTCCGTACCGCCTCGTGCGTGCGCGCGCGTACGATCGCAGCGGCGATCTTCGCCGCATATCTTTCTTCGCCGTAGGTGCGAAGTATGGCGGTCAATTCCGCCTGAGAATATCCGTTGACAACGTCGTATGCGCTTTTTCCGCTGCTCTGATCCATCCTCATATCGAGCGGTGAATCGAATCTGTAGCTGAATCCGCGCTCCGGTTCGTCGAGCTGGTGGGACGATACTCCGAGATCCAGCAAAATGCCGTCCGGCCTGCGCCCCTCGCAAAATTTTCCGATCCCGGAAAACGTTCCGTGTTTAAGTTCGAACCGTGCCTTCGTATCTACGCCCGAAAGCCTCTGCGACGCCGCTCTTAACGCCTCTTCGTCGCGGTCGATGCCGAGGAGCATTCCTCCCTCGCCCAGATGCCTGAGTATCTCCGACGCGTGTCCCGCCCCTCCGACGGTGCCGTCAACATAAAACCCGTCAGGTTTTATATTCAGCAGCCCGATGCATTCGTTTAGCAGTACAGGCGTGTGAGAAAAATCCGACGGGTCAATATTCTTTCCGGTCTGCCGGGCCGTTTCGGTCTGCATACCTTCCACGAACGTCCTCCCGTCAATAAGTCATAAGTTTGCGCGCTTCCTGTACCATCTCCGCGGACAGCAGCTGATTGTTCTGATACGTCTCGCTGTCCCAGATCTCGATATGGTCGCCGACGCCCATAATGTGTACGTCTTTTTCGATCTTCGCGAATTTTCTCAGCACGTTCGGCAGCAGAACTCTCCCCGCGCTGTCAAGCTCGCCGTCGAAGGAGTTTCCGAGCAAATACCTGCCCAGGGCCAGATACTCTTCGCTGCTCTTCTTCATACTCATGAGCTGCGTCAGCATCTCGTTGTAGTTCTCTTCCGGATATATGGCAACGTAGGAGTCAAATCCTATCATAAGATGGAATTTCTCTCCTAACTCGTTCCTTAATTTGCTCGGAAGCACTACGCGCGACTTCGCGTCAACGACTCCCTCAAATCCTCCGGTAAGCACTTCTGCCCGCTCCTTTTTAGGGAAGTTCAGCCTTGCGTGCGGTCAATTTCGCAGGCAAAGCTTCTTTTGTACATCAATGTTTCATCATCGGTACCTTGTGTTTTTTTCTCTGGTACTTCTGTCCGGCTTTTTTTCCGGCTTTGTCTTTTGTAAGTTTTTTAAGTCTTTCGTACTTCAGCCGTATTGCGGCTTTATCTTTTGTAAGGATGAGATAGCGCCGTTAAATGTCCGACTATATGACACTTGATGACACTTTCTCCATCTGCGCCACATTATATACCACTCTATGACACACTGTCAATACTTTTGAGAAAAAAATGTTGCTTTTTTTCAAAAAATTCTGATCAGGGCTTCTCACGGCACTTTTCGGGCAAAAAAAAGCCCCGGCCGCCGTATTCACGTTCAGCCGGAGCGTAAGACACTTAAATAATTTAAATCATCTAAACAGGCTCAGTTAAGATTGATCCTGCTCTTAAGAAAACAGCCAGATACGCTGCCTATCCCGAGCAGTAATCCCTCGTCTGAATACACGCAGATATCGCCTCCGCGGGACAGATCTGCATATTCCGCCTTAACGGGACGCCCGAAGCGGTAATCTTCCGTTTCGGCCAGGCTGAGTTCAAGTTTCGGATATCCGTCTAAGATCACGTCGCACGGCAGCACGAATTCTGACAATGCCTCGTTCGATAACGTTTGAAGTGTGACGGCGTTTTCGGCGCACAGCGGGCCGTACGCGGTACGGACAAGAGAAGACATTGCCCCCGGAAAACCGAGCGCGGCGGCAATATCCCTGCACAGCGTCCTTATGTACGTACCCCTCCCGCACTCGACCGTGAGCGTCGCCTCGGGGCCGCCGGGGTCGTCAATGAAATCATTGACCTCTATTGAATAAATATTGACCTTCCGCGCCTGCAGATCCGCCGTCTCGCCTTTTCGCGCGAGCTTGTACGCCGGTACGCCGCCTATCTTCAGCGCCGAATACGCGGGAGGAGCCTGAAGGATCTGCCCTTCAAAACCCTTTGCCGCCGCCTTTATTTCATCTATCGTAAGACCTGAGAGCCTTTGACGTTCGCCGTCTTTAAGCGTTTCGGTAACGGTCCCCCACACGTCGAGCGTGTCGTAAGCTGCGCCGAACCGGAGCGTCGCACGGTACGTTTTATGAAGGCCCAGAAACACGTCTGAAAGGCGCGTGGCCTTGCCCAGCAGCACCGGAAGCACACCTGTGGCTTCGGGGTCAAGCGTTCCCCCGTGCCCGCATTTGCGCTCGCCTGAGATCCGTCTCACCGCCGCCGCAGCGCTGTAAGAAGTCATTCCAGCAGGTTTAAAAAGGTTTACAATCCCGTTCATTTATCTGAGGCGCTCCTTTACGGCGTCAATAAGTTCCGCCATTTTGCGCGAAAATGCTTCGTCATCTCTCGCGGCGAAACCGCAGCCCGCTGCGCAGACGTGTCCCCCTCCGCCGAATACGGTGGCAACGTCGGCAACGCTGCAGTGGTCGTC
>JAGCTF010000244.1 GCA_017963755.1 Clostridia bacterium | reverse complement strand
TGCGAAACGGGGGACAGAGACGCGTTCCACCCGCGCACCATATTATGTACTTATTAAGGGCGTGGCATCGGGCACGGTACGCGCCGATGTGATTATTACGCATTATTACTGGATATTTCCGGTTATTTCCGGATTTTCCCGGACATTTCCGGCTCCGGTAAAAATGCGTAATAATCTGGAACGCGTCTCTGTCCCCCGTTTCGCACAGCCCGAACCGCTCTCTGTCCCCCGTTTCGCCCCCGGTTCAGCCATACGCAGTATGCCTCTTTTAATTCGGAAGATAATATGGTAAGATTTGCACCGGGTCTATTGACCAAGAAAGAAACGGAGGAACGGCAGATGGGATTGACCGTCGGAATTTGCACACTTGGATGCAAGGTCAACTTTTACGAGAGCGAATGTCTTAAGGAACTGCTCGAAAAAGAAGGCTTTGTTGTCCGTGATTTTGCGGATGTTTGCGATGTTTACGTTATCAATTCCTGCACCGTGACCGGCGAATCTGACAGAAAGGTGATGCAGGCATGCCGGCGGGCGGTCAAGACCAATCCGGACGCTTTCGTGTGCGTCACAGGCTGCACGGCACAGACGTCGCCGGAAAAAATTGCCGCCATACCGGGCATAGGATTTATATGCGGCAACAGATCAAAGAAGGCCGTTGTCGACCGCATCATCGATTTTGCCCGCCAAAATCAAAATATTGACCCAAAACCGTCACAGCCGGAAATCGCAGTTGACGGATTTGAAGCAATTCCTGAATATGAACCGCTTAAATTGTCAGCCACGTCGCACACCCGGGCGATCATTAAAATCGAGGACGGGTGCGACAGCGCGTGCTCGTATTGCATAATTCATACTGCGCGCGGTCCGGCGAGGTCAAGGTCCGAGGCCGATATTCTCGAGGAGATCCGCAGAATGGCGGAAAACGGATACAAGGAGGTCGTCCTTACCGGCATCGAGCTTTCTTCTTTCAGCGGGGACCTGCCTTCGCTTGTGAAAAAAGTCGGGGAGATCGACGGGATCGAGCGCATTCGTTTAGGCTCGCTTGACCCTTACTATATTACGAAAGACAGGATCGACCGGCTTTGTGAAACGCCTGAGCTTATGCCTCATTTTCACATTTCGCTGCAGAGCGGAAGCTCGCGCGTGCTGGCGGCGATGCGCCGAAAATATAACGCTAAAACCGCACTTGAGCGCGTTTTATATCTCAAAGAGAAGTTCCCGGGCGCCTGTCTGTTCGCCGACATAATCGTAGGTTTTCCGGGTGAAACGGAGCAGGAATTTGAGGAAACTGTCGATTTTATAAAAAAGATCCGGTTCCTTCATCTTCACATATTCCCCTATTCACGCCGCACCGGAACTCCGGCAGCGACGATGCCGGGCCAGCTTTCGACTGCCGGGAAACGCACGCGTGCCTCCAGGCTTGCTGAAATACAGCGCGGCATAAAAGCCGAGCTGCTGGAATCAATAGTGCAAAACGGGTGCCAGAGACCGGTTTCGGGAGCGGATATTTCCGCGGAGGATCTGGCCGGTGCAGGGCTGCTCAAGGTGCTGTTTGAAGAGGGCGGGTCAGGACATTCTGAAGAGTTTATTGAAGTAAAAATAGCGGAAGCCGCTTTAAAAACAGCTTCCGCTCAAGAGCGCAGATTATTTGAAAGAGGGAGAATAACTCTCTGCAGACCGTTATACACAGACGGGGACGTCATTTACGTATTGCCCGTCGGCGAAGCATAGGTCACATGTCATAGATCATAGGTCCGGCCGCTCGTGCCGGGCACCAGATCACATATTTTTTCGGTTCGTCTCGACTTCGTTGTAAGTCTTGGCAAGAAATTCACTGAGCCCCAGAAGAGTATTGTCCACGTACTCCCTCGTCCCGAGTTTGATCTCCTTAGCAGTTGCCCCGGCCTCGGCAATAATTTTTTCCGCCTGAGCCTGCGCCGCGACAGTGATCTCATTTTCGTCTACGAGCTGCTGCCTGCGCGTTTCCGCGTCGCGAATGATGAGCTCCGCCTGATTATGTGCATCGCTGACGATACCGCTCGCCTCGTCTTTCGCCTGGGCAATTATATCTTCGGCGTCTTCTTTTGCCTTGCTCACAACGTCATCTGCGCTGTCGTTCGCGCGGCTCCAGACTTCGCGGCTTTTTTTGTAAAATTCACTCGCTCTCACCGTTTCTTCCGGCAGCGAATTCCTGAGTTCATCAATAATTCCGAGGGCCTCGTCGCGGTCGATCGAAACTTTGTTGTTGAACATTGATTTTTTCGCGTCGCTGATCATGCTCTGCAGCATATCAAGCAGATCCAGACTCTGTACATCCTGTTCCATAAATTACACCCCTTATCCTTCGCTTTTCTGTGAGTCTTTATTTTTCAGAGCGCGGACGCAGCGTACAATATCTTTTTCGATCTCTTTCGGGACAAGTCCCTTTATGCTGCCTCCGTGCCATGCAAGCTCTTTCACGACGCTCGAACTTAAGAAAGAGTTCTGAACGTCCGCCATCAGGAAAATAGTATCTATACCGCTGTCGATATGCCTGTTAAGAGCCGCCATCTGCAGTTCGTATTCGTAGTCGGAAACCGCTCTCAGTCCTTTAACTATCACGTGCGAGCCGTTCGCTTTAACGAAATCCACAAGCAATCCGTCGAATGATCCGACTTCAACGTTAGGCATATTTTTCGTGCATTTTTGTATAAGATTTACGCGTTCTTCCATTGTGAACAACGGATTTTTCTTTGAATCGTTAACGAGAACTGCGACGATAAGTTTGTCGAACAACGTCGAAGCACGTCTAATTATGTCGAGATGGCCGTTCGTCAGCGGGTCAAAGCTTCCCGGATAAACTCCGACTCTCATCTCGGTGGCAATGTTTTCAGCGTGTTCGGCTTTAGTTTCAGTGGTCAATCTCATCATCGCCTTTTTTGTAGAATGTCAGTCCGACCGTTCCGTATTCCTTGCGCTTGAAGGCTTCAACTCCGCCGATCGCATCCGGAAGCGGCATATCACTCCTGTGCTCACACATTATAACACAATTGCCGGCAAATAATCCATACCGTTCTGCATTTAAAATTGCATCTTCATAATAATTAGCCCCGTACGGAGGATCGAGCAGCACAACGTCAAATTTGACGCCCTCGCGGCCAAGGCGCTCAATGGCTTTGCCATACGTTTCGCACGTGACCTCCGCTTTTTCCGCAAAAGACGTGTGGGCAATATTCTGTTTGATAATATCGACACATTTCCGGCTGCCGTCGTTGAACCGGCAATGATCCGCTCCTCTGCTGAGCGCTTCTATCCCGAGCGCCCCGCTTCCTGCGAACAGGTCAAGCACCGCGGTGCCCCTGAGGTACGGGGCAAGTATGCTGAACATTGCCTCTTTCACCCGGTCAAGCGTCGGCCTCGTGTCTTCCGAATCCAGTGTCTTCAATTTCAGTCCCCCGGCCGTGCCGGCAATCACTCTGATCATTTTGCCCGGGCTCACCCCCTCCTGCTTATATTGTAGCACAAATCACCCAACTAATGAAACGGGGGACAGAGACCGGTTCCGCGGTGTGAAACGGGGGACAGAGACCGGTTTCGGCACTTTTACATAATATGGTGTTTTGGCAGGATCCCTGCAGAGCTCGATATAACGCGTCATTACCGGATATTTCCGGCTTATTAGCAGATATTTCCGGCTTATTACCGGACGCGTAATATCCCGGAAATAACCGAAACCGGTCTCTGTCCCCCGTTTCAT
>JAGCTF010000036.1 GCA_017963755.1 Clostridia bacterium | reverse complement strand
CCAGCAATAGGTTCCTATTCCCCCGGCCAAAAGCAGAAGACAGAGCGAATTCTCGCTCAAAAAATATAAAAATTTCTCCATTGTTTCATATCATCCGCTCAGCTGTCATATCCTGCCGGAGCATATCCGCCGGAAAGCGGCTGACTTATAGGACCGTCAGCGCGGGAAATAAAACTCCTGTATTCTGAGATCATCTTATCACGTATATTTGAAATACGGATCTCACGCACAGCTTCTGAACAGCCGAACGCTGCCCAGGGACATTTTTTCAGATTGATGCAGCGTGGATAGAGCGGACAGTCGCTGCATCCGTCAAAAACCGTTTTCTCTTTCCATGCGCCTGCTGAGACATGGTCCCTGACACCCGAAAAAATATCGCCTATGACGTCTTTTTCACAGTAGTGTTCGCATTTTGAAAGTCTGCCGTCGGGAAAGATCACCAGATTCCCGTCATTGTCGGCCATACATCTTGTAGGGCTGTAGGCGCGAAGAAGTTTTTCATTTCTGCCAATTCCGAGAGAAAACAGCTTCTCTTTCAGCGCACGGTATGCGTTGATCTCGTCGCCGGGGTTTTCGAATTCACCAACTTCCCCGGCAAACGCCCGAAGCGGAACCGGATACGCGCAAAACAGCCTGTTGCCTCCGAAGAGTATTCCGAGTTCACCCGCGAGCTGCATCAGATTGTCAAAGTTTGCACGGTTCATATTCAGTCTGACAAAAACCCTGACACCCGCGTCGGTAAGCATACCGATATTTCGAATAACCGTACGGTATGGGCTTCCCTGCTTTTCAACGTAGGCTTTTATCCGGTTGTAAACTTCTTCGGTACCGTCAATTGTGATTTGAACTCTGTTCATTCTCCAGAGCGATACCGCTTCCTTTATCGTCTCTTCGTCAAAAAGCAATCCGTTGCTCGTCATGTGAGACGAAAAAGCCGTTCCCGCCTTCTCAAGTTTGTTTGAAATGAGCGAAATCGCCTCTTTGTTGAAGAGGGGTTCGCCGCCAAACCAGCTTATTCCGATCTTTTTCCCTCCCGAAGAGGAGCGGATGAAATCAGCTGTGGCCTCCGCAGTTTCAGCGGACATGGAATAGCGCCGGATCCCTTTTTCGTAACAGTAAAAGCACCGGGCGTTGCAATCCGTCGTGGTTAGAATCGTAAAATCAGTAACATCTGTCATCCCGGATCTCATGATTCCGGCAACTGTTCTTACATGGTCCGAAATCCTGTTTTCATCACAGTCACAACCGATCAAAAAATGCTTTTCGGTCAACAGGTTGCAGGTGACCGGTGTATTCCGCTCTTTTTCATCTAAATAAATAAGTTCTCCGGTCAGTGTATGGTAGAGCAGGGTCCCCCCGTCACACTCGGCTGTCACGCAGTGCTTTGTCATACGCTCCGAGGCTTCCTGTTTCCGCGCCTTACCGATCAAATCGTTGACAAATCCCACGGGTTCGACTATTACTTTCATCACGACTCCTGATAATAGATGCTCTTATAAAAAACTGATTTATCGGCTATATGCAGATTTACACAAATCCCGGCGGTTTGTCCGTTATAACGGTGGGGGTGTTAAAAAAGATGAACCTTTTTAACACCCCCTGAAAAATCAGCCTAAAACGTCCTCTTCGGTCTCGTTAGCACAACCGCCGCAGCCGCTGGCCGTAATCACGTCCTCGGCTTTAAAAGTGATCACTTCCAGCTCGAGCTCTTCGTATGATTCCTTCATGACCTGTGATTCCTCCTATAGTCTGTAATTTCTGTTAATTGTTCGGCAGTGCGGCGCTTGCAGCTGCGTAATAGAGATAGAGCGCTTTTGCAAGCATCGCCGTGTTCTCATCGGCGGAAGACTGTTTCGAGTATGCCCAGCTGAGCGGCGAGTAATGAACCGTTCTTACGACCTCGTCGCCGTTTTTGACAGTAACGTCAATAGCTTTGTCAAGATTCTTTGCGGCAATACCTGAAACCTTAAAGACAATGACGCCGTTTTCAATTGTCGTAGTTGTCTCAACGTCTTCTGCGGTTGTCGAGACGGCAAACGCACTCGCGTCATATCCTGTATCAGGCGTAAACCTGAACATGAGTTCCGTCCTGTACTCGAGGCTCAGAGACACCGACGTCTTCTTGATTCCTGTTCCCGTGCCTCCCAGTGCGTATTTGTATTCTTCCCCGATCGTTGCGGAAGCAATATCGCCGCTGTAGTTCGAGTTGACAAGGTCGTCGGCGTTGTAATCGAAATAGATCTGGGAACGTGCTCCGTAATCAAGTGTGGCAAGGCAGAGGTCTTTTGTTTTTTGAGAAACATTTTCGGCCTCAGGGTCGAGTTTGTTCTCGCAATACTTCCTGATCGAGTAATCGATCGCAAAATCCTCTTCTTCGCCGTACTTTACGCTGATATGGATAATTTCGCCCATTTCCTTAGCAGCGCATTTTGCAGCAGTGAAAGTGTTTTTGTTGAGGGAAGTAACACCGTCGGTGATCGTTGTCTTTTCGCCTTTGAAGGTGAACTCGACGGTGAATTTGCTGAGATCGGCTTCGCTGTTGATGTCTTTGATGTGGAAATATACGGCTATCTCGTCTTCAAGCGAAAGAGAAGCAGTATATGTCGCGAGTTTAAGAGGATAAAGCTCGATATCAATCGATCCGTCTTCATCTACGGCTCCGGCAATATCGTCGATGAGCGTTACCGCGCTCAGAAGCATCTGATTGACGTTTCCGCCGTTCTTAAGGTTGGCAAGCAGTCCGTTCGTCAGAAGAGCTTTTACATTTTCTCCCATCGTGATCTCTATCACATAGTCTCTGTTGAGAGTCGCGACGCTGTTGCCGACGGCAAGAGCCGTTCCCGCTCTGAGCATAACGGTAAGTTTGTCGCCCTGATCCTCGACCGTGTCAAGATACAGAGCCGCTCTCACGGCTTCATCAAGTGCCGCCGGATCAGACAGACCGTCTATCTTCAGATTTCCTTCATAGTCGTCCTCGAAGCGCAGATACTCGGTCCCGACCTTTATCCAGGATCCGTTGGCCAGCTCGATGTAGCTGTCGTCTGCAGCCTGTGTGGATGTGGTCACGTGGCTTGCAAGTGCCTGCCACGCGGCTCTCGCGGCTGCCTCGTCGGTCGTGCCTGTGATTACATTTTCGCCTCCGGCAAGAGCATAGGCAAGTGAGTTCGTCTTGTCTACCGTCACATTGACGGTCGCGCCGCCGAAACCATAAAGATTTGCAAAATAT
>JAGCTF010000035.1 GCA_017963755.1 Clostridia bacterium | reverse complement strand
AAATTTAGAAATAAATTCATAATTTTTTTATAATGTTGTCCCCATTTTGATACCTCTGATGGTTATATGTGTTAGAGCAGGTGAGAATGCTCAGTATTTCAGGAGGTGTCTTTATGAAACGGACAACGAAGATATCAATTATTGTTAATTACATTCAAGACGTTATTGATAATAATTATGATAATCTTTATAATAGTAATCAGGAAGGATTTTTTGATTTGTATTTAGGGTATAGAAATCTACAATAGAAAGGACTCGTCTTATGAAAAAAAAAGCAGTATTAATCGCTGTTATGCTTATACTTGCACTGAGCTGTGCTCTGGTGCTGAACGGGTGCAGGCTTAATATCGATCTCGTTAGTGAGACGCCCGTTGAGAAAAACAGGCTGCAATATACTTTGAAAAGCGATGGAACCTACGCTGTTTCGGGAATACCATGTAAGCAGGATTTTTTTGGTCGAGATATATATGAGTATGGAGAAAAAATTTATACTACTGTCAGGATACCTGCCAAACATGAAGGAATTGCGGTGACTGAGATTTCCGACTATGCTTTTAATAACTGGAAATTCTTGAAGAGCATAAAAATCCCTGACACGATTACCAGGATCGGGAACAGCGCATTCAAAGGATGCGACCAATTAAAATCATTGACGCTTCCGAAAAGCGTTTCTGAGATCTGCGAAGCTTCTTTTGGCAATTGTCCGTCGCTGAAAAAAGTGGAAATATTAAATCCGTCGATAAACATTGACCACCAGGCATTTAAAGAAAGCAACAATATCGGCAATTTTAAACTTAAAAACGGCGGAAAATACTTATTTTCTAATGGTGCGTTAATTGATTCGTCAACAAAGACGTTGGTGTACCTGAACGAAAATCATGATATTCCGAATGATGGCAGTGTTGAAAAACTGGGGGATTATTTATTTTACGGAAGGGAATCCCTTGAAGAGATTGTCATTCCGGAGTCGGTATCTGCTATAGGTGGTCATGCTTTTCAAGAGTGTATCAATTTGCGGAGTGTTGTGTTTTTGGGAGACGTTTATGAACTCGGAGAATGGTGTTTTGAGAGATGTTATAAATTAGAACAGATAAACATCGAAGACCTTAAAGTTGAAGAAATCCAACCGTGGATATTTAGCGGCTGTAAAGCGCTGAATAAGGTTGATCTTCCGGGCAATATCGTAAAGATATGCGACTTCGCATTTTCTTCCACGGGAATTCAGGAAATTTCATTTCCGGAAAGCGTATCTGAAATCGGCGAATATGCTTTTGGATCATGCGATCAATTGAAAAAGGTGCAATTAAATAATGGGATCAGCAGAATCGAAGAAGGTGCGTTTGCCTACTGTAAAAAACTTACAATGATCTCTATCCCGGACAACATTACCTATTTCGGCAAAGACGTATTCGCAGATGCGTCGGTCAGTTATTATGTTGACAATAATATTAAATATTTGGGGAACAGGGGCAACAACTATCTGATTCTTGTTGGTGCCATAAATACCGGCTTAACGGAATATGAGATAAACAGCAGTACGAAAATAATCTGTGACCAGGCGTTTAGCGGTTGTACTGAACTGAAAGAAATTCTTATACCCAAAAGTGTTGTTTATATAGGTCCCGAGGCATTTGATAAAAATGTTAAAATAATACGCGAAACGGAGGAACCAACATGAAACGCCAAAAATGGATAATACTAATAATTGCCGCAGTGCTGTTAACATCGGTATTGACCGGCTGTTCATGGAATCAAAATCTGCTGAACGGGATGCACTCCAAATTTGAAAGGCTGATACGGCAAAACAGCGATTTTAAAATACTGGATAGCGTTAAAGAATATGGCAAGCTTAACGGCAACGGAAATGGTTTTGACTATTTCGGAGCTGTTCTGATCGAGTTGGATTCGCCGGAGCAGGAGAGCGAGCTGAAAACGCTTTGCGAGAGCGTGCTGGGTCAACACTATTTCATTGCTGATTATTTCCGCCAAACGGGCCAATTGATCGAAACGCGACATGTGCAGCACGTCAGACTCGAGTACAAATACAATGTCACGGAGGACAAGCTGTTTTATACAATTTTTTTCTTTACTAATTCCAAATTCACCAACTGGTTTGACGTTAAAGGGCATTGACCAGGGAATATATAGCTCTTATAGGCGCCGCTCGCTCATTTGATTTCTGCGGGCGGCGTCTCTCTTGATTTATAAAACGCAGATTGACCCAGGCGAGCCTAAAAACAACGGTTGGGGTCAGGCCCCGTTTCGTACGTCCTTTTAAACGAGCGCTCATCTCTGAAGCTCGCGGCTCCGATTTTTCTTTACAACCATTCCGGGGCATGGTATAATATAACCGTCCCATGACCGGAACACATCGGTGTTGTGTATGGTCGGCGTGCTCCTGTTGATTGGAACCGCCGGCATGGTATTTTGCGGGATAAATGTATAAAGAAAATTTGGGTCTAAGGAGGTAAGTAAGATGAAAATTTTCGGAATCAATTCACTGTTAGTAATGGCTGCAGGCGTACCGACCGGAGCCATAATCGGCATCATTGCCGCGGTAGTCGTCATTATAATAATGGCAGCATGTTACAAAAAAGCGCCGCCGACCGAAGCGCTCGTCATCACCGGTGTAGGGCACCGGGAGCCGAAGGTAATATCAGGTAAAGGCGCAGTCGTCATACCGGTGCTGCAGCGCGTTGACCATCTGCTGATGCGGATAATGAAAGTTGACGTTAAAACTCCTCAGACCGGTGTAAAGACCCTGGAAGGCGTGCCGCTGTGGCTCGATGCCGTCGTCACCATTCAAGTTTACGCCAACAGTTCGACGGTGAGCGCGAAAGAGATCGAACAGGCCGGCTGCAAGACACGCAAGGAATTCATCACTATGCGGCAGCAGGCTGCGATCTCGAACTTCCTGGGATATAATGAAGAAGCGATCTCAAACAAGGTGAACGACGTGCTGCAGGGTAACCTCAGAGAGATCGTTGCCACCATGACCGTCATCGACGTGCTCACGAAGCGTAAGGAATTTGCTGAGAGCGTTATCGAAAACGCGAGACCGGATCTGGCTAAGATGGGTCTCGAGGTCGTAACGTTCAATATTCAGGACATCCAGGACGCACTGGACAATTGCGGCGAGCGCCACGGCGTTGTCGAGGCTATCGGCGTACAGCGCGAGATGGAAGTCAAACGCGATGCGGAGCAGGCGCGGGCAACGGCTATGCGCGACATAGAGGTTGCTAAAGCCAATGCGGAACGCGAAACTGCCGAGCAGCGCGCTCAGGCTGAAAAACTTACGGCAGAGGCAAATACGTCCCTCGCGCTCAGGAAAGCCGAACTGAAGGCTCAGGCTGATAAGGCGGCGGCGGACGCAGCGGCAGCAGGACGCATTCAGGAGCAGCTGCAGGAGAAAATAAGGAAGCAGGCTGAGGCGGACGTTGCCATCGCCGCACAGGAAAAAGAGATACTTCGTGCAGAAAAAGAAGCGGAAGTAAGGCAGCGCAAGCTCGATGCGGAGGTCCGTAAAAAGGCTGACGCGGATAAATACCAGGCGGAAAAGCTCGCAGATGCGCAGAAATATGCTGCAGAGCAGCGCGCGGCAGCTCAAAAGGTGCAGCGCCAGCTTGAAGCGGAGGCCCGCCTGATCGAGGTCGAAAAAGAGGCCGAAGCGAAAAAAGTAGCCGCCGAAGCCGCACTGGTCGAAGCGACGAAGAGGGCCGAGGCCGAGCTTGTTGAAGCGACTAAGAAGGCCGAGGGTATCCGGGCGGTAGGCGAGGCCGAGGCTACGGCTACGAGGGCGAAGGCTCTGGCGGAGGCCGAGGGTATCGATAAGAAGGCCGAGGCCATGAAGAAGTACGGCGAGGCGGCTGTCATCGAGATGGTAATGAAGGCGCTGCCTGAGATCGCAAAGAACGTTGCGGAGCCGCTTTCGAAGGTCAATAAAATCACGATGTACGGCGAGGGCAACAGCGCGAAGCTCGTTAATGATATTGTCAACAGCACCAACCAGATCACGAACGGCATTACTGAGGGTATGGGAATCGACCTCAAGAGCCTGCTGTACGGGATGCTGGGCGGAAAGCTCGCGGCTTCAGGCGCAAATCCGGCTCCGGCGGTCAATATTGACCCCGAAAAGGATGGCGCGGAGAATGACGCCGAATGATCGCAGTGATCAGAACTGTTTTTAATTATGAATTTTGCTGTCGGAGGGGTAAACTAACATGCGGCGCAGTAATGTAATTGCTTTATTTATAATGTTTGCGGCAGTGTCGGTTTTTATTGTCGTTATGGCTTTTCTGGGTAAGAATCCCAAGCAGACGATAGCTTCTCCGACGGCAACCAATCCGGTCGTGATATTGCCCACTGAAACACCCGAGGCACCCGATTTCACCGCGGCGCCTTCCGATATTCCGTCCGGGACGCAGGAACCTACCGCGGATCCTACGGAAGAGCCTACCGCAGTCCCCGTTGTCCGTCCCGTTATCAATCCTTCGGATTTCAGCGATCTTTCTACGAAGACCGCTTCCTGGGGCATCTCCGGAACCGTCGAAACGGATGAGAGCGGCGCGGAAGTGATGACTTACACTATTGAAAAGGATGCAAAGACTGCGGCAGACGGTTCTTCGTATATTTACCGGATGGAGGCTGATACGGAGAAAAAACTGTATCTGACGTTTAATCTGGGCTATGAGGATGCCGGAAAGACCACGCTTAAGATCCTGGATAAGCTTAAAAGTGCAAACGTAAAAGCGGTGTTCTTCGCATCTAAAAACTATCTCGAAGAAAACGAGGATATTGTCCGCTCTATTATCGAGCAGGGACACGTCGTAGGCACGCGCGGCGATATATTTGCCAAGGGCGAGAAAGGGAACGGCATGGCGTATCTTTCAACGGCTGAATTCAGCGACGTCATGTGGAGCATGGAAGAACTGTACCAGGGCATTGCCGGCGAGAACACGCGCATGCTGCTCTACCGCCCCAACGTTTTCTCCGTCAGGGATATGGCGCTTGCCGAAGCTATGGGATATTCGGTAGTTTTCTGGTCGTTCGATTACTACGACTGGGATGATAAAGTTGACGTGAACAAGGCGCTCAGGACGCTGAAGGATAACGTCGCTCCCGGTGCGATATATCAGCTTTCGTCTTCGAAGGTAAATTTATCGATCATTGAAGATTTTATTATCTGGGCCAGGGACAACGGCTACAGTTTCGGCCTTGTCGCGCCCGAGAATTAACGGGTTTCGTAAGATTTAAGGCAGATCAGAAGGGAAAAACAATATAGATGATCAAAGGTGTTTTGACAGTTATCGGGAAGGACCGCGTAGGTATAATTGCCGCGCTCTCCCGCATACTGGCTGAGGCGAACTGCAACATTCTCGACATCAGCCAGACAACGATGGATGATATTTTCACAATGACGATGCTCGTTGACGTCACCGACGTGAAGGGCGGATTCGGGCCGCTGGCCGAGACGCTTAAAAAGGCCGGAGACGATATGGGGCTTCGCGTCCAGCTCTGCCACGTGGATATTTTCAACGCCATGCATAAAATATGAGGTGCCGCCGTGTTTATTTCGACAGATGAGATAATTCAGACGGTGACAATGATCCAGCAGGAGCATCTCGATATCCGTACGGTGACAATGGGTGTGAACCTCCTTTCGTGCGTGCGTTCGGATATTGACGATACGTGCAATGCGGTCTACGATAAGATCACTTCCTGCGCTTCAAGGCTGGTGGAGGTTTGCCGGCAGATCGAGATCGAACTTGGCATCCCGATCGTCAATAAACGCGTTTCCGTAACGCCTGTCGGGCTTATTGCCCCGGCAGACCCGGAAGGCTGCGTAAAGCTTGCTGTAACGCTGGAACGCGCCGCAACGGCAGTAGGGATCAACTTCCTGGGCGGCTTTTCGGCGCTCGTCCATAAAGGGACGACCCCTTCGGAGCGTGCACTGATCAGCTCGATCCCGGATGCCCTGAATGCCACTTCGAAAGTGTGCGCGAGCGTAAACGTGGCCACCACGAAGGCGGGCATAAATATGGACGCTGTGCGTGAGATGGGCTTCGTGATCAAACGTGCAGCTGAGCTTTCTGCTTCGAGCGGAGGGTCAAACTGCGCGAGGCTCGTGGTACTTTGCAACGCTCCAGAGGACAATCCGTTTATGGCCGGTGCGTTTCACGGCGTGGGCGAACCGGATTGCGTCATTAACGTTGGCGTCAGCGGCCCCGGCGCGGTGAAGTGCGCTATCGAGCACGTGCGCGGGGAGAATTTTACCGTGCTGGCGGAAACGGTGAAGAAGACGGCGTTTAAGATAACAAGGGCCGGTCAGCTCGTGGCCGAACTTGCCAGCAGCAGACTCGGAGTTCCCGCGGGGATAGTTGACCTGTCGCTCGCACCGACACCGGCGGTAGGAGACAGCGTTGCCCGCATAATAGAAGAAATGGGTGTAGGACGCTGCGGAGCCCCCGGAACGACCGCCGCACTGGCTCTGCTGAACGACGCGGTGAAGAAAGGCGGCCTGATGGCATCGTCTCACGTGGGAGGCCTGTCCGGCGCGTTCATACCGGTAAGCGAAGACGAAGGTATGATAGATGCAGTGCGGCGCGGAAGCCTCTGCATCGAAAAGCTGGAGGCAATGACCTGCGTTTGCTCCGTCGGTCTTGATATGATCGTCGTGCCCGGCGACACCGAAGCGCATACTATCTCGGCCATCATTGCGGACGAATCTGCGGTGGGTATGGTCAATTCCAAGACTACCGCCGTGCGCATCATTCCTGCCCCCGGAAAAGTCGTGGGAGACACGGTCGAATTCGGCGGACTTTTAGGCTCCGGCCCGGTCATGAGCGTTCGTCAATACGAAGGCAGCGACAGCAGCAAGGCGTTCGTTGACCGCGGCGGCAGGATACCGGCGCCGATGCAGAGCCTTAAAAACTGACCTCAAATTATAGCTTATATGAACGAACTAACGCGGAAAATATACGAATTCGCACAAAAAACATTGACCCCGGCGCGGTTTTCACATGACGTCAGGGTGATGGAAGAAGCAGTGCGGATCGGAAAAACGGAAGGCGCGGATCCGGACAGGTGCGCTTTGGCGGGGATCCTTCACGACGTCGCGCGCGAATATACTTTGGACCAATACGCGGCGCTCGGGCTCACTGAACAGCCCGGAGCGAACGACCCGGAGAACGCTATTTACGACCACGTGCTGATGCACGGAATGGCAGCGGCGCAGATCGGGCGCGAAACGTTCGGGATCGAAGACGAAGAAGTGCTCGAAGCCGCGGCGTGGCACACCACCGGGCGGCCGGGAATGAGCACACTCGCACAGATCATATTCGTTGCCGACTACACCGAACCGGGGCGCGAAGGGGCACACTTTGACCGCGTGCGGGACGTACTGAAAAAAGACGGAGTGCTTGCCGCCTGCGAGGAAGAAGCAAAGCTTTCGGCAACGTACTGGCTCTCTAAGGCGGGACTCTCAGCAGACGCCCGGATCTCGCCGGAGGCAATGCCGCCGAACTGCCGGTTCTCGTACGAAACGATGTTATGGGCGCAGGAACAAATGAAGGAAAATGAAACCAGGACCAATCTGAAAGCACCGGCTTTCATACGGAGGGACAATATGAACAAGGAGAACAGCAAAAAGTACACCGAAATCGTTGTGGCGGCAATGGAAGACCGCAAAGCGAAGGACATCGAAGTGATCGATATTTCTGAAAAAACCACCGTGACCGACGCATTTATCCTGTGCAGCGGTACGTCGTCAACTCATCTTCGCGGTATTGCGGACGAGGTCGAGGAGAAAATGAAGCAAAACGGCGTGAAACCGGCGCGCATCGAAGGATACGACACGGCACGCTGGATCCTGCTCGACTTTATTGACGTCGTTGTCCACGTATTCCTCGAAGAAGAGCGTCAGTTTTACAGCCTCGAACGGCTGTGGAGATAACTTTCGTGACCACAAAAAAAAGGGGGGATAGAATGGTCAGAAGGATCCTAACGGTTATATTAGCGATCTTTATTTTGACATTGGCTTTCACTTTTTGCGCGTCTGCAGAAGGCGGGTCAACACCGGAATTTACCCAGGAAGAGTTCATGGAGATCCTCCGGGATGCGGAAAACGCCGCGGTATTGTACACGCGCCCCGAATCCGCGACAAGGACAGATGTAAGCAGATTTATCAGCGCAAATTTCATTGATCCCATGGGAAAGCGTTACGGTGACGGTAAAGGCAGCCGGGTAAAAGGCGGCCTCAGCCGGCCGGGCGCTTTTATGACTTTTCTTCACCAATATTT
>JAGCTF010000243.1 GCA_017963755.1 Clostridia bacterium | reverse complement strand
TGGCGGCCGCGATCATAATCTTCGTGTTCCTGGTTCCGTATTCGGCATCGATCTACAAAGGCCTGTCCGGTATTTTCGAAATGGCGTTCAACATCAAATTTGAATATTGCATAATCGCTATGGCTGTACTTACGGCAGTATACGTTATTTTAGGCGGATACGTCGCTGCGGCGCTCAACGATTTCATTCAGGGCATCGTGATGCTCATAGGCATCACAGTCGTCGTTGTCTCCGTGCTTTCGGGCAAGGGCGGTTTTACCGCGGCGCTGGCGGAACTTTCGCAGAAGACCGCGGAGTCAACAAAAGGACTGAACGGCGCGTTTGTTTCGTTCTTCGGCCCTGATCCGCTGGGACTCCTCGGAGTAATGATCCTGACGAGCCTCGGCACGTGGGGCCTGCCTCAGATGGTGCACAAGTTCTACTCGATAAGTGACGAGAAAGCCATCAGGAAAGGAACCATAATATCCACGATATTCGCAGTAGTCGTTGCCGGCGGATCCTACTTTATGGGCGGCTTCGGAAGGCTGTACGTTGACGCAAACGAAGCAGGGGCCCCCGTGAGCGGTTTCGACGGTATCGTGCCGTCAATGCTTTCCGGAACGCTTTCCGACCTGATGATCGGAATAATCGTCGTACTGGTATTGTCAGCGTCGATGTCAACGCTTTCTTCGCTCGTTATTTCTTCGGCTTCGACCGTCACGCTTGACCTCATCAAGGGCTTCTTTGCCCCTAAAATGAGCGAAAAGAAACAGATGTGGACGATACGCATACTCTGCGCGTTCTTCATCGTACTGTCAGTAGTGCTCGCGATGGATAAAGGCTCGCTGATCTCCAACCTGATGGCGATATCGTGGGGCGCTTTGGCGGGCGCGTTCCTCGCACCGTTCATGTACGGCCTGTTCAGCAAGAAGATAACGAAAGCCGCGGTCTGGGTAAGCTTCGTGGCAGGCGTCGGACTTGTTGTGCTTAATCTGTTCCTGAAGTTTACGGACGGGACAATGGCAGGTGCGATGGCAATGGTCGGTACGCTGATCATCGTTCCGCTCGTGAGTCTGATCACGCCGCGCCTTAATAAGGAGCACGTGGACAACTGCTTCGCATGCTATGAGGAAAAGGTCGAGGCGAAAGTTACACATTCGCTTACGGATCTGTAAGCCCTGGACTTTGAGCGTCTCAGCCCGGACTTACCGGACTTCGGAGCAAACTTCCGCAGCAAAGTTCAGGCCGGTTTCGAGCGCTTTGCGGGCCGCATCCTCAGGGATCGCGCCGCCGGCGGAAAAGCCGTCCGGATCAGCGGGAAGTTCGTTGACTAAATAATAAAGAAAACCTGCGAGAAGATTATCGCCCGCACCGACTGTTGAATAGCAGTGCGGGATCTTCACGGCGGGGAGCGAGATGCCGCAGAAGGGCTCTAAAAGGCCGTTCTGCGGCGTTTTGTATGTGGAGGCATCATGACGCTCTGCCGGGGCCGTCGGGCCGTTTACGGCCGTTCTGCGCGCTTTTTTGCGTATCTCAGTGGCTGCCCTTCGGGCGTACACGGCTCCGGCAGGTCCGAGGCTTAGCAGGACGTTTTCCGATAGCTGCGTGAGGCTCGCGATAAGGGTGTCTGATGCGCCGCCTGAGCAGTCCGGATCAGGCGCAGAAAAGTCGTTGACCAGCGCTTTCGCTTCACTGAGATTCGGCTTGATCAGCCACGGCTTTGCGGCTTTAAGCGAGGCCGCGTCCATTGCCGCACAATCGATCACCGTAAGCGCGCCGTTTTCACGTAACGTATTTGAAAGCTTCACGACGTCCGCGGGGGAGACGCCTTCGGGCAGGCCGCCTGAAATGCAGACGATGTCGCCGGGCTGAAGGCGGGGAAGGAGCATTGACCCGAGTTCGAGCGCGTCGGATGAGGCGGCGGAAAATGCTTTGAAACAGATTCGGGTCTCGGTGTTTTTGACCATGTCGTTCAGTGAGACGTATTCGCGTACCTGGCCGTGAACGATTTTTGCTTCCGCCTCTATCCCGTCCGTTTCGAGCATTTTCATATAGAGTTCCGCATCGGAATCGCCGAGAAGCACAAAGGCCGGAGCCGAAACTCCGTGCCTTTTAAATGCCCGTGAAATATTTACGCCTTTGCCTGCGGCAATTTTTTTGCGTATTTTTGTGTAGTTTTCTACTCCCGGCACGATGCCTTCGAGTGCGAAATGGACGTCAATGACAGGATTCAGCGTGAGCGTGTATACTGTCGTCATTGACCGTCACCCGCATCGCCTGCTTCGGCCGCTTCCGCCGCTGTCTGCTCTCTCACTATATCTTTTTTCTTCTTCTTGTTCTTCGCAAGCTCGTCCTTTTCTTTTTCGGCGCGCATCTGCTCGTCGATGATCTTAGCCGCTTCGGGCTCGTATTCGCGCATAAAGTTCATAAATTCTTCGCCGCTGATAGTCTCTTTCTCAAACAGCGTTCCGGCGAGGCGGTCAAGCGTTTCCATATGTTCCGAAAGCAGATTTTTCGCTTTTTCGTAGCATTCGCTCGTCAGGCGGATAACTTCCTCGTCAATG
>JAGCTF010000242.1 GCA_017963755.1 Clostridia bacterium | reverse complement strand
CTTTTAATTTTTTCATATTTAAATCCTCCTTATGCGATCTTTCCCTTCAAAAATTCCACTGCCATCGCGATATCCTTCTCAGGCGTTTCGCCGCACTCGCGCTCTATGGTAAGGAATCCTTTGAAGCCGACGTCGTGAAGAGCCTTCAGATATCCGTCCCACTTAACGTCGCCCTGTCCGAGCGGCACCTCTACGTACGGCGGTTTCGTTCCGCGAAGACCGTCTTTAGCGTGGGTATGGACAATATAATTTTTCAGTTCGTACACTCCCGCTACTGCGTCGTCGTCAACGCACATCGTGAGGTTCGCGGGGTCATAGTTTACCGCAACTCCGCGTGAACCGAGGGTGTCAAGGAACGCGCGAAGCCTTGCCGCCGGTTCCGGACCGGTCTCGATCGCGAAGTGTGCTTTAAGGCTGTCGGCGTATTCGGCAAGTTCGTGGCACGCGCCCTGCATGATCTTATACACTTCATCAGCCGGATCGTCCGGTACTCTGCCGATATGGGTGGTGACAACGTTCGTCTCCAGTTCTACGGCGAGGTCCAGGATCCTCTTCGATTTTTCAATGAGTTCCGGGTTCAGTTCCGGATTCGTAAAGCCTTTTCCGAGGTCTCCGCACAGCGCCGAGATCACCAGTCCGTGCGATTTAACTTTATTTAAAAACTCTTTGCGTGCTTTTGCCGACAGATTTTCCGGAGCCATTTCTCCGTAGGTCGCATACACCTGAAGCCCCTGTCCTCCTACTTCTTCGGCTTTCGCGAGTGCCTGGTCGATAGGGAGTCTGAATGAGTCGAGCATTACACCGATCTTGAACGGATACATATCATTATCATCCTCACTTTACTATGTGTTTTGCGGTCAATTGCACCGCTTCTGTGAAGCCGTTGTGCGGCCAATTAGTTCCGTGTTCTATGTGTCAATTTTACCATCCCGGCGAGGGAGGTGTCAACTGGATACGCACGCAGTTTACTTGTCCGGATATTCATATTCGAACGAGGCGCGCGGGCTTACTTCGTGCAGTATCACGCTGCCGTTGTCATCGAGGCGGTATTCGGCGGTGCAGGAAGCATTCTCGCGGATCGTGCGGACCATTGCCCCCGTAACTGGCGCTTTCAGAGGGTGGTCGTTTTTGCTGAGCAGTTTTGCGGAAAACGTCAAAGTTTTCTGGCGGATAACGAGCTCGCCGCCGTGAATCGACGACGCTTTAGCGCCGCGGTAAGAAGCGATCCGGTATTCTTTGCCGCCGCTCAGTACGAATCCGATTATTCCGGTAAATTTAAACGGGCCGATCGGTATGCGTGCCGCGCTCAGCATCGTTGACCCTCCGTCTTCGAGAAAGCACTGTGTCCATGAATAAACGGAAGGAAACGATCTGCCGCGGTCGCCCTCGATGTATCCGGAGGCGTCAATAAAATGGAAGCGTTCGCCGTTTATTTCGATGCAGCCGTTTACGGTGTGGCGCATGCTGACAACGCTGTGGCGGCATTCCATGAAGGGCACGAACCGGAAAGGCCCCATTATGTCGCCTTTGAGCGGAGTGAACGGGCCGAATTTCAGTTCCCCGCGGGCAATAAGTCCGGGTTTTTCTATGTTGAGGCGTATTCCGTCCGGACCGAAGTAATTGCCGCCGATCTCAGCCCCGAAACCGCCCTTGAGGCGCCTGAATTTTTCATCCGGATAATCGGCAAACCAGGCATTGTCATCAGTGATGAGCTGCACGGAGCACGTTGTCCGGCCCTTTGCGCGATGCCATGCGGGAATTACTGCCAGAGTCCTGTCTGACGATTGGCTCTTGAAGTACCAGCCGAAAAAGTATTCTCTCATAAGATCACGCCCCCGCATTAAATTTCCGATATTCTGACACAATCATAATAAAAGTGCAAATGAAAATGTTGCCGAAGGCACTTTTCCTTGACATCAGGCAATATTTGGTATAAAATGACCCTAATTATGAGCGCTGTTTATGCTTTTTGTTGTAATGCGGTACGGCGTGCAATAATTATATCAGATCATCAGAAGTTTGATCGTGTGTGAGAAAGGAATGACCGAAATGGTAGTATGTCCAAATTGCGGAGCACAATTGCCCGACGGAACCAAATTTTGTGTGAACTGCGGCCAGAAACTCGTAGTAGAACAGCCCGCGCCTCAGCCTGCGCCTCAGCCTGTTAATCAGCAGCCTGTCCAGCAGCAGACGGTACCCCAGTATCAAGTTAACGATCCTTATTATCAGGATAAAATGAATCAGCAGGTCCCGCCTGTTATTTATGGCGGTGTACAGCAGGCTCCCGTTCAGACCGGTACTAACGGAATGGCTATCGGAGCTCTTGTTTGCGGTCTGCTTTCTCTTTTGAGTTCGTTTTTCGTATGTTTTTTGATCCCGGCATTTATCGCTTTTATCTGCGGTATCCTCGGAATTATTTTTGCGGCTGTTTCACGCAAGAAAACTCCGACCGGAAAAATGCCCGGTATGGCTATTGCAGGACTTGTTTGCGCAATTTTAGGCCTTATTACTGCTGTGATATATATTATTCTTTTCTTTATCGGTCTGGGCGCGGTGAACTGCGGTGCCGGATGTCTCCCTGCAGGCGTACTTGATGAGATCAACAGCATGAAGATCTGATCGTTCTGCACTGTAACAGCAGACTTCACGGAAATGGCTAAAAAAACTATTGTATTAACTATGGGGGACCCGCTTGGAGTGGGTCCCGAAATCGTTGTCCGCGCGCTTACTGACGGGGAAGTCAGGCGCGTATGTACGCCGCTCGCCGTTGGCAGCCGCGCCGTTTTTGACCGCGCCGCAGCGCTTTGGGGGATAGACGGTTTCGAAGAAAGATTCGGAGACGATATTATTGACGTCCCGCTTCCGGATAATGCTCCTGCGCCGGATAAACTCGCTGAATTTGCGGGTACGGTCAATGCTTTTGCGGGGCAGCACGCGTTCGACTGTATAAAGAAAGCGCACGAGTTGTGTGCCGGCGGGCAGGCGGATGCTGTTGCGACGGCGCCGGTCAATAAAGAAGCGCTGCGTGCGGCGGGGGTGCCGTATATCGGGCATACTGAGATCTTCGGTGCGCTGACCGGGACGGAAGACCCGCTTACAATGTTCGAGACGGACGGGCTTAGAGTGTTCTTTTTGACGCGTCACGTTTCCTTAAAACGTGCGTGTGCGATGGTGACGAAAAGAAGGCTTCGCGATTATATCGGGCGGTCGCTCGGCGCGCTTGCGCAGCTGGGCGTAAACGTTACCCCTGAAAAGCCGCTCGCCGTGGCCGGGCTGAATCCGCATTCCGGGGAGCACGGGCTGTTCGGCAGGGATGAAGTCGACGTCATTGAGCCGGTCGTTTGTGAGGCGAAGGCGAAGGGGCTTCCCGTGGAGGGGCCTGTCGGGGCCGATTCGGTGTTTCATATGGCGCATATCGGCCGATTTTCGGCGGTGCTGTCGCTGTACCACGATCAGGGACATATTGCCACCAAGACGCTTGATTTTGAGCGTACGATCTCGCTTACGCTCGGTATGCCTTATCTGCGCACGTCTGTTGATCACGGTACCGCGTTCGATATTGCGTGGCAGAAAAAAGTCAGCCCCGTGTCAATGCGCGAGGCTGCTTTGCTGGCGGCTAAATATGCGTTTTAATTTTGCATGATCTTATCGTACTAAACGCCGCAAAATGGCATATTGTTTCAGTTTTCAAGCCGCTTCTCTGCGGCTTTTACTGTCTGTTCCATGAGGGTGCAGATCGTCATCGGGCCAACGCCTCCGGGGACGGGCGTGTACGCGGAGGCGAGAGGGGCGGCGTTTTTTAGGTCAATATCGCCTACGTTGCCCGCGTTGTAGCCTGCGTCTATGAGCACGGCGCCCGGTTTTATCCATTCTGCTTTGACGAATTCCGGCTTGCCTACGCATGCTACGACTATGTCGGCGCGGCGCACGACTTGCGGGAGGTCTGCCGTCTTTGTGTGCGTTACGGTGACGGTGGCGTTTTCGCGGAGGAGGAGCATTGCCGCCGGCTTTCCGAGGATGCGGCTGCGGCCGATGACGACCGCTTCTTTGCCTTCGATCTGTATGCCGTATTCTTTAAGTATCCTTATTATTCCGCCTGGAGTGGCGGCAACGAATCCGTTTCCGCCCAGCGCGACGTTGCCGTAGCTTTGTGCGTTTACGCCGTCAACGTCTTTTTCGGGGTCAATTTCATTGAAGCATCTGTTTTCGTCGATCTGTTTCGGTGCGGGATGCTGGAGAAGTATGCCGCATACTTCCGGGTCTGCGTTTAGCTCGCGGATCTTTGCGAGCAGTTCTTCGGTGGTGGTTTCTTCGGGAAGGGCGATCCGCCTCGGCTCTAATCCGATGCGTTCGCATGCGCGGCCTTTCATGCGTACGTAAGTGACTGACGCGGGGTTCTCTCCTACGATGATCGTTGCCAGCGCGGGCGTCCGGCCGGTTTTTTCAATAATTGCCGATACGCGCGCTTTTAATTCGGCTTCGATAATGGCGGCAAGGGCTTTGCCGTTTAATATTAGTTGGCCGTTCTGTGTTGTGGCGGATTCGATAAGTGCCTGTCGCTCGCTGCCGGTCATTGTCCGCGGCTCCTTTCTGTGAAAAACTGTGCAAAATTACTTGCAGTACGTTTCGATGTAATTGTCGATCGCTTCCTGAACGATCGCGATGGCGTCGTCGCGGCCGCCTACTTCGTCGTTTACCGCTGTCTGCTTGTTTTCCAGCGATTTGTATACGGTAAAGAAGTGTGACATTTCGGCGAACAGGTGCTGTGGGAGTTCGTCAATGTCGTGGTACATGTTGTAGTTCGGATCGTTGAACGGGATGGCAATTATTTTTTCGTCGCGGCGGCCGGCGTCGATCATCGAGATGACTCCGATGGGGTAGCAGCGGACGAGCGTCATCGGTTCGATCTCCTCCGAACATATTATGAGTACGTCGAGAGGGTCAAGGTCGTCGCCGTACGTGCGCGGGATGAAGCCGTAGTTTGCCGGGTAGTGCGTGGAGGTGTACAGTATGCGGTCGAGCATCAGCATGCCGGTGGCTTTGTCGAGTTCGTATTTTTTCTTGCTGCCTTTTGGTATTTCGACGACGGCAACGAAGTCTTCGGGGTTTATGCGTTTGGGGCTGATATCATGCCATATATTACTCATCAGTGCATTGACCTGCCTTTCTTTTGTAGGGTGTTTTGTTGAGTTTCGCCGGGCTCCGGGGTTTGGTGGGTTTTCCCGGGTATTTCCGGGTATTTCCGGGTATTTCCGAAGATTTCCGGATATTTCCGAAAATTGCCGGAGCTGTAATATTATTCCGTTTCCTTGAAATATTTGTATGTGCCGACGGTAAGTTCGTCACACGCGTCTTCGTCGCAGGCAATGATTGCCGCCGGATGCAGCTGAAGTGCGCTGACGGTCCATTTGCCCGAAACCGGTTCTTCGACAAGATGGCGAAGGGCGCGGGCTTTATTGTGCCCGGAGAGGAGAAGCAATACTTCCACAGCATCCATAACGGTACCTACGCCGACCGAAAGAGCGGTTTTGGGGACTTTATTGAAATCGCCGCCGAAAAACCTGGCGTTTGCGAGCAGCGTATCATAGGTCAGCTTGCGGACGCCGGTGCGGGAATTAAGGCTCGTGAACGGTTCGTTGAACGCGATGTGGCCGTCAACGCCGCTGCCGCCGAGGAAGAGGTCGATTCCTCCGTATTCCGTGATCTTGTCCTCGTAACGCCTGCATTCTGCTTCGGGGTCCTCTGCCATGCCGTTAAGAATGTTAACGTTTTCGGGGTCAATATCTATGTGGTCGAAGAGGTTGTCGTGCATAAATTTCCAGTAGCTTTGTTCGTGGTCGCGCGGAAGGCCTGCGTACTCGTCCATATTGAAGGTGACAACGTTTTTGAAACTTACTCTGCCTTCGCGGTTTGCTTTGATAAATTCGGCGTAAACGCCCAAGGGTGACGAGCCTGTGGGCAATCCGAGTACAAACGGTCTTATTGCTCCGGCAGGGGATGCGTTGTGGGCGTTTATGCGGTCAATTATATATTCCGCCGCCCAGCGGCTCATTTCTTCGTAGGTGTTTCTTATTATAACTTTCATTGTCACAATTCCTTTCAGCGTTAATTATTCGGTTGTAGCAGGATTATACTGTTTTCACGCTCTTTTTGCAACTGTTGCAACTGGGGACAGGCACCGTTTGGGGCGCTTCACGCAACTGGGGACAGGCACCGTTTGGGGCGCTTCACGCAACTGGGGACAGGCACCGTTTTCACTAGAATTGTCCAAAATTGTTTGGCAAAACAAATAAAAAGCAAAAATCGAACATCAATCGTGAAAACGGTGCCT
>JAGCTF010000034.1 GCA_017963755.1 Clostridia bacterium | reverse complement strand
GTTATCGTCTGATGAGCGCTGAACGCTATCACGTCCTGCGTCGATGACAGTACCCTCGTGCCTCCGTCTTCCGGCACGGCTATATTCGTCCACCAGTACGTCGTGGCGTCTTCTTTTTTTGGATTTATGAGCCTTACGTGCGACAGCAGCAGGTGCGAATCTTCCGGAAGGTGGAAGTCCATCTGCCATACGCACTCTTTTGAACGCTCGAATTCGTACATTCTAAGAAATTCGCTGCCTCTTTCATCTTTCAGCACTGCGGCGAACAGATCGTCCGACGTGAAAACCGTGTGGCCGAGCGATCCGAAATTCCACTCTATACCTCCGGAAGTCCATGCGGTCCTTATTCCGAGGTTGCGCGGCCTTAAAACTGAATTTGCAAAAAGCAGATCCCGTCCGGCGGCCTTATCGAAGAGCGCCCAGAGCTTTCCGCCGTATTCCGGCGTGAAAGTCGCTTTCAGATAGCGGTTTTCAAGCACGATAGTTTTTATATTGACGGGTTCGAATTCGCTGCCGTATCTGTCCTGCAGGCGGTAGGGCATCGTGCGCGTCTGGGCACCGAGGTGCTCGCAAATATCTGGCGGACAATCTCCTTTCGTCCTGAAGATCGTGAATCCTGTTTCGCGCCTGAAGCGGGGGAGCGGGTCATTGTCACCGATCTTTGCCCCCGGGAGCGTCATCGAACTGATATATACTGACATTTGTTTTTACCTCTTTTTGAACTGGTCTGCGGGCAATATCCTCCGGCCGGCTGATATATTGTCCCGCCGCGGCTTTTGCGCCCTGCGTCCCGCCTGAAGCCTACTACAACCGGTGCGTGTTGTCAATAGCAAAGTGCTCCCGCGTCAATAGCAAAGTGCTCCTTTGAATCTTGAATATTTTGTAAATATCCGCTATTATATTTAACGTTTTATTGTGCCGGATCGTGTGAACGCAGGCTGTTTATTTTTCGGCATACAATAAACGGGATCTGAAAGCACTTGTGCTGTTTTGATCCATAAATGCTGTGAGAAGGAACGGTAGATGGGATTTTTATCAAAACTTTTCGGAAGAAAAGAAATTTTTGGGCATAATAAAGAAATGCCGCCTGAATGCCTTGAATATATAGAACTGAAGGCGTTCATAGAAAGCTTTATCCGCGCAGATCATTATGTCGCAAAAAGCGAATACCGCTCCAAACTGCTGGATCATAAAAAACTAATTGAGTTTTTCAACGTGCTGAAAAACAGCGGTACGCTGAAAGTGTATTGCAAAGAGCACGGTATCAGCGATTTAGAAGTCCTTCAAACGATCGCGAGATATGATTCTTTTGAATCTATAATTGATTCCCAGAATGAGCAGTATATCAAATACAAGATGGAATCAGAACGCACGTATCTTGACAATATCCTGCTTGCCTGTGATCCCAGGATCAAGCTTGACGATGATCAGCGAAGGGTAGTTCTGACAGACGAAGATTATTGCCTCGTAGTTGCCGGAGCCGGAGCGGGAAAGACTACTACCGTTGCGGCCAAAGTGAAATATTTAGTTGACAAACAGCATATAGATCCCAGACAGATACTGGTTATCTCTTTCACAAATAAGGCTGTCAACGAACTTAAGCAGCGAATAATCGGCGAGCTTCACATTGAATGTCCTATAGCTACGTTTCACTCGACGGGCAATGCGATCCTTAGAAAGCAGCATCCCGAGAAGCTGAATATCGTTGACGATTCGAAGCTATACTTTGTTATACAGGATTATTTCAAAGGCTCTATTCTGAAAAATGAAAACACTGTCAATAATTTAATACTGTTCTTTGCTTCATATTTCGACGCGCCTTACGAGGGGACCGACCTTAACAAGTTCTTTAATAACATAGCGAAATCCAACTTCACTTCTATGAGAAGTGAGATAACTGATTTTCAACGGCAAATTATCGATATACGCACAAAGAAAGCGGTGACTATCCAAAGTGAGGTCATGCGTTCGAATCAGGAGGTCGAGATCGCGAACTTCCTGTATCTGAACAATCTGGATTACGACTACGAGCCGCTTTATCCGTATGATATTCAGTTTGCCAGAAAACCATACACGCCGGACTTTGTTGTCAGGCAGGGCGATAAAATTGCTTATATTGAACATTTCGGTATTACAGAAGACGGCCGCAGCAACAGATTCAGCGAAGATGAACTCACGGCATACAAAAGAGCTATTCGCGATAAGGTCAAGCTGCACAGGCAGCACGGGACTACTCTTATTTACACGTTTTCGGCTTTCAAAGATGGCAGGACAATAACCGAGCATCTTAAGGAGAAACTCGAAAATGAAGGCTTTGTTCTTTCTCCAAGGTCCAATAAAGAAGTCCTTGAAATGCTTGTTTCTTCGGAGGAAAACCGCTATATTCGGAAGCTTGTGGCTCTGATCTGCAGATTTATTACCAATTTCAAGACAAATGGTTTTACTGCTGATGACTTCAGCAGGATGTACCATTCTACGCAAAACGTGCGAACACGATTGTTCCTGGATATTTGTAATGATTGCTATCTTGAATATCATAAATATCTGAAAGAGAATGATGCGGTCGATTTTCAGGATATGATAAACGAATCAGCGCGGGTTCTTCGCGAAGTAAAAGAGATGAAACAAAAACTCGACTTCAAATATATTATCGTTGACGAGTATCAGGACATCTCACGGCAAAGATTTGACCTGGTATCCTCGTTGCGTGAAGTCTGTGACGCCAAGATCATAGCTGTTGGTGATGACTGGCAATCTATCTACGCTTTCAGCGGTTCTGATATTACGCTGTTTACTAAATTTGCGGAGAATATGGGTTATGCCAAATTGCTCAAGATAGTTAAAACGTATCGAAATTCACAGGAAGTGATCGATATTGCCGGAACGTTCATTCAGAAAAATGCAAGCCAGATACAAAAGGAACTGATCTCTCCGAAAAAAATAACTGATCCTGTGATCATATATACTTATGACAGCACAAAAAAAGATGTTAAAGGGGACAACAGAAGCGGCGCGAATTATGCAATTGCCCATGCGATCGAGGTGGCACTGGGACAGATCATCGCATATAACAAAGCAGAAGGAAAGCCGTACAATTCTTCGATCCTTCTGCTGGGAAGGTTTGGATTTGACGGCGACCGGCTTGAAAGGTCGGGACTGTTCGAATACATAAGCAGAGGCAATAAGCTGAAGTCGGTCAGGTACCCGAAATTGGATATTACTTTTATGACTGCACACGCTTCAAAAGGTCTTGGCTACGATAACGTCATCGTTATCAACGGCCGAAATGAAACGTACGGCTTTCCGTCTAAAATTGAAGATGATCCGGTCCTTGCGTTCGTTGTAAAGAGCGATCGATCTATTGACTACGCCGAAGAGCGGCGGCTTTTTTATGTCGCAATGACAAGGACGAAAAATCGTGTCTTTTTTATTGCCCCCGAACAAAATCCTTCTGAATTTCTGCTCGAAATTAAGCACGATTACAAGAACGTGGCCCTCAGGGGCAACTGGAACGAGGATCCGAATGAGATCCCGGGCTTTAAAAAGACATGTCCTGTCTGCGGCTATCCGATGCAGTTCCGCTATAAAAATTCATACGGACTCCGCTTGTATATCTGTACAAACGAGCCTGAAGTGTGCGGCTTTATGACGAATGAATATAAAGCAGGGAAACTGTCGATCATCAAATGCGATCAGTGCCGCGACGGTTATATGATCGTTAAACCTGCAAAAGACGGCGATTTTTTCATGGGATGTACGAATTACAAAAAAGACGGTACAGGCTGTCCGAGAGTAATGGCGAGAAGTTATTTTAACAGTTATATGGGGATCAAAGATGACATTCCCGCTAAACCTGTAGAGATAAAAAAGGGATACGACGTAATTCGGGAGGAGCCGCATCCGCCGTTTAACGTGGCGGGGGAGGAGAACGGTGCTGAAGGGGACGCTCCTGAGCGCGAGCAAATAATCAAAGCGATATTATCGGCAAATGATCCTCTTGTTGAAGCTATAAATGAACAAATCTATATCGTGCTTCAGTGCTTATCAGATATAAGCCGGAGACACTATTACGGAGTTACGATATTAACGGACGTTTTGCGCGGCTCGGACAACAAGAGAATCAAGGCGGATAAGCTTGATCTCGTAAAAGGTTACGGACAACTTGCGCATCTCCGACTGAAGCAGGTCGTTGCCTTGATCGAGTGGCTTATCAGAGAGCACTATATCCTTCAGACAAAAGGATTATATCCGGTTTTGCATCCGACTTATGAAGGTATTCATTACAGTGAATCGATTACTGCCGGGAAAATCAGGAATTTATCTAAAATATTGAATGGCAAACTGTGAGGAAAGATGAATGAGGCCTTTTAGTCAGCCTCCCGATACGGCGCCTTTTCTTTGAAAACACCGCCTGATATTCAAAAATCAAGTTCCAGGCGGTGTTCTGCGCCCATTTTCCGCCGAGGAGCGGCGCCCTCAACTGAAAAACACCGCCTGAAAATTTAAAACTGGAATTCAGGCGGTGTTTCGCGCCCATTTTCCGCCGAGAAGCGGCGCCCTCAGCTGAAAAACACCGCCTGAAAATATAAAACTGGAATCCGGGCGGTGTTTCGCGCCAATTTTCCGCCGAGAAGAGGCGCCCTCAACTGAAAAACACCGCCTGTAATTCAAACATCAAGTTCCAGGCGGTGTTCTGTGCCAATTT
>JAGCTF010000241.1 GCA_017963755.1 Clostridia bacterium | reverse complement strand
GCTCAGGTAATGATCGATCAGCGTACCGTTGTACTCGTCGTCCTGAACAAGTTTTTTTCGGCCGATCCTGATATCGTAATCCCTATCGAATCTTGCTGATATGTCAATCGCTTTGACCTCAACGGAAACTCTTCCTTCCGTCCCCCCCATACGTATCAGCTTCAGCTCAATCTCGTTTCCTTCGGGGACGAATCGTTCGGCATCATAAAACTCGATGACGCCATTCGGATAACGCGCAGCATAATCAGGCGAGATGCTGTAATCTGCCCTGACTAACGGTTCCGCGGAAAACAGTGCCGGTATAGACCAGGCAAACAATGCCACCATCAACAGGAAACTGATGACTCTTCTCATGATGCTTTTCATTTTTTTTACCTTCCTTTTTGTTCGTTCGTGTAAAGATTTCATATCCCCGGCGCAAACATACTCGTATTATCAAATAATGCACGGCGTCGATGGAAAAAGCTTCGACAGCGTGTTCCCGGCTGCTTGTAATAAACGCGACCGGCGTTTGAGGACAGATCACTTTCATTTGCTTTGCGATCTTTATGTGCGCCGGGAACACTCGTGTTTTTAAACATGAGATGAAAGGCGCGTGAATATTTTGTAAACTTTTTCGGTTTTGAAAGTATTTTTCACTTTTTCTGCGTATATATGATATGAATAATATCCGGAAGGAGGTGAAAAAAAGTGTATCATGTAGAGTGTATCGACGTCCGTAAAGAACATCCGATGTTTGAATACTGCGACAGCATGACGGCGTGGTCGAAGAATATGTACAATGTCGCCAACTACCACATCCGTAACGTAATGACGGGGCTGAAGAAATCTCCTGAGGAACGGACAGTAAACGAGAATGAAGTTCTTAAAACGGTATTCGACGCTTTGAAAGCGGTTAACGCGAAACGTGTCAGTAAAGGCAAAAAAACGTTTGAGGTGCCGACTCCCGAAAAGTGGTTTTTGAACTACTATATGCTGAATGCCGTTTTTAAGGAGATCAACAATATCGACTACCGTTCCGGTCCGGTCCATACGGTACAGAATTCAATCAGAGACTGCTGCGAGGCATGGAACGGATACTTCGGTGCTTTGAAAGCTTATCAGGCGAATCCGGAACAATTCACAGGAAAACCAAAGATTCCCGGTTATGTCAAATCACCGCATAGAGTTGCTGTTATCAGCAATCAGGAAAGTACTGTGAAATCTGATTTCCTGTCTTTCCCGAAAACGGCGCGCAGATTTAATGTTTCCGCTTTGCCACACGCATCCATCGATAAACTGATTGAAATCCGGATAGATCCGTATTTTGATTTGTATCAGATCCAGATCGTTACGGACGACGGAATACCGGAGCAGTCACTGGAAGACATTACCGTGAAAGACGGAGCCTGTATGATTGATTTCGGGCTGGAGAACTTTGCAGCTATCGTAGATAACAAGGGGAACGCACCCATTGTTATCAAGGGCGGAGCAATCAAGTCTGTCAATCAATTCTACAATAAGGAAACGGCCAAACTTCGCAGTATTCTGATGAAAGGTCATGATCCGAAGACCTATCGTACACCCACGACGAAAAGAATGAACGGGGTATCCAGAAAACGCGACGCGAAGTTGAGAGATCTGTTCTACAAAATCGCGCACCGGATCTGCAGGATCTGTGAGGAACGCGGATTGCGCTTGATCATTTGCGGAAAGAATCCGGACCAGAAGCGAGGCATTGAGCTGGGTCACAAAAACAATCAGGAATTTGTGCAAATACCGTTTGAACGGTTCTTTCAGATTCTGAGGACGGTTGCCGTGAAGTATAAGCTCCGAGTCGTAGAGCAGGAAGAAAGCTACACGTCAAAAGCAAGTTTTCTGGATCAGGATTACATACCTGTATATGGCACAGAAGAAGCAGACACGGCAGTTTTTTCAGGTCGTCGAACCAAGCGTGGAATGTATAGAGCAAAAGATCAAACTGTTTTGAACGCGGACGTCAATGCCGCGGCCAATATCGGTAGAAAATACGATCCCGAGGCTTTCTCCTCATTGTCTGATTTCGAATTCCTTTCGAGAACAGTTGAAAGACTGTCTGTAAGATCGCTGAATCCAATTGTGCGAAAAGTAACCGCTGTCAAAAGCGGTAGAGGCCCCGTGTCAGGCCAAAGTGCGTGCTGACTCGCAAGAGTCAGTCACGGCTTGAAGCCCGCGACTTTAGTCGTGGGAGGTTCACACATCACACAGCAAAAGATCGTAGGCTTCTCCGCTTTCGACCGCTTTCAGCAGATCTTTGCCCTCCGTAAACCGGTCCACGCGATAGTTGCCGAAAATATGAAATACCATTTCGCATAGTTTTTCTATTTCCTCACGGTCATCATCCAAGATGGCAATTCGCAAAACCAACCGCCTCCTTCATCCAAAACGGGTTTTTCAAGTTAATTATATATCAAGATGGATTGAGTTTTTTCAAAAGCGTCGCAACTGGTTGAAAAAAGTGACACAAGTGGCAACAAAAACGGCATATATCCTGCCG
>JAGCTF010000033.1 GCA_017963755.1 Clostridia bacterium | reverse complement strand
GTAGGTACGCCTGCTTCTTCGAGCTTCGCCATGAGTATATTGCTCATACGGTTGTTTATAACGCCTTTTCCTATTATAGTTCCGCGCTTAAGACCGTTAAACGCAGTTGCGTCGTCTTTATATGAAACAATAAGCAGATCCGGATCGTCCGTTGCATAAACCTTTTTAGCCTTACCCTCGTAGATCAAATTGACTTTTCTCATAAACGATCAACTCCCTAAAATCTTTTATTGATTTCAAATCTCTGAACTCTTAACTCTGAACTCTTAACTCTGAACTCAATATCGTGTCATCATCAGGTTCGCTTGCCATTTTCCATTTGCCATTTCATATCCCGCTGTTTCCGTAGTTTGACAGCACCCTCGCCGAAGGGTCGTTTACGTCGCAGCCTTTCCAGCTCTTGTTTGGCATCCAGAAATCCGCGACCATTTCAGCATTACCGGGATAGTACTTCTCAAAAATCTCGCGATACAGCAGCGATTCCTTCGTAAACGGTCTTGCAAAAGCATACTTAGAAGCCAATTTCTCGAATTCATTGTCCGTATACTTCTGCTCTGCGTACTCCTTGAGATAATCGACCATAGAATGACCCACAGCGTCTGAGAACGCCGCCTTTTCGCGCCACAGTATCTCGTCGGGCAGGTAACCGAGCCCCTCGAACGCGCGGCGCAGCAGATATTTGCCCTTGCCGTATTTATTAAGCTTAAGCTCCGGATCTATTGACATAACGTATCTGACAAATTCGAGATCTCCGAAAGGCACTCGCGCCTCTAAAGAGTTTACCGAAATACACCTGTCCGCTCTCAGCACGTCGTACATGTGAAGTTCTCTGATCCGCTTCTCAGCCTCTTTCTGGAACGCTTCCGCATCCGGCGCGAAATCCGTATATTTGTATCCGAACAGTTCGTCTGAGATCTCGCCCGTGAGCAGAACGCGGATGTCCGTAGTTTCGTGGATCGCTTTGCAAACGAGGTACATTCCGATGCTCGCGCGGATCGTTGTGATATCGTACGTTCCCAGCAGTTCGATTACTGTTTCGAGCGAATCGATGACGTCCTTTGGCGTCATAAATACTTCTGTATGCTCAGCTCCGATAAAATCCGCGACCATACGCGCGTATTTAAGGTCAATCGCATCCTTGCTCATTCCGATCGCGAACGTCCTGATCGGTTTATGTTCAGTCTCGCTCCTGGCGGCAATAGCACAAACCAGCGATGAATCGAGGCCTCCGGACAATAAAAATCCAACTTTTGCGTCAGATACGAGCCTTTTTTCAACTCCGGCGATCAGGCGCTCGCGGATTCCGGCGCAGACGTCGTCAATATCACCGCTTATTTTGCCCTCCGGCGCGGCAATATCGCAATATCTCACGAATTGACCGCCGCTGTAGTAGCAGCCGGGAGGGAAGGGCAATATTTTTTCGCATATGCCGACAAGGTTTTTAGGCTCGCTCGCAAAGATAATTGTCCCTTCCGCATCATATCCGTAATATAGTGGCCGTATACCGATCGGATCGCGGGCGGCAATAAATTCGTTTTTTTCTGCGTCGTATATTACGCACGCGAATTCGGCGTCAAGCTTTTTGAACATCCCGGTACCGTATTCTTTGTACATCGGAAGGATGATCTCGCAGTCGCTGTCGCTCTTAAAAGTGTATCCTTTCGCCTCCAGCGCATCGCGATCCTTCTTAAAACCGTACAGTTCACCGTTGCAGACGCATAAGCTGCCGTTTAGTTCGAAAGGCTGCATGCCCGATGGGGTCAGGCCCATGATCGAAAGCCTGTGAAACCCCATCAGACCATTGCCCGCATTGACGATCCTGGTCGAATCCGGCCCGCGCGATTTCGAGCGTGCAAAACCCGCCATAAAAGCCTCTTTATCAATGACCTTTCCACTATATCCAATAATTGAACACATCGTGCACCTCTTAAGTAAATGGCAAATGGCAAGTTGCAAATTGCAATAGTTGCAAGTAGATAGTTTATCGTTCAAAATTATTCAACGTCCTGCAGCGCGTCGTATCCTTCTTCACCCGTACGGACTTTGACAACGTTCTCAACGTCGTAAACGAATATCTTGCCGTCGCCGATGTGACCCGTATACAGCACTTTCTTTGCCGTCTCTATCACGAGCCTTACAGGGACTTTGCTCACGACGATATCGATCTGGATCTTAGGCAGCAGATTGGCCTCGACCTGTACGCCTCTGTAGTATTCCGGTTGGCCTTTCTGAGCACCACAGCCGAGCACGTGTGAGACTGTCATGCCTGTAATACCAACATCCATCATCGCGTTCTTGAGCGCCTCAAACCTGGGTTCTTTGCAGATGATCTCGACCTTAGTAAATTTGGGTGAACTGTCGTTGAAAACAGGTTCTTTCTTTACAGGTACGGCTTCCGCTACAGGAACGTCGCCTGTAACTGCCACTGCGCCGTCGTAACCGTAATCGACGCTTTCAACTGCAGGAACGAAATCCGCGTATGCGCTCGGAAGGCCGTGCTCTGTCTTGTCGAGACCTTTGATCTCTTCTTCACGTGATACACGAAGACCGTTTGTCTTTTTGATAACAAAGAACGTAAGTGTCATCATTGCCGCCGTCCAGGCGAGGATCGCTACGATCCCGAGCAGCTGGATCCCGAGCAGCTTGAAATTGCCCGTATAGAATAAGCCTCTGAGGCCCGCCGGAGCTTTCGGATTTGCGAGCAGCCCGACTGCGATCGTGCCCCAAACGCCGTTCGCAAGATGCACGCCTACCGCGCCTACGGGGTCGTCAATATGAAGCTTGATGTCGAGCAGTTCGACGACGCCTACCACGAGCAGACCGGAAACAAGGCCGATAACGGAGGCTCCGAGGGCGTCAACGGCGTCGCACCCCGCGGTCACTCCGACGAGTCCGGCGAGCGAGCCGTTTATGCACATTGAAACGTCAGGCTTACCGTTCTTTATCCACGTGAATATCATAGTGGTGCAGGTGGCAACGGCGGGTGCGATCGTTGTCGTAACGAATATCGACGAAAGGGAATCGCTGTCCCACGCGGCGGCACCGTTGAACCCGTACCAGCCGAACCAGAGAATGAAGCATCCAAGAGCACCGAGCGTTATAGAATGGCCCGGAAATGCATTGACCCTGGTCACTTTTCCGGCATTGTCCTTAATATACTTTCCGAGCCTCGGACCGACCATTATCGCACCGATCAGAGCCGTGATGCCTCCTACGGAATGGATCGCGGCAGATCCTGCAAAATCGTGGAAACCGAGCTTCGCTAGCCAGCCGTTTGCATTCCATACCCAGCCCGCTTCGATGGGGTAAACGAACAGCGAGATCACGCCTGAATAGATGCAGTAGGATAAGAATTTCGTACGCTCAGCCATCGAACCGGAAACGATCGTTGCCGCCGTCGCGCAGAACACCAGGTTGAAAACGAACGAAGGTGCGTTTCCGCTCTTTAAAAAGCCGCCGAAATCGGTGAATATTTTGAGATTCGGTACTCCTATGAAACCGAGTACGTAATCTTCAGCCATCATAAGGGAGAATCCGAGCAGCACGAAAACTACCGTACCGATGCAGAAATCCATAAGGTTCTTCATAATGATGTTGCCCGCGTTCTTAGCTCTGGTGAAGCCGGTTTCGACCATCGCAAAACCTGCCTGCATAAAGAATACGAGTGCGGCTCCAATAAGGAACCATACTCCGAAAACTTCTGAAGTGGCTGTTTCCTGTATTAATTGAGTGATAGAATCAGTGACCATACTATTTTACCTCGTGCCGTGTTGAACGGTTATTAATGATTGATTATGAGTTGTTTACTTTACGCTGAACAGTATGTCCGCGTATGTCGGGAACGGCCAGTAGGATTTGGCTGTCACAGTCTCGGCTTCGTCGCAAAGTACCCTGAGCTCGCACATTATCGGAAGCACAGTGTCGCGCAGCATCGCGGACTCCTCGATAACGTCATTCGCGTCGTGAACTTTTATAAGCGCTTCCTGCAGTTCGTCGGTTTTAACCGCGATACTGTCAGTGGCAGCAGACAGTTTCTTGATGATCCCGGTCTCGTACGAGCAGGCCAGTCCGTCGCAGGCTTTTCTCTTAGCCACCGTATTTCTTGCCATATCCGAGGTGTAAGCTTCAATGGCCGGAACGATCTGCGTCCTTGACATCTCGATCATCGTATTTGCCTCGATACCGATCGTTTTGCAATAGTTCTCAAGCATTATCTCACACCTTGACCTGAGCTCTTCATATGTGTACACGCCGTGAGAGGTGAGGAGGTCAACGTTCTTTTTATCCATCAGGTGAGGCATGCAGTCGGCGGTAGTGCGGTAGTTGAGAAGACCTCTGACCTCCGTCGCTTCTTTGATCCAGGCGTCATCGTAGCCGTTGCCGTTGAAAATGATCCGCTTATGATCTTTTATCGTTTCCTTGATCATTTCATGAAGCGCAGTTTCGAAATCAGGAGCGTTTTCAAGTCTGTCTGCATATACTTTAAGGCTCTCTGCCACAACGGTATTTAACATGATATTTGCGCACGCGATGCTGTTCGAAGAACCAAGCATACGGAACTCGAATTTATTGCCCGTAAATGCGAACGGCGAGGTTCTGTTGCGGTCTGTCGTATCGCGGTTGAATTTCGGAAGCACGTCTACGCCGAGCTTCATCTGGGTCTTTTCGGTGCCCTTGTAAGGCTTATCATTTTCGATCGCGTCAAATATTGCCTGCAGTTCGTCACCGAGGAATACAGAGATCACTGCAGGGGGCGCTTCGTTTGCGCCGAGGCGGTGGTCGTTTCCGGCGGTGGCAACGGATATTCTTAACAGATCCTGATAGTCGTCAACTGCTTTAATGACTGCGCAGAGGAACAGCAGGAACTGTGCGTTCTCGTAAGGTGTTTCGCCGGGCGAAAGCAGGTTCTGGCCTTCGTCCGTGTCGATCGACCAGTTATTGTGCTTGCCCGAGCCGTTGACGCCAGCGAACGGTTTTTCATGGAGCAGACAGACGAGGCCATGCTTGGCGGCAACTTTCTGCATGATCTCCATTGTCAGGTGGTTGTGGTCGGTGGCAATATTAGTTGTCGAATAGATCGGTGCCAGTTCGTGCTGTGCGGGGGCAACTTCGTTGTGCTCGGTCTTTGCGAGTATACCGAGTTTCCAGAGTTCTTCGTTGAGCTCTTCCATATACGCGGCAACTCTCGGCTTGATCACGCCGAAATAGTGATCGTCCATTTCCTGACCTTTCGGAGGCTTTGCCCCGAACAGTGTTCTTCCGGTGAACTGAAGATCCGGCCGCGCGTCATACATTTCTTTGGAGATAAGGAAATATTCCTGCTCCGGACCTACTGAAGAATGAACGCGCTTAACGGTCGTATTTCCGAACAGCCTCAAAATACGAAGAGCTTGAGTGTTTAGTGCCTCCATAGATCGCAGCAGGGGAGTTTTCTTATCGAGCGCATGTCCGCCGTATGAGCAGAATGCTGTCGGTATACAGAGCGTTTTGCCTTTTATAAACGCGTATGAAGTGGGATCCCATGCGGTGTAGCCTCTCGCTTCGAACGTTGCCCTAAGACCTCCGGACGGGAAAGAAGACGCATCGGGCTCGCCCTTGATCAGTTCTTTTCCTCTGAATTCCATTATAACGCCGCCATCCGGAGCGGGGGTAATGAAGCTGTCGTGCTTCTCTGCTGTAATACCTGTAAGAGGCTGGAACCAGTGGGTGAAATGCGTCGCGCCTTTTGAGATCGCCCATTCTTTCATTGCTTCAGCTACGATGTTTGCAACACCGATATCGAGCTGTTTTCCTTCGTCGATCGTCTTTCTAAGCGAAGCGTAAACTTTTCCCGGCAGACATGCCTTCATAACCCGGTCGTCAAATACCATACTTCCGAAATAATCTTTTACCGTTCCCATGATCCTGTCTCCTTTTCTTTATAAACTGCTAAAGGCGCCTTCTGTGACGTATCGCGACAGGGAGTCAATGTCTACCTTCGCCGCATGCACAAAAGACGCCTTTGCCTTCGGTCTGTTAAAAGAAAAGGCGCCTTTGAGTTCTTCGCTCAAAGACGCCATTGCCTTTAACGATGCGAAGTTTACACCAGAAAAAAGCGGTTGTCAACAGTTTTTTTGTTGACTTTTTTTTTCATTAGTTGTAAAATTCTTTCAAATGAGCAAAGGCGTTCATTTCCACGCGGTAGGTCTGCGCGCGAAATAGGCGCTTTTTTCATTTTATAATGCAATTACATCAGGTCATAAAGAAGGAATGGTAGTATGGAAGCACGAAAGTTGACCTCGAATATGGAAGGTGACGTCAGGATACCTTCCGGATGCGCGATCGCCGCCGTTATCTCTAAAGAAGGTAAGCGGATGAGTGGAGAAAGCATTATTGACGCAATGCGACCGATGCACGACCGCTCGAACGGCCTTGGCGGCGGATTTGCGGCGTACGGCATATATCCTGAATATAAAGACCTTTACGCTTTTCATCTGTTTTTTGATTGCCGCGACACCCGTAAAAAGTGCGAAGCTTTTTTGAAGGAAAGCTTTGAAGTCGTGAAAGGCGAGCTTATCCCTACGCGGAAGATACCTGAAATAACTGACGAGCCTATTATATGGCGCTATTTCGTAACCCCGCTCAAGTCTGTGCTCGCAGACATGCAGCTGGACGAGAAAGAATTCGTTGCCCGCACCGTAATGAAGATCAATACCGGGATGGACGGTGCTTACGTGTTTTCGAGCGGTAAAAATATGGGTACGTTTAAAGCGGTCGGTTTTCCGGAAGACGTAGGACGGTTTTATAAGCTGGATGAATATGAGGGCTACTGCTGGACGGCGCATGGAAGATATCCAACGAACACGCCGGGCTGGGGGGGTGGCGCGCATCCTTTCACGCTGCTCGATTATTCCGTCGTACATAACGGTGAGATCTCTTCTTACGACGCGAACAGACGTTTTATTGAAATGTTCGGTTATAAATGTACGCTTCAGACTGATACCGAGGTAATAACGTATATTCTCGACTATCTCGTACGCGTAAAACGCTTAACACTATCAGAAGCCGCGAGTGTGATCGCCGCGCCGTTCTGGAGCACTATCGAACGCAAGACAGACATTTACGATAAACAGAAGCACGAATACTTAAGAAAAGTATTTCCGAGCCTGCTCGTTACAGGACCTTTTTCGATCGTGCTCGGATTTACGGGCGGTCTTATGGCATTAAACGACAGGCTGAAGCTCAGGTCAATGGTAGTAGGCGAGAAGGACGATAAAGTGTTTATCGCCAGTGAGGAAGCCGCGATACGCGTTATGGAACCTGATGCCGAAAACATCTGGGCGCCGTCCGGAGGAGAGCCTGTTATAGTTACGGTAAAGGAGGGACAATTCTGATGGGAGTCGAATTTATTTACCCTGAATTTGAAGTCGTAAGAAACGACCGCCGCTGCATCGCGTGCCGCGTTTGCGAACGTCAATGTTCGAACGAAGTCCATTCTTTTGATCCCGAAACCGGTCTTATGGTAAGCGACGATTCAAAATGCGTCGATTGCCAGCGCTGCGTTTCTCTTTGCCCCGTAAGAGCCCTTAAGATTGTTAAAAGTGATTGTTCGCTTCGCGAAAACGCAAACTGGAAGTCTTCGTCGATAAAAGAAATCTATAAGCAGGCTAACAGCGGAGGCGTGCTGCTCTCGTCGATGGGAAATCCCGAGCCTTTCCCCGTATACTGGGATAAGATCCTGATCAATGCGTCGCAAGTCACGAATCCTCCTATCGATCCTCTCCGGGAACCTATGGAGACGCTTGTTTCTCTCGGGAAGAAACCGGATGATATAACGCGCGACAGTGAAGGAAGGATCATATGTAAGCTGCCTCCTCAGATCGAGCTGTCCATGCCTGTGATGTTTTCCGCAATGAGTTACGGCTCGATCAGCTATAACGCGCATGCTTCTTTAGCGAGAGCCGCTCAGGAGCTCGGGATCGTATACAATACCG
>JAGCTF010000240.1 GCA_017963755.1 Clostridia bacterium | reverse complement strand
GGCTGTCACAGCTACGCGCACCTCGACCTTAACTCTCTTACAGGCTCTAAGCTTGATAAAGAATTCGACAGCTGGAACACTCAGGTAAAACCGCTGATCGGTTATACTCCTTTCTACGTTTATCCTTTCGGAAACTGGGTCGAGGCCGAAACAGAACAGTATAAGCGACTCGTCAGCGAAGGATTCCACGTTATGTACGGCACGAGTATGAACGAGATCCTTGTCAACGGAACTTACCAGCACAGGGACGTGGGCAATATTTACGGTGAGCGTTTTATCTATTGCGGTAAGACGATGGTCGCATACGCTAAGAACGGTACTTTCGATAAATACGGCGACGTTTATGAGCTGTATGACAACGACGGGAGATATATTAAACTTTACAGATAAGCATTATGGCGGAACTGACCTGGGAGAACCTAGAAAAAGCGATACAAAACTGCAGGAATTGTCCTCTTGGAAACGGGAGGATTCAGGCGGTACTCGGCAGAGGCAGCAGGGACGCTGATCTTATGTTCGTGGGCGAAGGTCCGGGGCGACAGGAGGACGAGCAGGGTAAGCCTTTCGTAGGACAGGCGGGACAATTGCTCGATCTTGCGCTGAAGTCACTTTCGTTTGACCCTGGAGATTATTATATCGCTAATGTTGTAAAATGCAGACCTCCCATGAACCGGACGCCCGAACCTTCTGAGGCGCAGGCATGTATGAACTTTTTAAGAGCACAGTTCTCACGTGTAAGGCCCAAAATAATCGTATGCCTCGGTGCTGTCGCTCACGGTAACCTTGTTTCGAACGAACTTTCTATTTCGAGAGCTCGCGGGAAATGGATCCAGAAAAAAGGTGTATGGTTTCTTTCGACGTTCCATCCTGCGGCGCTGCTCAGGGATGAGAGCAAAAAGCTTCCGTTCTGGCAGGATCTGAAACTTGCCAAAGAGAAACTGGACGAGATCAGAGCTGTATCTACGTAAAGATCAAGAAAAAACAGACAGAATCATGTTGACCGCGAAAAACCAATCTGAGAATAAAGAAAATAAAGTCATTCAGGGTAGCGAACAGCTGTTTAAAAGCATTGACGCCCTCAATGATCACTATATGGCATTGACGCGGTCCGTTCACGCTGAACTCGTTGAAAAGAAGATCGTGCCGGATATTGGTCCTTTTTTTGTCACCGGCGACGGAACCGGTAAAGAACCCGTTATACTTGTAGGAGAAGCTCCGGGTAAAGACGAGGTATCGGAAGGCAGACCGTTCGTCGGCGCAGCAGGGAAGATCCTTGATGACCTTCTGGTAAGGTCCGGTATAAGGCGTGACGGTCTTTATATAACGAATACTGTAAAGTACAGACTTGCAAGGGCCGGAAAACGTGAAGGCACTTACGCGAACAGGCCCGTTAAGCGTCCGGAAATAGAGATCTGCTCCGAATGGCTCAGAGCGGAACTGTTATATATAAAGCCTAAACTTGTACTTACACTCGGTAATACAGCGCTTCAGGGCATCCTGCGCTGCGTTAAAACTGATGTTCCGGTTAGCGAGAGCATCGGAGATATCCACGGCCGGATCATCGAAGTGTCGCTCAATGGCGCATCGCTTGATTTTTTGCTTATACCGCTTTACCATCCGGCAAGTCTGATTTATAATAGACAATTGAAAGTTCAGTACGAACTCGACCTTGAGGAGGTTAAAAAATGCGCGCAGTCGATATTATAATTAAAAAACGTGACGGCGGGATCCTTTCAAACGAAGAGATCAGATTTTTTATTGAAGAATACACGGCAGGAAAGATCCAGGACGATCAGGCTGCGGCGCTGATGATGAGCATTTTCTTCAGAGGAATGAACTACAAAGAAACTGCCGCTTTAACGCTTGCAATGGCGGAATCCGGAGAGCAGGTCGATCTTAGCGGGATAAGCGGGATAAAAGTCGATAAACATTCCACCGGCGGGATCGGCGATAAAACTACGCTTATCGTTGCCCCGATCGCTGCTGCATGCGGCGTTCCCGTAGCTAAAATGTCAGGAAGGGCGCTCGGATTTACAGGCGGGACAATCGATAAGCTTGAATCTATTCCGGGTCTTTCTACTTCGATCCCGGTCGGAAAGATGGTGGAGATCGTCAACAAAACCGGTATCTGTGTTGCGGGACAGACGGCAGAACTTGCCCCCGCCGATAAAAAACTTTACGCACTGCGTGACGTGACCGGCACGATCGAATCTATACCGATTATTGCCGCCAGCATCATGAGCAAGAAAATTGCCGCCGGCGCAGATGCTATAGTGCTCGACGTAAAATACGGCTCCGGTGCTTTTATGAAAACGAAGGAAGATGCTCAGAAGCTTGCGGATACGATGTGCGGGATCGGAGCGGAAGTCGGACGCAGGACCGTTGCAGTGCTTAATACGATGGAAGTGCCGCTCGGCATGTGCGTGGGCAACGCAATAGAGGTTAAAGAGGCTGTCGAAACGCTTAAAGGCGGAGGCAGCGACGATCTTAAAAAGCACTGCATCCATCTGGCCGGGAAAATGATCTCACTGGGACTTAACGTTGACGAAGACATGGGCGAAAAACTTGCGCAGGAGAGGATCAGTGACGGAAGCGCTCTTAAAAAGCTTGCGGAAATGATCAGCACCCAGGGCGGAGATCCCGAAGTATGCGAAGATCCGGATAAAGTTTTCGGAATCACGGCTTATTCTAAAGTGATCAAAGCATCTAAAAGCGGTTATATAAAGTACACCGACGCTTATAAGATCGGTATGGCGGCGTTTACTTTAGGCGCAGGCAGAACTGTAAAAACAGATCCGTTCGATCCCAATGCCGGTGTTAAATTGTACGTTAAGTGTGACGCTGAAGTAAAACGCGGCCAGGAATTATGCGTACTTTACAGTTCGAAACCAATTTCGGACGAGTCTGTAAGATGGGCCAAAAGCGCGTTTGAATTCAGATAATGATGCGGAGGGATGTATTGATGACCTACGTAACCAAGAACGAAAAAAAGACTGTCGGTAAAAGATACAAGATCATAGCTGTATTGCTCGCTGTGCTGTGCGTTTATATGCCGGTATGCGGGTCCGTCTTTGCCGATTACAACAAAGACGAAGCCCAGAAATATTATAGGGCGGCTGTGATCCCCGAGTTTACTGAAGAACGCTACGCCAGCGCCGATACTGAATCGGGCCAGCTGATCATCTCAGGAAACGGCACGGAAAAAGTTGTCGTTGGAAACCTTGTGAAGCTGATGACGCTCCTTCTCGTATTCGAAAAGATCGATTCAGGGGCGATCGAACTCGGAACAACGTTTGCCGTTACGAAGCACGCGCAGGATGTTTCTGTGGGAAAAGTTCGTGTTTATCTTGATTACGGAAAAAAAGAAACGATCCGCGTAGAGCAGGCGATCGAAGCAGTCTGCATCAACGGCGCCCAGGACGCAGCATGCGCACTGGCAGAATTTATCGGCGGCAATGAAGAGCAGTTCGTTGCCCTGATGAACGCTAAGGCTGCGGCAATGAAGCTTAAAAATACTTTGTACACAGATTCTACCGGCATCAATACCGACCAATACACGTGCGCTGAGGACGTTGCCCTTATTATGGCCGAGCTTGTCGGACGCCATCCGACCTGCCTCAGTTATCTCAATCTGACCTACGGTATGTTCAAACATGAATCTACAGGTCAGGGCGATACCGAAATGGTCAGCTCAAATCCGCTTAACCGGCGTAAATTTTTCGAAGGCTCCGACGGTTCTATGCTCGGATATTCCAACGAGGATAAATATTCGATAGCTTGTACCGCGGCAAAAGATGAAAAACGCGTAGTCAGCGTAATTCTCGGAGAAGAAGATGAGAACGCGAGAGCAGGAAAGGTCAAAAAGCTTGCTGAATACAGCCTTTCAAATTTCACGTATTCTAAATTATGCTCCGTAGGAACTTTCGTAAAAAAAGTTGATATTAAGGAAGGTAAGAACAAGAAGATCCGCACTGAGACCGCGGGAGATCTGTACGTACTTCTAAACGTTAACGAAGTTGATAAAGTCAAAACTTCGATCGTTATCACTGAGACGCTTAAGGCACCTATAGAGGAAGGCGTAACTTGCGGATACGTCGCATATTTCCTTGACGAGCAGGAACTCGGCAGGGTAGAACTCAGGACGGCCGAAAGTATGAGCCGCGCGAACTGGTTCGTACGTCTTGTGCGTAAAATACTTGCATTTTTCGGCCTAGAATGATCAATTGATCCCAAACTAAGTAACGAAATGGATATAGAGATCAAAGTAACAAAATCAAACGGGCAGTCGCAATCTGCTGTTAGCAGTTTTTCACGCTTCTCAGACGCATATCTGCTGATGGATACTGTCGTTGACATACGCGAAACGGCGGTTGACGGGGAATACGTTATTTATATTCAGCCGGTCAATGACATTGCCATTCGCTCTGTCGAACTTTCTTTTGAATTCGATCACGCCGGAGCATACATCTACAACAACGGGGCTTCTGCTTCGGACAACGCTTCTGTTATGGCCGCTGATGTTCCGCTTCCTTTTTCGCGCGACGTTTTTATGGCGGCTAATTATGATTATGATACAGAAGGTAAAGCCTTCGTTCTTAATCTCGGATTCACTTCTTTTGAACGCTTTTTTACTTATTTTACTTACGTTCCCGGGAGAGTAACCGCAGTTTATAATCTCGAGAACCGTCTGATCAGCGCCGGAACTATTCTCAGACTTGAAAATATAATGATTGACGAT
>JAGCTF010000032.1 GCA_017963755.1 Clostridia bacterium | reverse complement strand
TTTTGCTTCTGTTTTTGCGTATGCCGCAGTTTTCGCCCGATGCCGTGAAGCCGGCAGGGGCGCATATGCCGCCGTCAATAAATTTTATTTTCTTTTTCGCCTGATCGCTCATTTCGAACGCCTCCGATTTGTTAATACTGTTGTGACTTTTCCGGATATTTCCGGACATTTCCGGTTTTTTCCGGACTTTTCCGGGTTTTTCCAAACTTTTCCGGACTTTTCCGGACGCCGCCTGCCCCTTACGGATTGTCCGCGCCGAGCAGAAGTCCTTCGGTCTCCGGGAACCCCAGCGCGATATTCATATTCTGGATCGCCGCGCCCGACGCGCCCTTGCCGAGGTTGTCATACCTGGCAGTGAGGACAACGCGCCCTTCGCCGCCCCATACGCTGATCTCGAGAACGTCCTTGCCCGAAAAAGCCGCAGCCGACAGGAACCCGCCTTCGTCGCATTCCCGTCTAACTTTTATTATATCACTATCTCCGTAATAATCTTCATAAATTTTTAAAATAAATCCGGAAAAATCGGAAATATCGCCGCCGCCTTGCGCTTCTGCCTGGTCAAAAGTAACTATCGCCTCCATACCGGAGTAAAAATCACCCACGACCGGACAGAAAACAGGTGCTTTTTTGACCCCGGAATACGTTACCATTTCCGGAAGGTGCTTGTGATGCTGAGAAAGGCCGTACATTCGCGGCGCTTTAAGCAGCGGATCGCGCTCCGGCGCTTCATATTCAGCTATCATACGCTTCCCGCCGCCGGAATAACCTGTAAGCGAGGTGAAAGACAGCGTTTTTTCGGGGTCAAGAATACCCGCTTCCGTCAGCGGCGCGGTCAATACTATATAACCCGTCGCGTGGCAGCCCGGGTTCGCGATCCGTTTCGCCCCGGCAATTTCTTTTCTCTTTCCTTTTAGTTCCGGAAGCCCGTACGTCCAGCCCTGCGCAGTCCTGTGAGCCGTCGAAGTATCGATCAGTACGGTGTCAACGTCCCCCGCCAGCTGAACTATTTCCTGAGATGCCGCATCGGGCAGGCACAAAAACGCCGCATCGGCCTCCCTGATCATGCACAACCTGGCGTCAATATCTTTTCTATTTTCTTCTTCCAGCGTGAGCAGTTCGATCTCCTGCCTTTTTTTCAGCCTCTCCCTGATATTCAGACCTGTTGTCCCCGCCGAACCGTCAATAAATATTTTTTTCATTGTCGTTCCCCGTTCTTTCTCCGTTTCCGACCATACCGCTAAAGTCATCAATAATACCTGCTCCCCGGCGTTGCCGCCCGTCAAAAGCGAGTATGCGCATATTTTAGCATTTTATTCGTATTTTGTCAAATATTTTTTAAAAATATTCATCATGCAACTGGGGACAGGCACCTGTTCCGCGCCGGGGACAGGCCTCATGCGGGCAGCTTCCCTCCCTTTCCGGACCGCAAAACCCGCCCCCCCTTCAAACCTGTCCCCGCCATGCAACAGGTACCTGTCCCCAGTTGCATGCCGGCCAATAAAAATACCGCCTGTTTTCAGGCGGTCGGTTTTCAGTTAAAACTGATAAAACTTATAAAACTTATACCATTTATAAAAACTTATGCAGAGGCGTTTGACGCCGGCTTAACAACCGGATGCCGGTCATTGACCCCCCGCGAGCCTTGCCCTCAACGCATCGATCTTATCCGCCGCCATCCCGGCATTTTTAAGGAAGCGCTCAGCATACGCGGCAAGGTCGGCGGTTCGAAGATCAAGCGCTTCGTCGCCCGCCATGCTGCGGATCATCGGATCAAGCACGTCGCTCACAATAACGTCATACTTCGCCTTGTCCGACTGCTCCGTAAAACCATAATAGTTATAATAAGTGATCATATAATCGGTAACGATCTCATCGTACGTTGCCCCCGCAAACGCCTCAAGCAGCATACACACAAAACCGGTCCGATCCTTGCCCTCGGTACAATGCACGAGATAAGGCCCCTCGTTGTCCGCCATCGCCTCCAGACCGCGCACGACCTTGCCCCGGAACTCGTCTGAACCGAAATTCATATTCAATGCGAGCGGGATGACTTTCCCCGACTGATAAAGCGACAGGAAATACGGCGAATTAAACCCGGCGGCGTCAATATACCCCTGAATCTTCGCGTCGTTGTCCGACAGATTCACGATATACTGAACCCCGGCGTTTTTGATGAGGGCGTCAACGTACGGCGCGCGGTTATGTTGGTTATCGCACGGCGAGGCAGATCTGTAAACGACGCCGCTCTTTATATTTCCCGCCTCTATCGTCCTGAAGTTCGCGAAAACCTCGTCGCTCGGATATTTCTCGCGTTCGTCCTTATAATGCAGATCCCGCGCGTCCTGGATCGCCGCATACTTGCCCTTCTGCGCGAGCGTAATCTTCGCAGTGTCGCTCTCTTTCAGCCCCGCGACCTCCCACAGATCCTCACCGTTGTTGATAGCAGCCTTGATGTAGTCATAGCCCGGATACGCAATGAGCAGCGGTTTTCCGGTCTGCGTGTAGTACCCGTTGTAATACGGCAGATCCTTAAGTTCATACCCGTTCGAGAACGTCACATTTACACTGTCGCCGTACTTAAAACCGAGCGCATTGAAGTCGTCGATCGTCATCGTGATGTACACGCCGCCGAATTCGGGCTCGTGGATCAAGCCGGTCTCTCCGAGTTCAGGCTCGTTTTTACCGGTGCAGCCGGGCAACAGCATCACCGCGAGCAGGCCCAAAAGAATGCCGGCCACGGCGGCAATACGCATATACTCTTTCTTCGCTGCGTGCGGCTTTTTATTTGCTTTCAGCGGCTTTTTCTTCTCTGTGAGCAGCATTTTCATGTTATTCTCCTTTCGGCCCGTCGGAAATCAAACGGCCGTATGGCAATCGGGCAAAATGATAAACGGTCAGAAATTAAAATGGAAACTCCTGAATCCGCTTCCGTTTTTATCAGATACCCATACCGCGGACACGGTGCATTTTTCTCCTGCAGACACAACAGCGTACGTGCCGGAAATGGCAACACTTCCGTCGAACAGCCCGCTCGTTATATTCCACCCTGTCCTCGTCCACGTGTACCCGTCGGCAACAGGATATATCTCGAGCATTTTGTCCACCGGTTCGCAAGTCGTTTCATAATCAACGGTGCCCGGATAAAAGTAATCGTAGATGCCTTCATAATCTTTGACAACAAGCAGATTCATCATTTCGACAAACTTTTCGTCCAGGCTTTTCACAGACACACCGCGGCCGCTGCATCCGGCAAGGCATGAAACCGTGATCACGGCGGCAATGATGATTGCGATAAGGAGTATCGGTTTCCTGGTTCGCATTTTCATCGTGGCTTCGGCCGTGGTATTGACCGTAGTTATCCTTTTTTTCCCTTTTTGCTCCATTTTATGCCCTCCTTTGCCGGCATTTAGATATATGGGCTGAAATTTGCCTAATTATAACACTGCATTTGCAGAATGTAAACGAAAGCGGCCAACCATTTCCGGCTGTCCGCTCTTCTTTTCCCGCCGCCGGGCACCCCCGGTCGCGACCCGTTGACAGCGTTACCGATATTTCTTAACCATCCGCCCGAAAAGTGATATAATTGACCCGGAAATCAACGATCATTGACGCCGCCCGGGCAGCCCGGAGCAAAAAAGGAGTGGCCCGGAGCCGAAAAGGAGGGAAACCCGATATGACAGCGGACACTTTTAAAAGCAAAAAATGGGGCGTTTTCTGCCACTATCTTTACGTAAGCCAGAACGGTACAGGATCAAAAAACACACGCGGAACGGTAACGTCGTGGGATGAATGTGTCGAAGAACTCGACTGCGAAAAATTAGCGGCGCAGCTAAGCGAAATTGACGCCCGTTATCTGTTCATAACGATGCAGCAGGGCACGAGGTACTTTATTGCCCCGAACCGGACGTTCGAAGAAATGACCGGCATAAAAGATGGATGCGCACGCAGAGATCTGGTGCTTGACCTCCACTCCGCACTTAACAAGCGCGGTATCGAACTGTTTTTATACTATACGGGCGACGCCATGGGGCGGGACAATGATCCGGTAATTGCCGAGCGCTTCGGCTACCACGGCGGCGTCGGAGGCGTTATCAGCGAAGATCTGGTGCGGCTATGGTCAATGCCTTTAAAAGAGTACGCGCAGAGGTACGGCGATAAGGTCGCGGGCTGGTGGTTCGACGGCGTATACAAAGAGATCGGTTACGATGCAGTGCGGCTCACGATGATGCGCGACGCGGTCAAGTGCGGTAATCCGGAGGCGCTGGTGGCAAACAATTATTACGGATGCCTCCATCCCGGTTCTCAGATAGAGACGTCGTTCGGAGGGAACGGCTATCTTCGCGCTGACTTTTTCCAGACAGTCGCGCCCCCGACGCCTTTTTGCGATTTTACCGCGGGCGAACTTGTGTATTTCAACGCGTTTCCGGATCCGGACCGCGACTGGAACGCTCTGCCTCACGTGCTGTCATTCCTGGGAATACCCGAAAAGCCGTGGGAAGTCTACAACGGCTGGGGAGCGACGGGCTGCAAATACAGTCCGGAATATATTGCCGCCTATATCGGCGCCTTCAATAAAATGGGCGGCGTTGTCACCATCGACATGTGCCTCAACCGGGACGGCAGCATTGACGACGGACAACGCCGTGTTATGGAGGCCGCTGCGCAAGTTATGCGTTGACAGTTCGGCCTCAAAGTATTTATGCTAAGCACCCGCAGTGCTTATACCGTTATTCTACCGAGAAGAACACCTCGAGCTTCACCGCGCCTGAGTTGTCCCTGATAACGACCTTATAATCGCCTTCGGGGATGCCTATGTACGGAACCACCTGCGGATTCTGAGGCGTGGCGCAGAACCAGTCCGCAACGGCAGAAGGCTTGTCGTTCTCCAGCAGGTACCAGCCGTTTCGCCCGCTAAGAGTATTGTCAAAGGTCGCGTAGAACACGCCTGCGTCCTTGCCGGGCACGTAAACCTCAGGGTAAAATGCCAGATAATCCTTTGCCTCTCCCCGCGCGGTGATAATGATCGGTTCGCCCTTCTCAAACACCTTCTTGTTTACCGAAAGGAAACGCGCACCCTCTTCGACGCTCTCGCCTTCATTGTCCTCCGGCGACTTGTAGAGCGTAGGAATGACGTCCTGGATCGTGCCGTTGTCATTATATATCGCGACCTCGCCAAGTTCAGCGCAGCCGCTGCCGTTCTTCTGCTTAAATCCTGTCACTGCGACGCGCACGTAGCGGGCGTTAACGGGGTCAAAGCGGAACACGGGCACCTTTGTAAGGTCCGGTTCGAAGGCGTTCTTTTCCACTACTTTATACCACGTGGTTCCGTCGGTCGAGGTCAATATCGCGAATGATTCGGGGAAGAAGCGGAAGCATGCGGCGCCTTTTCCGCCCGGATAGAGGTCAACGCGGTTCACGGCCTGCTCGGTACCGAGGTCGAACGTCATATATTGCGGTGCTCCGTCAGCCGATACCAGTGTTGCCTTCGCCCCGTCGTCATATATTCCGTCGTTGACGTTGCACAGGAAGGCGGTACCGTCGCCTATCGCAGACGTGGCGGTGAGCCTCGCCTCTACCGCAAGATCCGCGCTCTTTTCCTGTGCGGGCAGGTCAAGCTTTCCGCCCGTGACCGCCAGCAGCGCGCAGTCTCCTGCTTCAAGTTCGAGCGTCAATACCCCGTCCGAAACGGGAGCGGATCTCAGCTCGCCATTGACGTCATCTATCAGCTTCAGTTCGAGGTCTCCCGTTGCAAACGTGAGCGTCTGAGCCTTTTTGAAATTTTTATTGACGATCATCAGATATTGACCGCCGCCGTCGCGCCGCTCGATCACAGACACGATCGCGTCAGTTTTACCAGTTGCCTGCAGCTTGAACTCCTTCGGGACGGTATCGTACGCCCCCGCCGTCTTCTGCCGCGTATGGTACACTGCCACGGCATCGCCCGCAGCCAGATATCCACCTATCGTATGGATCTTTTTGTTGATCGCGCACACCGCATAATAAAGATCCGTCGGTTTGTGATCCAGGTCGAAGATCGCGTCGGTGTAGCCTTCGTCGGAGCCCCA
>JAGCTF010000239.1 GCA_017963755.1 Clostridia bacterium | reverse complement strand
TCGTCACGGCTGAAGCCATAAGTCATCTGAGTCAGGTCGTTCGTGCCGAAGCAGAAGAAATCAGCCTCGGAAGCGATCTCATCGGCAGTAAGGGCCGCTCTCGGGATCTCGATCATCGTACCGACCTCGTACTTGAGCTCGGTGCCGGACTTGGCGATAACTTCGTCAGCGGTCTTGGCCACGGTATCTTTAACGAACTTGAGCTCTTTGACTTCGCCTACCAGCGGGATCATGATCTCGGGTACGATATCCCAGTCGGGATGGCGGCGCTTAACGGCCAGGGCGGCTTTGATGACGGCCTTAGTCTGCATAGCAGCGATCTCGGGGTAAGTGACGGTCAGACGGCAGCCGCGGTGACCCATCATCGGGTTGAACTCGTGGAGGTCTGCGATGACCTGCTTGATGTACTCGACGGTCTTGCCCTGAGCTTCGGCCAGAGCTTTGATGTCAGCTTCTTCGGTGGGTACGAATTCGTGAAGCGGAGGATCCAGGAAACGGATGGTGACCGGGTATCCGCCGAGAGCTTCGAACAGACCTTCGAAGTCTTTCTGCTGCATGGGTTCGATCTTCGCAAGGGCGGCTTCGCGCTCTTCAACGTTCTCAGCGCAGATCATTTCACGGAAAGCGCCGATACGGTCGGGTTCGAAGAACATATGTTCGGTACGGCAGAGGCCGATGCCCTGTGCGCCGAAGGCAGCTGCCTGACGGGCGTCTTTCGGGGTGTCGGCGTTGGTGCGTACGCCAAGTTTCTTATATTTATCGGCCAGAGCCATGATGCGTCCGAAGTAGCCGCTGGAAGGATCCGCGGGAATCGTGGGGATGATCTGGTCGTAGATCTTACCGGTGGAACCGTCAAGGGAGATCGGATCGCCTTCGCGGTAAACTTTACCGTGGAGCGTGAAGCACTTGTTCTCTTCGTCCATCTTGATGTCGCCGCAGCCGGAAACGCAGCAGGTACCCATACCGCGGGCAACAACGGCAGCGTGTGAAGTCTGTCCGCCGCGGACCGTCAGGATACCCTGAGCGAACTTCATGCCTTCGATATCCTCAGGAGAAGTTTCGAGACGTACAAGGACAACTTTTTCTTTATTCTTTCCGTGCTTTACAGCGTCTTCAGCGGTGAATACGATCGTACCAGCAGCGGCGCCGGGAGATGCGGCAATACCGGAGGCAACGGCTTCTGCTTTCTTAAGAGCGGCCGGATCGAACGTCGGGTGAAGCAGCATGTCGAGGGACTTGGCGTCGATCTGCATGAGGGCTTCTTCTTCGGAGATCATGCCTTCGTCGATGAGGTCGCATGCGATCTTAATAGCGGCAGCGGCGGTACGCTTACCGTTACGGGTCTGGAGCATGTAGAGCTTCTTATCTTCGATCGTGAACTCCATATCCTGCATGTCGCGGTAGTGTGTCTCGAGAGTGTTGCACACGCCGAGGAACTGCTCGTACACTTCAGGAAGAACTTCCTTCATCTTGGAGATCGGCATAGGAGTACGCACGCCGGCGACAACGTCTTCGCCCTGTGCGTTCATAAGGAACTCGCCCATCAGGCCCTTCTCACCTGTAGCGGGGTTACGCGTGAAGGCAACGCCCGTACCGGAAGTATCGCCCATATTACCGAAAGCCATCATCTGAACGTTGACCGCGGTACCCCAGGAATACGGGATGTCATGGTCCATACGGTAGATGTTAGCGCGCGGATTGTCCCAGCTGCGGAACACGGCCTTGATAGCCTCGAACAGCTGGACCTTCGGATCGTCCGGGAAATCTTTGCCCAGCTGATTCTTATACTCAGCCTTGAACTGATTTGCCAGCTCTTTAAGATCGTCAGCGGTGAGGTCAACGTCGTACGTTACGCCTTTGCGCTCTTTCATGGCGTCAATGAGTTTTTCGAAGTATTTTTTACCAACTTCCATTACGACGTCGGAGAACATCTGGATGAAGCGTCTGTAGCAGTCCCAGGCCCATCTGGGGTTCCCGGATTTCGCTGCGATAACGCCTACGACCTGCTCGTTGAGACCGAGGTTGAGGATCGTGTCCATCATGCCGGGCATGGATGCGCGGGCGCCGGAGCGTACGGATACGAGCAGCGGATTTTCGAGGTCGCCGAATTTTTTACCGGTGGTCTCTTCCATGATGGCGATGTTTTCCATGATCTCCTGCATGATCTCAGGATTGATGGTACGGCCGTCTTCGTAATATTTGGTGCAGGCTTCGGTGGTGATGGTGAAGCCCTGAGGTACAGGCAGACCGATGCGGGTCATTTCGGCGAGGTTAGCGCCCTTGCCGCCCAGCAGATTTCTCATGCCGGCATTGCCTTCTTTGAACTGATAAACGTATTTTGTTGCCATTACTAAACCTCCTGTGTTATTTGGCTTGTTTACTTGTATTTATGATAAAGATCCCTGTGTCGATCCGCTCAGAACGCCAGCTGTTCGTCCAGCCATTTTTCCAAGCCTTCGATCGGTATCCTCACCTGCTCCATTGAATCCCGGAAACGGACGGTAACGGCGTTATCACCGGGAATGACTTCACCGTCTTTTTCTTCTCCCCTGGTCTGGAAATCGTACGTGATGCAGAACGGCGTGCCGATCTCGTCCTGGCGGCGGTAACGGCGTCCGATCGCGCCTGCTTCGTCGAATTCGCAGTTGTACTTTTTGCTGAGCTGTTCGTAGAGTTTGAACGCGTCGTCGGAAAGTTTTTTGACCAGCGGCAATACCGCGACTTTCACCGGGGCCAATGCCGGGTGGAAGTGCAGCACAGTGCGTACGTCTTCTTTTCCGCCGTCAGTGAGCGTCTCTTCGTCGTACGCTTCGCACAGGAATGCGAGGGCAACTCTGTCTGCGCCGAGCGAGGGTTCGATGACGTACGGTACGTATTTTTCGTTGGTCGTAGGATCGAAGTATGACAAGTCTTCTTTCGAATATTCCATGTGGCGGTTAAGGTCGTAGTCGGTGCGGTCTGCGACGCCCCAGAGTTCTCCCCAGCCGAACGGGAACAAGTATTCGAAGTCCGTAGTTGCTTTTGAATAGAATGCCAGCTCTTCTTTGGAGTGGTCGCGCAGGCGCAGGTTCTCGTCCTTCATGCCGAGGCTTAAAAGCCAGTTATGGCAGAAGCTGCGCCAGTATTCGAACCATTCGAGGTCGGTGCCGGGCTTGCAGAAGAATTCAAGTTCCATCTGCTCGAATTCGCGCGTACGGAACGTGAAGTTACCGGGCGTGATCTCGTTGCGGAACGATTTACCTACCTGGCAGACGCCGAAAGGCACTTTTTTGCGGCTGGTGCGCTGGATATTTTTGAAGTTTACGAAGATGCCCTGAGCGGTCTCGGGACGGAGATAGAGCTCCGCCTGCGAGTCTTCCGTAACGCCCTGGAACGTTTTGAACATCAGGTTGAATTTACGGATGCCGGTCCAGTTGAACTTACCGCATACCGGGCAAGGGATCTGTTTTTCGTTGATATATTCGACCAGCTTTTCGTTTTCCCAGCCGTCTACAGAGAGTTCTATTCCCTGCTCTTTATCCCAGTCTTCGATGACTTTGTCTGCTCTGTGGCGGGATTTGCAGGATTTGCAGTCGATCAGCGGATCGTTGAAGCTGGTGACGTGGCCGGTGGCCATCCATACTTTCGGATTCATGAGGATCGCGCAGTCAACGCCTACGTTTAGCGTGGATTCCTGTACGAATTTCTTCCACCATGCTTTTTTTACGTTGTTCTTGAGTTCAACGCCTAAGGGGCCGTAGTCCCACGCGTTGGCGAGGCCGCCGTAGATCTGCGAGCCCGGGTAAACGAAGCCGCGGTTCTGTGCCAGCGCCACTAATTTTTCCATCGTTTTCTCTGCCATTTGCTGCTCCTTATTCTTCGATCCGCTCGTAGCCGACTTTGTCCTCGTAGATCTCCTGAACGGCGATCGTCACGCTCTTGTTAGAGGTGCTCGAGGAACGGTTCTCGGAACCCGCAGTGATCTGGCGGGCTCTTTTAGCGATCTCCATGACCAGCGTGTACCTGCTGTCAACTTTTTCGAGCAGTTCTGCAATTGGTGGATAAAGCATCATGATTTATATTTCCCCTTTCGTTGCCCTCGCGGGCATCTGTTTGTGCTTTCTATATTGGTTCCGCCGGTGTTTGTCCGGCGTGCTGCTGTCGCCTTCAGGCGTCCTTCGGAGCATTGTCCGGAACCTCGAGCCCCATCCTTTTCAGAATGTCCGGATTCCGCCTTACGCGCTGCCTCTCGGCGTCGATTATGCCTTTCAGCCGTTTCGGTGCTTCGGTGATGCTGTCGCTTATCAGCACGTAGTCAAATTTTTTCACCCACGCTATTTCTTTTTCGGCCTCCGCCAGCCTGTCTCTCAGCTGCTCTTCGGTCTCGCGCTTGCGCCCTCTGATCCTGTCTTCGAGGTCCTTGATCGAAGGCGGAAGGAGGAACACGGTGATCGAATCGTCCGGGAAGGCTTCCTTTATGGCCAGCGCGCCTTTTACGGTGATGTCAAGTATGACGTCCGAGCCGTTATCGACTCTGCTTTGGAGTTCGCTTTTCAGCGTGCCGTAGAGGTTTCCGCAGAATTCGTCCCATTCGAGTACTTCGCCGTTTTTGATGAGTTTTTCGAACTCTCTGCGCGTTTTGAAGTAGTACGATACGCCTTCTGTTTCGCCCCTGCGAATTTCGCGCGTTGTCGCCGATACGGAGTAGTGCATGTCACTGTCGATCCCCATGAGGCCGGAGATCAGAGTCCCTTTTCCCGTGCCGGACGGACCGGATATAACGGTTATAAGTCCCCTCTCAGAGCTCATCTTTTTCTGCCTCCGTTTCATCATCTTCGGCATCGGTTTCGTCCGCTTCGTCGTCGGTGTCAATAGCTCCGCTGTCTGCGGCTGTGCGGTCGTCTGCCGAGTTCTCGACGCGCCGTCTTACCGTGTCTGGCTGGAGCGCGGACAATATCACGTGGTCCGTGTCGGTTATGAGTACGGTTCTTGTTTTGCGTCCGTACGTGGCGTCAATGCACAGTCCCCTGTCTTTGCTTTCGGATACTATGCGTTTGATGGGCGCAGATTCCGGCACCACGATCGCTATGACGCGGTCAATGCATACCATATTTCCGAATCCGATGTTGACCAGTTTCAAGTCCTGTTGCTCCTTTTTTCGGTCGCGGGGTCTGTCCCCGTGTCAAACGGTCACTCCACGTTCTGGATCTG
>JAGCTF010000238.1 GCA_017963755.1 Clostridia bacterium | reverse complement strand
TAGCGACACAACAGCCGCTGTTTATTTGCTGCGGATTGCTTTACAGCAACGGCATAAAAGGCAGGGGGGGGTGGAATTGAGCGACAGTACCGTAAAACTGCATTATGATATTGACGCGGAAGATTTCACAACTGCCGGAGAAGCTTCGAGCGGAGTGAAAAAAACACTTACCCGCCTCGGAGTAAATCCCGAGCTCATAAAACGCATTTCGATAGCGATGTATGAAGCCGAGATCAACGCCGTTATCCATGCGAACGGCGGATTTGCCGATGTTGAGATCACCCCTGAGATGGTGAAAGTCGTCATATCCGATAACGGCCCCGGAATTCCGTGCGTTGAAGACGCCATGAAGCCGGGCTGGTCAACTGCTTCCAATCTTGTCAGGGAAATGGGTTTCGGCGCCGGTATGGGACTTCCGAACATGAAAAGGTATACTGACGAAATGTACGTTGAATCGGAAGTCGGAGTAGGCACGAAGATCACGCTGATCGTTTATATGAACCGCTGATAAAGGTATTGAAATAATGAGTGACTATTTTCATTCTATCGTATTAGAAGAAGAACTCTGCAAAGGCTGTACCAACTGTATCAAGAAGTGTCCTACAGACGCTATCCGCGTACAGTCAGGTAAAGCTAGAATTATGAAAGAACGCTGTATCGACTGCGGTGAATGCGTACGTACGTGCCCTTATAAGGCGAAAGTAGCCGTAACTGATCCGCTCGAGAAGATGGCTGATTTCAAATATACGATCGCACTTCCGGCTCCTACGCTCTATCTTCAGTACGATATTTCAAAATTCGGACGCGATAAGATCATGACCGCTCTTAAAATGATCGGTTTTGATTACGTTTACGAAGTTGCAAGAGGCGCCGAGATCGTAACAAAAGCCAGCAATATTTATCTTGAAAAGAACAAAGATACGAGGCCGATGATCTCATCCGCCTGTCCCGCGATCGTACGGCTCATACAGGTAAGATTCCCGAGCCTTATCCCGCAGATCATGCCGATAAAATCTCCTATGGAAGTTTCCGCGGACAATGCCAGGCGTGAGTTCTGCGAAAAGAATCCCGGTGTTACACCGGACGAGATCGGAGTATTCTTTATTTCACCGTGCGCCGCAAAAATGACGAGTGTAAGAAATCCCATAGAAGTCAGCAGGTCGGCGGTCAACGGCGTTTTTTCCATAAAGAGTTTATATTTTAAGCTGCTCAAACAGATGGGAAAAATAAAAGAGCCCCTTAACATTCTGCAGGCCGGTTTCAGCGGAGTAAGATGGGCAACGATCGGCGGAGAAGCGAAAGGGATCGAATCGGATAAAATATTATACGTTGACGGCGTCCAGAACGTGATCAAAATACTTGAACAGCTTGAGGACGATAAGCTTACCGACGTTGACTTTATTGAAGCCGCTGCATGTCCCGGAGGCTGTCTGGGCGGGCCGCTCACCGTTGAAAATATGTACGTTGCGAGGACACGTAATTTCAGATTCAAATCTATGCTTCCTAAACTTCTCAAGGAAGTAACTGACACCGAACTTGAAAATACCGGATTTGAATGTTCTCCCGAACATATTGACGTCGCAACACTTGATGAAGATATCACGAAAGCGATGCAGAAGCTCAGAGACATGGAGGAACTTTATCAGATGCTGCCGGCACTTGACTGCGGCGCATGCGGAGCGCCCACGTGCCGGGCACTTTCGGAAGATATCGTCCGCGGTAAGGCGAAACTTACCGACTGTGTCTTTGTCCTTAAAGACCGCGTCAGAAATCTCGCTAAAGAAATGATGGAACTCGAAGGACTGCTTCCTCCTACGCTTGACAACAAGTCTGAAGGAAGATAGCTATAATTATCGAAAAGAGGTAATTTTTAATGACTGTAAAAGAAGTTGCTGAAAAACTCGGCTTTTCAATTTTAACCGGCGACGGTGAGCGCGAGATCACAGGTTTTTACGCCTGCGACCTGCTCAGCTGGGTCATATCACATGCCAAAACCGGAGATATGTGGGTAACGGTAATGAATAATATCAATATCCTTGCCGTCGCTTCACTCGTAGACGTTGCGTGTATCGTTATCCCCGAAGGCGTCGAGATATACGATAATCTTGCTGAGAGAGCAAACGAGAAGGGGATCACGATCTTAGCTACCGAACTCAGCGCTGCTGACGCGGTTATTAAAACGCACGACCTTATCAACGGTAATATTTGAACTATGGAAAAGTTTGGCATCCGTGTCGATCTGCATATGCATTCATGTCTGTCGCCCTGCGGCGATATGGAAATGACACCGGCTAATCTGGTCGGGCTTGCCGCTCTGGGAGGCCTGGATGCCATTGCCCTCACCGATCATAATATCACGTTCAACGTTCCTGCGGCTGTCAGGGCGGGAAAAGAGTACGGCATTACCGTTGTCCCCGGAATGGAACTGGAAACTGTCGAGGAAGTCCACGTTGTCTGCCTTTTCCCGGATCTTGAAAAACTTGATGAATTTCAGAAGATCGTCATCGAGTCCTATACGCAGATCCCGAACAAACCCGAAATTTTCGGCGAGCAGGTGATAATGGATGAGAACGACGAGATCCTCGGCTATTATCCCAATATGCTCCTTTCTCCTACCGGGCTCAGCATCGATGAAGCGATCCCGATGGTACTTGAAATGGGCGGAATAGCATATCCGGCTCACGTTGACCGCGATTCATTCAGCGTCCTTTCAAATCTGGGCGCGATGCCGTTTGATTATCCGCTGGAATTTGCCGAGATATCTTACGAGTGCGATCTGGACGCACTGTACGAAAAATTCCCGTTTATGAAAAAATATACTCTTATACATGCTTCTGATGCGCATTATCCTCAGTTTATTGCAGATCCCGGAGCGCTTTTAGAAGTGAGTGAGAATTCACCGAAAGGCATCATAGAAGCGCTCAGATCACTTCCCGGAGGTATGATCCTATGAAAAAAGCTTTGATTTTGTTTATCGCCGCAGTCATGATCGCGATCTGTGCGTCCGGCTGCAGCGTAGACGATAATAAAGATCCTGTAATAGACCCTCAGACTCTTAAACCCGCCACCGCAGATTCTTCTCCGACTGGCGACATTACTGCTCCTACATCTGTTATAACCGAAGCGCCCGCGACGGATGTTCCGACAGAAGAACCTACTGAAGAACCTACGGAGGTCATTACTCCCGAACCCACCGAAGTTCCGACTGCGCGTCCGGAAACGGATTCTCTTAAATTCAAAAACTATCTTGATAAAGAAACCGGAAGTGTCCGCGACCTGTGCTATTTTTCAGACGACGCTAATCCGGGATACAAGGATAACGTTCTGGCTAATATCTTTGACAGCGACGACAGAACGTACTGGTCTGTACTTAATAACGACCTTGACCTCACGCTCGATTTTAACTTCAGCGTGCCTGTTTATATCAACCGCCTCGATAACTGGTGGTACACCTTGAATAAGATCTATTTCTATAAAGTAGCGGTAAAACTTGCGGGGAGCAATGAATTTATCGAAGTCGTTGACCGCAGCACCAAGAGCATTTCTGATGAGACGACGGACAATATTAATATCGGCCCGGTGGAAGTTGTCCGTTACTATTTCTTTGACAACAACATGCTGAACAAATGGGTCCAGTTCGCCGAGCTTTATATCCGCGGAATGACGTTTACTTCTGATACTTTTGAGATCGATTTCGTTAACAAGACCGTCCGGATCCCGGGCGAGATGAGCAGCGAAGACTTCCTTGCAGGATTGAAATTTATCGGAACTTATAAAGTGTCCATCGGTTTTATTGAAGATCAGGTCGGACTTGTGACCGATTCGTCAGTCCTGCGCGTAAGCGTGAAAGACGTTACTGATGATTTTATGATCGAATATATACGATGAACCGTGCAGCCGCGCCGTTTCTTATCATTGCGGAGGCCTTTTATGAAAATAATACAGAAAATATCTGAAAAATCAAAAGATCTGTTCGGTAAACCAGCCGCTACGATCGCTTTTCTGGGCGACAGTGTAACGCAGGGCTGTTTCGAGATCTACGAGATCGAACCTGGCAGGATCGAGACCGTTTTCGACCGGAATTCAGCATATCACACTTATCTCGGACAAATATTGACCAAACTGTATCCTTCCGCGACGGTCAATATCATCAACGCAGGTATTAGCGGTGACAACGCGCCGAACGGTTTTAACAGGCTCGAGCGCGACGTTTTAAGATATTCTCCGGATCTCGTCGTTGTGTGTTTCGGGCTCAACGATTCCGGACTCGGGCTTCAGGGGATCGAACGATACACGTCTGCTTTAAAGAATATATTTGTTTCGCTAAAAGAACATAATATCGAGATTATTTTTATGACCCCGAATACGATGTGTACACACGTAAGCCCGAATCTTGATTTCGAACTCGGCAGGAACGTGGCTTCCGGGATCGCTTCTATACAGAACGGAGGAATCCTTGACAAATATATCGAGGAAGCCGTTAAACTGTGCGGGCAGGAAAACGTTAAAGTATGCGACTGCTATTCGCTCTGGAAAAAGATGGAGAAAAACGGCGTTAACACCACGGAACTGCTCGCAAACTACGTAAATCATCCCGACAGGGAAATGAACAAACTGTTCGCTTTTAAACTTGCGGAGACTATGTTCGAATGACCGATAACGCAAATTCCGGCAGACCTGAAACAAGGCTGTATTTAGAATATCGAAATGATCCGGGCTCCATAGCGGATGCCGCTCCGGAAAGCGCCCGCTCTTTGCGATACGCATTATTTGAAAACGGAAAGCTCACAGAATATTCAGATATATCTAAAACCGCGCCTGCGATCGGCAGTATTTATGCCGGAAGGGCAGGTGACTGCATTAAAAACACGTCATCTGCTTTTGTAATATTAAAAGAGCAGGGCAAAGGATCGTTAAGAGGATACCTTCCGAGCGACAGATACCGTCCCGGAGACACCGTGCTCGTTCAGGTAAAATCATCCGAAACGTCCAATAAATTATGCCGCCTTACCGACAGCCCCGCTATATCCGGAATATATACTGTTCTATTGCTGAACGCTGCGACGGATAAAGTCAACGTATCTGCGAAACTTTCAGACGTCTCCGTCCGTGATCATTTAAAACAGCTGGGAACCGGACTGCTGGGGCAATTAAACGCATCGCTGTCATTGCCCGCGCCGGCCGGAATCATTATGCGTACCGCGGCTGCCGATGCAGGTGACAATGACATTATCGCTGACTGGCAAAGGCTCTGCGCCATTGCCCAAAAAATAATGGCCGGATATCTTGCCGCTTCCGGACACGGGACGCCCGGGCTGCTGTATCAGGAAGACAGAACACAGGCGCTTATATCAAAATACATCAATGATCCCGCCTGTACGATCTTCTTAAATTCCGCACTGATAAAAAATGATCTTATGAGCGGCTTAAAAGAAGAGCCGTCTTGCGTTTTTGTTTCTGAATCTCAAGCGCTTTTCGAAAAATACGGGATCGACCGCGAATATGCAAAAATATCAGGAAGGACCGTAAACCTTCCGTCAGGAGGGAATATCGTCATCGACCGGACAGAGGCCTTGACGGTATTCGACGTCAATACCGCGTCTTCCGTTCGCGCTGCTTCGCGCCGCGAACTTATACTTAATACAAACCTCGAAGCGGCAGAAGAAATTGCCCGCCAGCTGCGCCTCCGGTCAATAACCGGAATGATCGTTTGCGACTTCATAAATATGGATCAGGAGCAGGACGAGCAGCTTATAATTGACCGGATGCGGGAATTTACAATGTACGATCCGGCGCCGGTAACGGTTCACGGATTTACAAGACTAAAACTGCTGGAATTAGTCAGATCGCGCACTGTTCATGCTTGACAAATCTGCGCAAAAGGACTATTATCATCAAAGAATTCAATAACGGAGGATTGATTTGTCCATGTCACTTTCAACGATAGTTTCACTCTCACACGAATATGGTTCCGATCCCGCTTTCGTACTTGCGGGCGGAGGTAACACCTCTTTCAAAACAAAAGATTACCTGTACGTAAAAGGTTCCGGAACGACCCTCGCTACGATCACCGAAGAAGGCTTTGTAAAGATGAACAGAGCAAAGCTGAGCGCGATGTTCGATAAGCGTTATCCGAAAGATCAGGCTCGCCGCGAAGCGCTCGTGCTTGAGGATATGATGGACGCGAAAGAAAAGTCTGAAGCGGGGAAACGTCCGAGTGTTGAAACTCTTCTTCATAATCTTATTAATTATACTTACGTAGTTCATACGCATCCCGCGGAAATGAACGGACTTACCTGCGGCGTTAACGGTAAACGTGCCGCTAAGCGTCTGTTCGGTGACGAGTTCGTATGGGTCGATCTTTGTGAACCCGGATACGTGCTCGCGTGCGAACTGAAGAAAAAGATGGAGCGTTATAAGGCCGAAAAAGGCAAGAACGCTGACTTCATCATTCTTCAGAATCACGGCATTTTTATCGCTGCGGATACTAAGAAAGATATTGAGAATAAGACTAAGCAGATCTTCACCGTGCTTCGCTCCAAACTCAGAAAGACTCCGGATTTCAGCGAAGTCGAATTTGATAAAGAAAGAGCCGCATTTATTGCGCCCGCCATCAGGATGCTGCTTTCCGACGGCGAGCAGAAGAGCATCGTTACGTTCAGGACTAACAAGCAGATCATGCAGTTCGTTAAGGACGAAGAGAGTTTCTACCCGGTATCTTCCGCCTTCTCTCCCGATCACATCGTTTACTGCAAACCTTATCCGCTTTTCGTAAAAGCCGCTGAAAACATTGACGACCAGTACGCGCTCATCCAGAACGGCATTGCCGGTTATAAAGAAAAGTACGGCTTTGCGCCCAGGATCGTTGCCGTTCAGAATCTCGGTATTTTTGCGTGCGGAACCAGCAAAAAGAATGCTGATATCTGCGCTGACGTTTTCAACGACACGTGCAAGATCGGCGTTTACAGCCAGAACTTCGGCGGTCCGCTCTTCATGACACAGTACATGATCGATTTCATCTGCAACTGGGAAGTTGAATCCTACCGTTCTAAAGTTTCGCTTGGCGGCGGCGCTTCGAAGAGACTCGCTGAAAAGATAGCCATCGTCACAGGAAGCGCTCAGGGCTTCGGACAGGGCATCGCCGAATATATGCTTGAAGAAGGCGCAAACGTCGTTATCGCAGACCTTAACTACGACCTTGCTAAGCAGAACAGCGATAATATGAATGCTAAATTCGGTAAGAACCGCACTATCGCATGCAAGGCGGACGTCGGCGACGAAGCTTTTGTTACCGATATGGTCTACTCTACGGTCCTCGCATACGGCGGACTTGATATCTTCGTAAATAACGCCGGCATCGCTATCGCCGGATCGCTCGAAGAAATGACACAGCCGAGATTTGAACTTGTTACGAAGATCAACTACACTGCATATTATCTCTGCTCGAAACTTGCTTCGCGCATCATGAAGATACAGCACAGATTCGCCCCTGACTATTATATGGACATCATTCAGATCAACTCCAAGTCCGGACTTGCCGGTTCGAACAAGAACTTCGCCTACGCAGGCAGCAAATTCGGCGGAATCGGACTTACGCAGAGCTTCGCACTTGAACTTGTCCCTTATAACATCAAAGTCAACGCTATCTGCCCCGGAAATCTGCTTAACGGGCCTTTGTGGTCTGACCCTGTTAAAGGCCTTTTCGTTCAGTATTTCAAGGCCGGTAAAGTTCCGGGCGCTAAGAGCGTAGAAGACGTAAGACGCTACTATGAAGAAAAAGTTCCTATGCACAGAGGCTGCGAGATCATTGACGTCGCGAGAGCTATATTCTACATCGTAGAACAGAAATACGAGACCGGTCAGGCCGTTCCGGTAACAGGCGGCCAGGAGATGCTCAATTGATATACGGCAGAGCGATCAACCGTGCAGACGTCAGGCAAGCTATCATTGCCGGGCTGTGTTTTAAATAAGTTTTAACTGCTGCGGTAAGATGCCCGTAATCAGGCATTTTACCGCTTTACTATGTTCAGAGGAGTTTATATGGCAAAGCAGTCATACGGAAACGACAGTATCACTCAATTAAAAGGACCGGACAGAGTCAGGTTAAGGCCGGCTTCGATCCTCGGTTCCGACAGCCTCGAAGGCTGCCAGCATACGTTCGTAGAGATCCTTGCAAACTCTATTGACGAGGCAAGGGAAGGATACGGAAAGGTAATAGAAGTTACCCGCTTTAAAGATCAGTCGATACAGGTGCGCGACTACGGGCGCGGCTGTCCTCTCGATTATAACGAAAAAGAGGGACGTTATAACTGGGAACTTGTTTATTGCGAACTGTATGCAGGCGGAAAATATAACAATAACGAAGGTGAAAACTACGAATACAGCCTTGGACTTAACGGCCTTGGCTCCTGCGCTACGCAGTATTCGTCTGAATATATGGACGTCACCGTCTACAAGGACGGTTTCAAATATGATCTGCATTTCGAAAAAGGGTATAATATCGGCGGTCTGAAAAAGGAGCCTACGCAGGAAAAACGCACCGGTACGATCCAGAGATGGAAGCCGGACCTTGAAGTTTTCACCGACATTGACATTCCGCTCGAGTTCTTTACGGACATGCTGAAGAAACAGGCCGTTGTCAATGCCGGACTTACGTTTAAGCTTTACGACGAGCCCTCGAACCAGCGCTTCGAATACGTATATAAAAACGGCATCACGGACTATATGAAAGAATTGTCCGAAGAAAAAGAGATCACGCCGATACAGTTCTACGAGACCGAAACGAGAGGGCGCGACAGGGAGGATCTCCCGGAATACAAGCTGAAAATGCAGCTCGCGTTCTGCTTTAACAATTACGTAAACCTGCTTGACTACTATCATAATTCAAGCTACCTCGTAAACGGCGGCTCTCCTGATAAAGCCGTGCGCAACGCTTTTACGAGCGAGATCGATAAATATATCCGCACTCAGGGCAAGTATAACAAGGACGAGAGCAAGATCACTTTCGCAGACGTTCAGGATTCACTGATGGTCATTACCAACTCGTTCTCGACAATGACGAGCTACGAGAACCAGACTAAGAAAGCTATTACCAACAAGTTTATCCAGGAAGCAATGACCGACTTTATCCGCAAGCGCCTCGAGATCTACTTTATCGAGAACAAGATGGACGCGGATAAGATAATGGAGCAGGTGCTTATCAATAAGCGCAGCCGTGAATCCGCCGAAAAACAGCGTACGTCAATGAAAAAGAAACTTTCCGGGAATATTGACATAAACAACCGGGTAAAGAAATTCGTTGACTGCCGCACCAAAGACGTCGATAAACGCGAACTTTACATAGTTGAGGGCGATTCTGCTCTGGGTTCTGTTAAAATGGGAAGAGACAGCGAATTCCAGGCCGTCATGCCTGTGCGCGGAAAGATCCTGAACTGCATGAAAGCGGAATACGCCAGAATATTTGAAAGCGAGATCATCACCAATCTGGTGCGCGTGCTCGGGTGCGGCGTAGAGATACAGAACAAACACGCAAAAGATCTGTCGCTCTTCGATCTGCAGAATCTGCGCTGGAACAAGATCATAATCTGTACCGATGCTGACGTTGACGGCTTCCAGATAAGAACGCTGATACTGGCAATGCTTTACAGATTGACCCCGACACTAATAAGCGAAGGAAAAGTTTACATTGCCGAATCGCCGCTGTTTGAAATAACGCACAAGGGCAAAACGTACTTCGCCTACGACGAAAAAGAAAAGGCAAAAATATTGTCCGGCCTCGACGGAAAAGCTACTATCCAGCGCTCAAAAGGACTCGGTGAAAACGAACCCGAGATGATGTGGCAGACGACGATGAATCCTGCGACCAGACGCTTGATACGTGTTATGACTGACGATGCTAAAAAGACATCGGATTATTTCGAAACTCTTCTGGGCGACGACTTTGACGGCAGAAAAGCGCTGATCGCCGAAAAAGGACATCTTTACCTTGACGACCTCGACCTCGAATAAGAAACTGCTCCATTTAAGCAGAAAGGATACAATAAATGGCTGAAAAACATAGATCCAACAGCGGAGACACGCATCCGGTCAATAAAAAGTTTGACGATATTATCGTTGAGAGCGATCCTTCGAAACTTTTCCGCGAGGAACGCATCACAACGACGCTCGAAGAAAACTATATGCCTTACGCCATGAGCGTTATCGTGTCGCGAGCCATTCCGGATATTGACGGATTTAAACCGTCACACAGGAAACTCCTTTATACGATGTATAAAAAAGGACTGCTGAGAGGCCCCCGCACTAAGTCAGCAAACGTCGTCGGTGAGACGATGAAATTGAACCCTCACGGCGATCAGGCAATATATGATACCCTTGTCCGTCTGACGCGCGGGAACCAGGCCCTTTTACATCCGTACGTGGATTCGAAGGGCAATTTCGGTAAGCAGTATTCCCGCGAGATGCAGTGCGCTGCTCCGAGGTACACCGAGGTCAAACTCGATAAGATCTGCGAAGAACTGTTCGCCGATATGGACAGGGACGCCGTGGATTTCGTTGACAACTACGACGGTACGATGAAGGAACCCACGCTGTTCCCGGTCACTTTTCCTACGATCCTCGTAAACTCGACGGAGGGTCTTGCGGTCGGTATGGCGACGAAAATATGCAGTTTCAACCTCCGCGAAGTATGCGAAGCAACGTGCGCATATATAGATGACAAGGACTGTGATCTGAGCCATTTTATCGTTGCTCCCGATTTTTCGACGGGCGGTACGGTCATCTACTCGCAATCTGTACTTAACCAGATCATCGAAGAAGGCCGCGGCAGCGTAAAGATACGCGCGAAATACAGATTCGACAAGAAAAACAACTGCATCGAGATCTATGAGATCCCTTATACGACCGTATGTGAAACCATAATGGACGATATAGTGAAGCTCGTAAAAGACGGAAAGATCAAGGAGATCGTTGACGTCCGCGACGAGACGGACCTCGGCGGTCTGAAGATCACGCTCGACGTCAGAAAAAATATTGACCCCGACGCATTGATGAACAAGCTTTACAAAATGACTTCGCTCCAGGAGAATTTTGCGTGCAACTTCAACGTGCTTATTGACGGAAGACCGCAGGTACTAGGCGTCAGAGGATTGCTTGCGGAGTGGGTCAGATTCAGGATCGGATGCATAAAGCGTGAAATACAGTTCGATATCAAAACCAAGAGTGATAAACTGCATCTTCTGAAAGGCCTCGAAAAAATACTTCTTGATATCGATAAAGCGATAAAGATCGTACGCGAGACCGAAAGCGACGATCTGGTCATTCCCAATCTTATGTGGGGCTTCGGGATAGACGAGATCCAGGCAAATTTCGTAGCCGAGATCAAACTGCGCAACCTGAACAAGGAATATATTCTCGAAAAAACAGGGGATATCGCCAGACTTATCGAAGAGATCGACGACCTTAAAGATATGCTTGGCAAGGAAAACAGGATCCGCACGCTGATCAAGAGGCAGCTTCGCGACGTTGAAAAGAAATACGGTAAAGACAGGCTTACCGATATAATTCACGAAGACGACGTCGTAACGATAACTAAAGAAGAACTTATCGACGATTATAATCTGAAACTCTTCCTTACGCGCGACGGATACTTCAAAAAGATCCCGATGATCGCACTTCGCAACAACCCCGAACAGAAGCTGAAGGAAGACGACGAATTTACGCAGGAGATAGAGTGGCACAATAAATCCGAGATACTGTTCTTCTCTGACAAGCAGTGCGTTTACAAGTTCCGTATCCATGAGCTGCCGGACTGCAAGGCCGCTTCACTGGGCGAGTATCTCGTCAATACTCTTGATATTTCCGGCGATGAGCGTATAATCTACATGGTTCCGACGGACAATTACTCCGGCGATATGCTCTTCGCTTTTGAGAACGGAAAAGTTGCCCGGGTACCGCTTAACGCATACGAGACCAAGACGAACAGAAAGAAACTGATTAACGCTTACAGCGACTCGAGCCCGATCGTTGACGCGCTCCATCTGTCCGTGCCCGGCGATATAGTTTGCGCCACGACGAACGACAGACTTGTGACATTAAAATCCGATCTGATCCCGGTCAAGTCGACCAAGAGCTCGCAGGGCGTTCAGGTATTAAAACCGAAGAAGGACTACAAACTGAAATATATGAAAAAGGCGGACAACGCAGGGCTCGCGGACGCCAATGCGTACCGGATAAGATCGATTCCTTCTCCGGGCAGCTTTCTTAAAAAAGACGACCAGAAAGCACAGCAGCTGAGCCTGCTCGAATAGAACTAAAACTATACGGAAATTATATAAAGGAGCTAAAGTGACAATGAACAAATACGATTATCTGGTAGACAGACTTAACAATAAAGACGTACTCGTACGCCTCGAATCATTAAGAGAATTAAAAGCGATGATCGACCGCGGTGAGATCGAAGCGACCGTCTCAGGAGACGACGTTAACAACCACATCCATACGACTTATTCATTCTCTCCGTATTCTCCTACGAAAGCGATATGGATGGCGTACACTTCCGGCCTTAAGACAGCCGGAATAATGGACCACGACTCGCTTTCAGGCGCAAGAGAATTTATCGAAGCAGGAAAGATCATCGGCATGCTTACGACGATCGGGACCGAGTGCAGAGCTTCGATGAAGGGCACTCCTCTTGAGACGCTCAGGATCAACAACCCTGATCAGAAGGGCGTGGCGTATATGGCGCTTCACGGAGTCCCTCACCAGAATATTGACGCCGTCATCGATTTCTTCAAGCCTTACAGCGAAGCCAGAAACCGCAGAAACAGAAAGATGATCGAAAACATCAATAAATTGACCGCGGGCGTCGATATCGTGCTTGATTTTGACCGCGACGTACTCCCGCTTTCCAACTCTTTCCTCGGTGGCAGCGTTACGGAAAGACATCTGCTGTACGCGCTTTCAAAAAAGATCACTGAACGCTTTGGAAAAGGTCAGGCGGTTGTAGATTTCCTTGAAAACGATTTCGGTATGCCTATCTCGGCTAAAGTAAGAGCGTTCCTTATGGATCCCGATAACGCCGTATATGAGTACGACCTTTTAGGCGCACTTAAGAGCAACCTTGTTGAAAAATTCTATATCGACGCTACAGACGAATGCCCGCCGGTAAAAGAAGTTATCGCGCTCGGTCAGAGGATCGGTGCGATCAGCGCATATGCGTATCTCGGAGACGTAGGCGATTCTGTGACAGGCGATAAGAAAGCACAGAAATTTGAGGACTCATATATCGATCTTCTTTTTGAGACGATCAAAGGGCTCGGATTCAATGCAGTTACATACATGCCTTCGAGAAATACGATGGAGCAGCTCAGAAGAGTGAGAGCGCTTTGCGACAAATACGGACTTTTCCAGATAAGCGGAGAAGATATCAATTCTCCCAGACAGAAATTTATCTGCGAGGCACAGAGAAATCCGGAATTCGCGAATCTTCACGACGCTACTTTCGCCCTCATCAAACACGAGCAGGATGCGACTTCAGATATTAAAAACGCAATGTTTTACGTTGAAGGCGTAACAGGAAACTATACGGCGTTCTGAAACTTCTTTTCTTGTTAAAAAAGGAACTGCTATGAAAAAATATGACGTAATAATAATCGGAGGAGGTACCGCGGGCATTTTCGCCGCGTACGAACTCCATAAAAAAGCACCGGGACTTAAAGTTGCGCTGATCGAGCAGGGGAATCCGCTTAAAAAGAGGATATGCCCGATCATTGCCGGAAAAGTCGATCACTGCATAAATTGCCGCCACTGTTCTATAATGAACGGTTTCGGAGGCGCAGGTGCATTTTCTGACGGCAAATTTAATTTTACGACTGAGTTCGGCGGATGGCTTAAGGACTATCTGCCTGCTGAGACCGTAATGGAACTGATCGAATACGTTGACAGCGTAAACGTTTCATTCGGCGCTACTACTGAGAGATTTTCGACAAGTTCTCCCGCCGCACTGGAACTCGAGAAAGATGCACTTAAATATGACCTGCATTTATTGAAGGCGCAGGTGAAACATCTCGGGACCGAAAGAAATCTGGAAATACTCGGTAATCTCTGCGATGATCTTACCGGGTATACAGACCTTATGTGCGATACTACTGTGAGCAGCATTCATCATGATCCGCACGGGGACTTCATTCTGGAGACGGAAGAAGCAGGTGAATTTTCATGCACGTACCTTATCTGCGCTCCCGGAAGATCCGGCGCTGAATGGTTCGCTTCTCAGTGCAAACATCTCGGTATCCACCTGATCAACAACCAGGTCGATCTCGGCGTTCGCGTCGAACTTCCGGCGCAGGTATTTGAACGTATCACCGATACGGTCTACGAGGCCAAACTCGTTTACCGGACAAAGCAGTACGGCGACGACGTCAGGACTTTCTGCATGAATCCGTACGGACACGTTGTCACCGAAAATGTTGACGGGTGTATCACTGTCAACGGCCACAGTTATTCTGACAAAGCTCTGCGCAGTGAAAACACGAATTTCGCGCTGCTTGTCAGCAACCGCTTTACTGAACCCTTTAATGAACCGTATCAGTACGGTAAACGCATAGCGTCTCTCTCGAATATGCTTGCCGGAGGAGTGCTCGTACAGCGCTTCGGCGACCTTGTCAGAGGAGTGAGGACGAACGATCACAGACTCGGAAAGAGCTTCACAAAACCGACACTGCACGCAACTCCGGGCGATCTTTCGCTTGTCCTGCCTAAGAGGCACCTGGACAATATCGTAGAGATGATCTATGCGCTTGACAAACTTGCCCCCGGAACGGCGAATCACGATACGCTGCTTTACGGTGTGGAGGTCAAATTCTACAGTGCGCGGCTTTCTTTAAAAGACGGCTTCGAGACGGAAATTCCTAAAATGTATGCGTGCGGAGACGGTGCAGGTATAACGCGAGGACTTTCTCAGGCCGCTGCGTCCGGTGTACACGCAGCCCGTTCTATTGCATTTAAATATAACTGATACATATCGCTTGCGGGAGGTTTTACTATGAGCGAACAGAATGAATCATTGAAAGCAGAATCGGTATCCAGACCTAAAAGAATAGGCGTTTTAACTTCCGGCGGAGACGCACCCGGAATGAACGCCGCGCTAAGGGCCGTCGTACGTTCAGGTATATACAGAGGGTTTGAAGTATACGGTATCAGAAAAGGATACGAGGGACTTCTTTCGGGCGATATGTACGAAATGAATTTAAGGTCTGTCTCTGATATTATGAACCGCGGCGGTACGATCCTGCAGACCGCGCGTTGCCCTGAATTTATGACAGAAGAAGGCGTCAAACGCGGATACAGAATGGCTCAGGTGTTCAAACTCGATGCGATCGTTGTCATAGGCGGCGACGGATCGTTCAGAGGTGCCCGGGATCTTTCGCGTATCGGCATGAACGTAGTTGGAATTCCGGCTACGATCGACAATGACATTGACTGCACCGATCACACTATCGGCTTCGATACGGCGCTTAATACCGTAAAAGACGCCATAGATAAAATAAAGGACACCGCGTACTCTCACGAACGCTGCAGCGTCGTGGAGGTCATGGGCAGAGGTGCCGGATATATCGCACTGAGCTGCGCGATCGCTGACGGCGCAGAAGCATGCATACTCCCGGAACGTCACTTCGATATTGACACCGACATAATACAGCCGATAATCGGATGCAGAAACAGAGGCAAACACCACTACATCGTTATTATTGCCGAAGGCGTCGGTGGTACGATCGAGATCGCAAAACAGATAGAAGAGATCACCGGAATTTCGACCAATGCGACGATTCTGGGCTACCAGCAAAGAGGCGGAAGCCCTACGGTAAAAGACAGAGTTTCTGCAAGTATGATGGCCGTGAAAGCAACGGAACTGCTTGCCAACGGAGAACGCAATAAGATAATTGCCCTTAAAAACGAGAAGTACGTGGCGTTCGATATCGAAGAAGCGCTTAAGATGAAAAAAACGCTTGATCCCGAAATGATCGAAGCCAGCAAGATGCTTTCGCTTTGATGTAGATAACTTTAAGGGGCCTGTGAGGAATTCATCTGAACGGGCCCTTTTCCGTACAGTCCGGTACAGCATATAAATAATCATAAAAGCAGGAGTTTAAATGTTCGGTTATACAAAAGCGTTTGTCCCGAACCTCAGGTTCAGGGAATATGATAAATATAAAGCGTATTATTGCGGCGTATGTAAAACGATGGGAAAACTGCTCGGGCAAGGTTCCCGCCTGTCACTTACGTACGAAGCCGCGACACTGGCAATGCTTGTGGATTACTGCTCCTTCGAAGGGGAGGTCCCGCTCAAAAAAGGCAGATGCAGCGTCCATCCGGGTCATTCTCACCCGTATTTTTACGGAACTCCCGGAATAGTATATGCTTCGCGCGTGAATATTCTGCTTTCGGGTTTAGCTGCGGAGGACAACGTCTCCGATAAACATTCTTTTAAAAGCAGGGCCGCTTTAACTGTGTGGAAAAAAGGCGTAAAACGCGCCGCGGCTTCATATCCTGAACTTTATGAATATATCAAACAGAATCTGTCCGAACTCCATGAACTCGAAAAAAGCGGATGCACTGACGTTGACGACTTTACAGCGCCTTTTGGAAGGATACTCGGAAGAATATTTACCGTTGACGGACTTATGAGCGAAATGTATTCCGAGGTCCTTGCCAGACTCGGGATCGCGCTCGGGCAGTGGATCATGCTCATCGATGCGCTTGATGACAGAGGATCGGACCGGAAGCACGGAAATTATAATATTTATAACGTTCTTCTGGGCGACAGGCCTGCTGGAAAAGAAGAGGAGATCGTACGAGTGCGCTGCCTGATCGAAGCTGAAAACTGCTGGCAGGAACTAAAACGCTTAAGATTGATTGCCGGCCGCGAACCTGACGGCGATACGGAAGGATTTATGGACAATCTTTTCAGCGAAGGGCTTCCGTATATTGACCGCACCGTAAACGAAAAGGCCTGCGCTGCATGGCAGAAGTCCGGCGCCGGAGAAGCGGAGGAACATAATGGATCCTTATAAAGTACTGGGTGTTTCTCCATCGGCTTCAGATGAAGAGATAAAAAAAGCATACCGCGATCTTGTTAAAAAATATCATCCTGACAGGTACAGAGACGATCCTATGGCGCCGATGGCCGAAGAGAAAATAAGGGAGATAAACGCGGCGTACGATAAGATACAGGCCATCCGTTCCGGGAAAGAAAGCGCTGCTTCCTACGGCCCCGGCGCTTCAGACCCGTACGGATCCGGAGGCACATCGTCGTATTACGGAAATGCTGCCGGCGGTCAGTATACTTCTTACGGAACGAACGGTAAATACGCAAGGATAATAAGTTATCTTCAGAACGGCCTCGTCATACAGGCTTATTCGGCGCTAATGATGATCCCTGAAAATCAGAGAGACGCTGAATGGTACTATTTATGCGGTGTCGTCAATGAACAGCTCGGAAGGTACTCGGGCGCGTACAACTGCTATCGCACAGCTTCAAACATGGATCCGGGAAATCAAACTTTCAAAGATAAAGCTGACCGTTTCGAAGCAGTCGTGCGCGAATATTCGCAAAGGGCAAATCAAAGTACGGCAGATTCAGATTATTGTGTTTCAGCACGCGATTGCTGCTTCTGTTCCTCTTTGTGTATGGGCCCCCTCGGCGGACCGGTATTCTGCTGCTGATAATATAAATGCGCCGCTCCGCCCGCTTTTTGAAATAAAGGAGTAAAAAATGAACGATAAAGTATTAAAAACACTCGAATTTGATAAGATCTGCGAATCCGTTGAGTCTTATGCGAGCTGCGAACTCGGGAAAAAATATGCCCGGGAACTTCAGCCGCTGTCCGACCCTGACGAGATCAACAGACTTTTAACCGAAACGGAAGATGGCGTAAACTGCATACTTAAAAGGGGAAGTGCCCCTTCCGCAGGAGTCAGAAATCTCTCCGGAGTTATTATACGCGCCCAGACCGAATCTGTGCTCAACAATACCGATCTGCTCGGGATAAAAAGCCTGCTTACCGCCGTGCGCCGCATGATCTCATATGCCTCCGTACAGGATTCCGAGCCCGAAAGCCTTACGTCTGTTGAAAATATGTTTTACAGACTCGTGAACCTTACGACTCTCGAAAATGAAATTACTCGCTGCATACTGTCCGAAGACGAAATAGCAGATGACGCAAGTCCCGCACTTTCAGATATACGCAGGAAAATATTCCAGATACAGGGTTCGATCAAGGACAAGCTGAACGAGCTTACTCATTCAAGCAGATATGCGAAAGCGCTGCAGGACAATATCGTTACAATGCGCGGAGACCGTTATTGTATACCGGTGAAAATTGAAAACAGGGGAGAAATACCGGGAATCGTCCACGATACTTCCTCCTCCGGCCAGACGCTCTTCATCGAACCTGCGTTCGTTGTCGAATCGAACAATAAAATACGCGAACTTCGTGTTTCCGAACAGGAAGAGATCGAACGGATACTTAAAGAATTGTCCGAAATGGTTGCGGATGAATCGGCTGTTCTTTCCTCGGATCTGAATCTGGTATCATATATCGATTTCACCCTTGCCAAAGCCGCCTGGGCGCTTGCAAACAACGCTTCAAGACCGCTGCTTAACACCGACGGCGTGATCGATCTTAAAAAGGCGAGGCATCCGCTGCTCGACAAAAAGAAGGCTGTCCCGGTCACGATCACGCTCGGGACATCGGATCCCGGCATGGTCCCTGCGACGTCAATGATTATTACCGGTCCTAATACAGGCGGTAAAACGGTCACGCTCAAAACCACAGGCCTTCTGCACCTTATGGCGCAGAGCGGAATGATGATCCCCTGCGCGGAAAACAGCCGCATATGTGTATTCAACGACATATTCGCCGATATCGGAGACGAGCAAAGTATCGCCCAGAGCCTCAGTACTTTCTCCGCTCACATGAAGAACATCACTGAGATCCTCAAAAAGGCCGATTACAGGTCGCTCACGCTCTTTGACGAGCTGGGGGCAGGTACTGACCCTGTCGAGGGCGCGGCGCTCGCTATGGCCATTTTAGAGCGTGTGTACGAGATCGGTGCCGTATGCCTTTCAAGCACCCATTACAGCGAACTTAAAGTATTTGCTTCAACAACACCGGGATTCGTCAACGCAAGCTGCGAATTCGACGTTGACACCCTCGCTCCCACGTACAGGCTGCTTATAGGTGTGCCCGGTAAGAGCAACGCTTTTGCCATTTCCGAAAAACTTGGCCTTGATCCCTCTATCGTTTCTCGCGCAAAAGAATTCGTTTCGGCTGAAGACCTTCGCTTCGAAGACATGCTTAAAGGAATCGAGCAGAACCGTATGAAAGCAGAGGCTGAAGCAGAGGAGACGGAGCGTTTAAAGAAAGAAGCGGAGGAACTTTACGAAGAGGCGAAGCTCCGTAAAGAAGAGCTTGTCAGAGAGTCTATGGAACTTCGCTATAAGGCGTCGGTACGCGCCCGCGAAGCGGACAATAAAGCCCGCGCTGCTGCCGAAAAAATGCTTACCGAGATAAGGCGGGCGGCGCTCCTGGGCGGCAATGAAGCCGTAAAAGCGGCCGAAGCAGCGAAGCGTGAGTTCGAAAAGATCGCCGGTGAACTTGAAGCCGATATCGGAAAGGCCGAGACCGTTCCTTCCGTACTGATCGACGCCGACTTCGACGTAAATAATCTGAAACAGGGCGATAAGGTCAAAATATTGTCCCTCGGACGAGAAGCCGTTGTCCTCGCCCCTCCTAAGCCTGACGGCAGAGTTTACGTGCAGGCCGGGTCCATCAAACTGTATGCCGAAAAAGATGACGTTGCCCCTGCGGCTCCTGCTTCAAAAGCAGGTAAAAATGCTTCCAATAAGGCTGACAAAAACCTGAAACCAGATAAGCAGCGCGACCGCATCTATTCTACCGCGTCCAGCGTAAAGCCGGAGATCGACGTGCGAGGTATGACCGTCGAAGAAGCGACTGAAATAATAGAACGTCAGATCAACGAAGCTACGATGGCCGGACTTGAATCATTCAGGATCGTTCACGGAAAGGGCACAGGTGCTCTGAGGCGCGGCGTACAGTCTTATCTGCGCTCCTTAAAGACGGTGGCAAGCTTCCGGGACGGTTCTTTCGGCGAAGGTGACCTGGGAGTTACGGTAGTAAAACTCAAAAACTGACGCTTTAAAACTCAGGAACCGGCGTTTTAATCTGCTTGTAAACGAACCGCTCCGGTTGTATAATAACAAAGTACAGATTTTTCCCTCAGGAGGTATTTGGTCAATGTACAATTCAGACATAATTCGCAAAACAGACCCGGAAGCCGCTGCCGCGATAGACCTCGAAGTTAACCGCCAGCGCTCCAAGATCGAACTTATCGCCTCTGAAAACTTCGTTTCCGAAGCAGTCCTTCAGGCTGTTGGCAGCCCCCTCACTAATAAGTACGCCGAAGGTTATCCGGGAAAACGATATTATGGCGGTTGCGAATATGTTGATATAGTTGAAAATCTTGCGATCGAACGCGCTAAAGAGCTGTTCGGCGCCGAGCACGCAAACGTTCAGCCTCACGCCGGAGCGCAGGCGAATATGGCTGTTTTCTTCGCCACTCTTGATCCAGGTGATACCGTTATGGGTATGAGCCTCGCGCACGGCGGTCATCTTACACACGGAAGCCCCGTAAATATGTCCGGTAAATGGTTCAACATCGTTCCTTATGAGGTGGATGAGTTTACGCAGCGCATAGATTATGATAAAGTTCAGGCTCTGGCACTGGAGCACAGACCGAAACTGATCGTCGCAGGCGCGAGCGCTTATCCGCGAATTATAGATTTCAAACGTTTCAGAGAAATCGCCGACAGCGTAGGAGCTATGCTGATGGTAGATATGGCGCACATCGCAGGACTTGTCGCCGCCGGGCTCCATCCGAGTCCCGTGCCTTACGCGGATTTTGTCACGACTACGACGCACAAGACACTCCGAGGTCCCAGAGGCGGCCTTATCCTTTGCAAGGAGCAGTATGCTAAAGCGATAGATAAAGCTGTTTTCCCGGGCACCCAGGGCGGTCCGCTCATGCACGTTATCGCAGGTAAAGCCGTATGCTTTAAAGAGGCGCTTTCGCCTGAATTTAAAGAATATCAGAAGAAGATTATCGAAAACTGCGCGGCACTTGCCGACAGCCTTCTTAAGAGAGGCGTGAATCTCGTCAGCGGCGGTACGGACAATCACCTGATCCTCCTTGACCTTCGCAGTCTTAAGGTCACCGGACGCGACGCACAGCACATGCTTGACGAGGTCAATATCACGTGCAACAAAAACGGTATTCCGTTTGACCCTGAGAAACCGTCTGTCACGAGCGGCATCAGGCTCGGTACCGCCGCCGTCACCACGCGCGGTATGGGCGTTTCCGAGATGGACGAGATCGCCGGATTCATCTATGATATACTGACAGATTTTGATGGCAGCAAAGAACGTGTTAAAGCAGGAGTTAAAGCGCTCATAGACCGTTTTCCGCTTTACGAATAATATTATAAACCGAACCGGAAGGTGAACAGTTTGCCACAGACTCAAAGCGAGCCGTTAGCATACAGAATGTGCCCGAGAACGCTCGAGGAATTTGCCGGCCAGAAGCATATTCTGGCCGAAGGTAAACTGTTATACCGGATGATCAAGGCAGACAGGCTTTCGTCAGTCATTTTCTGGGGTCCTCCAGGTACCGGAAAAACGTCTCTGGCCAGGCTTATCGCTGCCACGACCAGGACCGATTTCAAACGGATAAACGCTGTTTCTTCCGGAATAGCCGATATCAAGCAGATCGTATCCGACACTCAGAATCTGCTGCTGAATCCCTCGGGACGCACGGTGCTATTTATTGACGAGATACACAGGTTTAATAAAGCACAGCAGGACGCTCTGCTCCCGTACGTTGAAGACGGAACAATAATACTGATAGGCGCGACTACCGAGAATCCGTTCTTTGAAGTGAACAAGGCTCTTATCTCGCGATCTACCGTTTTTCAGCTCCTGCCGCTTACTCATGAAGATATAGCACAGATACTGCGTATGGCGCTATCCGACAGCGAGCGCGGCCTCGGGTCATTCGATATCGAATGTGACGATGATGCTGTAGCATTTCTTGCAGACGTATCTTCAGGAGATGCGAGGACCGCACTTAACGCGCTCGAGCTTGCGTTTCTTACCACGTCTGACGACGTCGGCTCGCATATCCATATAACGAGGGAGATCGCCGCAGAATGCGTTCAGCAGAAATCGATACGATTCGATAAAAAAGGTGATTCGCATTATGATAATATAAGCGCATTCATCAAGTCGATGCGCGGAAGCGATCCGGATGCCACGGCGTTTTATTTAGCCAGGGCGATCGCCGGAGGAGAAGATATAAACTTTATTGCCCGCCGCATCGTTATATGCGCTTCTGAAGACGTTGGCACCGCGAACCCGACCGCGCTGATCGTTGCCCAGGCCGCGGCGGAGGCAGTCAGAATGATCGGAATGCCCGAAGCCAGAATACTGCTCGCGCATGCGGCCATAACCGTTGCCACTTCTCCGAAATCCAATTCGGCGTATATGGCTATAGATACGGCCCTTGCTGACGTACAGTCGCAGGATACGGGAGAAGTTCCGCCGTGGCTGAGAAATCCCGTCACTGACGGACTTAAAGAATTTGAATACGGAAAAGATTACAAATATGCACACGATTATCCCGGACACGTTGCCGATATGGAATTCCTGCCGTCTGAAGTCAGAGGCAGAAAATACTACGTTCCATGCGGTAACGGAGCCGAACAGAAGATAATAGAATACCTCAACTGGGCAGGGAAGCTCAAAGAGGAACAAAGGAAAGAGGTTAAATGATATGATTAGAAAAGGTGTGTACGACGAACTCGTTGAACGCGGAATCATTGCCCAGTGCACCAATGCGGAGAAAGTTAAAGAACTGCTCGACACCGAACCGGTGACGTTTTACGTAGGTTTTGACCCCACTGCGGATTCACTCCACATCGGCCATTTCGTACAGATCATGGTTATGGCTCATATGCAGCGCGCAGGTCACAGACCGATCGCTCTCGTAGGCGGCGGGACCGGTAAAGTCGGCGATCCTTCGGGTAAGACCGACATGCGTAAAATGCTTACTGACGAAGACCTGGCGCATAACGTGGCTGGCCTTAAAGCCCAGCTCAGCAGGTTCCTCGATTTCGATAATTCCGCAATTATGGTGAACAACGGCGACTGGCTCCTTAATCTCAACTACGTCGATTTCCTGCGCGATATCGGAGTCCATTTCTCCGTAAACCGTATGCTCGCCGCAGAATGCTTCAAACAGCGCTTAGAACGCGGCCTTAACTTCATCGAGTTCAACTATATGCTTATGCAGAGCTACGATTTCTACCGCCTGTACAAGGACTACGGCTGCAGGATCGAGTTCGGCGGAGACGATCAGTGGTCAAATATAATCGGCGGCGTGGAGCTCGTAAGACGCAAGGAAGGCGAGGAAGTATACGGGCTTACGTTCTCGCTGCTCACGACTTCTGAAGGCGTTAAGATGGGCAAGACGGTAAAAGGTGCCGTATGGCTTGACGAGAACAAGACACCTCCTTACGAACTTTACCAGTACCTCAGGAACGTCGGTGATGCTGACGTTATAAAGTGCCTCAAACTGCTTACGTTCGTTCCGATAGAAGAGATCAGAGAGATGGAGAAATGGGAAGGCAGCAGGCTCAACGAAGCAAAGATCCGTCTCGCTTACGAGGTGACAAAGATCGTACACGGAGCTGAAGCCGCTGACAAGGCAAAGGCGACCGCTGAGGCGCTGTTTGGCGGAAATCAGGACGCGGAACATATGGCAACGACTTCCATCCCGGCTGATATGATCGTAAGCGGAAGCGTCAGTCTGCTGGACGCGCTCGTGTTTGCAAAAGTCATACCTTCGAAGGGCGAAGGACGAAGGCTCATACAGCAGGGCGGAATATTCGTTGACAACGTTAAGATCGATGATGCGAACGCGGTGCTTACGGATGAAATGCTTGATGCCGGGACGGTCGTCCGCAAAGGAAAGAAGACGTTCCACAGATTCACGAAATAATTAATATAGACCGTTTATTGACCTTTGCACTTCGATCCGGATCGCCGGAAAACGCAAAGGTCAAAAACTTTTAAGGGGTGTATTTAAAATGCCTGATCAGAAAAAAGCAAATAATAACTATATTGACCTCAGACCGGAGTCATGGCCTTTTACGGACGGTATAAGAAGGCGGTCGGATCCCGCGGCATATCCAGCATTGAGGAAAGACCGGATTGCCGGAATGTTCTATTTTATCTGGCACGATCATAATCCCGGAGCACCGCTGATCGATCACACCCGCTCTTATAACGATGGCGGGATAGAAAAGGTAAAATCAGATTCTTTGAATGCTCCAATGGGCTACCTGCAGTACTGGGCTGAGCCGTATTTCGGGTATTACAGGTCAGACGATCCCTGGATCCTAAGAAAACACGCCTCGATGCTCGTGGAGGCCGGAATAGATTTTATCTTCCTTGACGTAACAAACGCGCTCACTTATCCTGAAACGTATAATATGATATTCCGCGTCTGGTCCGAGATGCGTTCTGAAGGGCTCCGTACTCCCGACGTGATGTTTATCACAAATACACACGCTGCAAAAACTGTTGAAAGACTTTATGACGAACTCTATAAGCCCGGTCATTACAGCGATCTATGGTTTATTTATCAGGATAAACCGCTTATTTTAGTGCCGGAGGACGAGACTGAAATGCTTCCGGACGAGATCCGTTCTTTCTTCACGATCCGCCACAGCTGGGCTTATACGAAGGGCGGTTCCGGAAGCTGGTATCTCAAAAATGACGGGAAAAACTGCTGGCCGTGGGCGGATATGTATCCTCAGAGCCCGGGCCTGGATAAAGACGGGAACGTTGAGCAGATGATCGCAATGTGCGGATTCTGGGTAAATGGCAGCTATGGTACGAACGCCGGCAGAAGCTATTCGAACGGCCGCCAGCCTGATAACGTTGAAAAAGGCGACATGGGATTCGGACTCAGTTCCGGTCTCTCGGGAGTCGGAAGAGCGTTTCGTGAACAGATGGATCACGCCATCGAAAAAGATCCGCCGATACTTATGATAACCGGCTGGAATGAATGGACCGCTGGACGGTGGGGCTCTCATCCGGGCACGTTAAACAACCCGGCGAACGGACAACGAATTGCCAACACTTATACTGTTGTCCCGGGCGACGGTTATAACGACTGCTATTTCGTTGACAACTTCAACGGCGAGTTCAGCCGCGACCTCGAACCTGTGAACGGGTTATTCGGAGATAATTATTATTGCCAGCTCGTCGAACTCGTGAGGCGTTATAAAGGTGCGTCGCTTCCTGAACCTGTAAAGGGCTGCGTAAAGATGAATATCGAAGACGGGAATCCGGCCGAATGGGAAAACGTGACTCCGGAGTACCTTGACGCGCCTTATGACACTGCTCACCGCGACTGGGACGGCAACGGCGGGAATACGCATTACGTGAATACGTCCGGCCGCAACGACCTGGTTTCTATGAAAGTTTGCGCAGACGGAAATTACATCTATTTTTACTGCCGCTGCCGCGAAGATATAACCGGGCCTCAGGGCGACAACTGGATGAATCTGTTCCTTAATTCGGATTGCGATGATTCTAACGGCTGGAACGGATTCGATTATATTATCAACCGCCATCAGTCCGGAGGCAACGCATCGATCGAGGTGTTCGTTGACAATGAATGGAAGTTCGAGCAGATCGGCGAAGCGATGCTGAGGGTCACCGGAAACGTGCTGGAACTTAAAGTGCCGCGGGCTCTCGTAAGGTTAAAAAAGGAGTTTGAATTTAAGTGGGCTGACAATTCCGTTGACGACGGCGATATCATGAAATTTTATGATCGCGGCGATACCGCTCCTGACGGCAGATTCTGCTACCGCTGCATTTTGGAGAATTGATATGATCTTATATGACATGCACCTTCATTCGACGTTTTCGTTCGACTCCGAGCTTGAAATGACCGCGGCCGCAGACCGTGCGCTTGAGCTCGGCCTTTCCGGGATCGCGTTTACGGACCATCTTGACGTAAACTACCTCGCGGACGGCAGCGACGTCTATTACGATTTCGGAGACTATCTGGAAGCTGTTGACAAAGTTAAAGCGGAATATGAAGGGCGGCTCGAGATATTGTCCGCTGTTGAAGTAGGGCTCCAGCCTCACGTTGTCAGCGAGAATATCAGCAGGCTCTCGGGGTACGATTTCGATTATAAAATAGGTTCAACGCATCTTATAAGCCGGATCGATCCGTATGACGGGACGTATTTTAAAGTTGAACCTGAGCGTGTTCACGCGTACAGAAGGTATTTGCGGGAAGTTATCACGAACGTAGATCTTTATCACGATTTTAATACGCTGGGGCATTTTGATTACGTCGTCAGATACGCGCCGTTCGGGGACAATACTATTTACTTCCGCGAGTTTTACGATGAATTAAAAACGGTCGTCGGGCAAATGATAAGATACGGGCTTGCTTTCGAGGTCAATACGCGCTCTTACGATAAGACTCCGATGGATCTTGAAATGTTAAAAGCGTATAAAAACGCCGGCGGCGAAACGGTCGTGATCGGCTCTGACGCTCATAAGGCTGACAGGATAGGCAGGAATTTCAAAGCCGCGGTTGAACTCATCAAATATTGCGGATTCGATCATATCGCACACTTCAGGGAGGGGAAACCTGTTTATGAAAGGATCGACTGAGTGCTTTAGAGGAATGGCCGGAAGCGCGTACAGAAAAAGCGCATACGGAAGCAGCGGACAAAGTAATAACGCGGATGTAAACGATGCGCGCGGAGAAAGAGACGGCAGGCTCTATTATATGACCGGAAACGGAAAGATCGCCGCCACGTTTCTGTACGGCAACGTCTACGAGATCTTCGGACCGCCTTATTCTTCTCCGTCGCTCTTTACGTCTGCGTTTCAAGGAAACGTTATCACCGGAGTACCTGAGCGCCGTTTCCGCGCACCGGTATGGACTGTCTCTGCAGAGGATAAGGATTCCGGAAGGGGAGAAATAACGGATTTCGTACATCCTGAACTCCCGGTTCTTATCAGACAGATGGCTTGGTCCGGAAGCGGTTCTTTAAAGTTAGTATTATCAGGGAACAGTGGGATGATCGATTATATCATTCCGCATAAAGATACCGGCGCGATACTCATTAAGAGCAGGTGCGGTAATTATATTTACAACGATTATCCGCTTCCTTTCCCGCAGTTTTATATTTTGCACGCTTCCGGAAACGCAAAGCTGCATATCGCAGGCAATTCTTCGATCCTTATTGACGTAAAAGGCGATGCGGATCTTATGCTTATCGGAGGGCCTGACTATCCCGAAGCATGCGAAAATTATGATCTTCTTAAAGGTATTGACGCCGGAACCATTCTTAAATCATTTACAACGAAATGGTCGCAGATCTTTGACCGGGTCGATGCGCATCTGTCTATACCTGATGAGCTTCCGAGACGCGACGAATTTATAGCGGCGATCGACGATGCGGTGATCGGTATACTCGTTCAGCAAGGTGCGGAAGGCGGAGTGCTGGCGGGACATGCGTATCATCTCGGATACGTGCGCGATCAGTACGGCGTCGCAGAGGGACTTATAAGTCTCGGGCTTGTTAAAGAAGCGGGCAATATTCTGCGCTTCTATTGTGATACTTTCAACCGGAACGGTAAGATCCTTAACGCTCAGGGGATCGGCGTGAACGGTCTGTTTCATTTTGCCGAGAATGATAAAGTTGAGATCACCGGTTACCTGCTGCTTCAGTTCTTCAGATATGCTTCAGTAAGCGGAGACAGTTCGATCCTTGATGAGAATATCAAGTTTCTTAAATGGCTTTACAATTGCCAGGTACAGGAGCTCTCGGACAACGAACTGCCTTTTAACGGCGATGAGACTTATATTGCCTGCGGCCTGCTCGCACGTGACGCTGTTTCCGACGGAAGTGCGGAGGCAACGCTGCTTTTTATACGTTCGGGTGAAAAACTGATCGATTATCTCGTTTCACGCGGGGAAGATACTTCTGAAATGCGCGCGACTGTTGAGAGCGTTAAGCGTTCGTTTTCTTCGAAATTTATTAAAGAGGGACGATATTGCATAAACGATCCGGATATACAAAAAGAATTGCCGCCGTACAGATACGGAGTATGTATGAATTGTGGCTCGTTCGGCTGGAGCGGGCTTACGCCTGAGCGCTCGTATTTATGTACCGGCTGCCTCTCGAAAGGTGTAAAACGCGGTAAAATTGACCGGAGAGTAAGTCTTCCTAGCAGTTTGCTGATGCCTGCGTACCTCGGCGCCGATCTGCCCGAGATAAAAGAAAGCATCGTCAAAGAAGTAAAACGTCTTGCGGCCTCTGTATCAGATTCCGGCTTTGCCTATTCAGTGCCGGAAGCAGAACTTAACGTAGGGTACGATTACGGTCTTTTACTGTATAATATTCTATATTACGGGCTGCCAGGTGCTGAACCGGTGTTCAATAAACTTCTTGACCTGCGTGACGGCGTAAATATGTATGCAGAAAGGTATATAGCGAGCTATCCGGAAGGGACGAGGTACAGGCCGTGGGAGACCGCGATTAACATCGACGCTATGCTGAAATTTGCTGCTTATTATGCGGCGCGGAAACACTTCAATTAATCACAACGGAGGGCGATCACCTTGATCAATAATTTACATACAGCAGGAAAACTTAAAAATATCTCTTATTGTTTACTGACTGCTTTTATCCTTATTCCTCTGCTTTTTGCTTCATGCGGGTTTAATTCATCGCATAAAACGACCGTAACTGCCGATACTCAGATCGACGTGATCAAACTTGCGTCTGATTTTTTCAGCGGACTTGCGTCATCAGATCCGGTTTCGATATCCTCATACGGCGGATATGATCTGATATATAAATACGCGAAACAGGGAGACCGTTTTTATTATTATGACAATGAAACCGGGCTTGAAACATATTATTATAAAGATAATTCCGGCAGAAAATACCGTGTAGAGTTTGAATCCGCTCTTCCGGACGGAAATGCTTACGACTATTATATGGAACTTGCAAAGAGCATAGTTACATCGTATGTCGATTCAAGATTGGGCTTTGATACAGCCGGCGGCACTTTTACTTTCAGCGGGTCAAGGACTGACGAGACTGCGGGCGGCAAAAGTTCTTCTTCTTTGATAATTAACGTTTCGGGTGAGAAGAACGGACTTATGACCAAAGTAAGGATCGAAGGTTTTAAGGACAATGAAGGCCGCGTAGTTAAACTTGTTTCATTTTTTGAATCTGATACGGAGCAGCGGACGGATGAATTCAGGTTTGTATATGATGACGTGAAAGTAGAACTGCCGGACAGCTTTAACGTTTGATTTTGATCCGAATTATGATGGTCTGTAGGGAGGCAATACGGATGTCGATTCGAATTAGTACCGAAGAATTTCTCAAGACAAAAGTCAATACCGATCTTAAAGAATTATCTGCTCTTCCGGATCTGATAAACGCCGGTGATATTGATGCCGCCGAGAAATGCTACGCTGATTTTGTGCGCCAAAGCCTTAAACCTGAGCTTTTCTTTAAAGTACCCGTTCCTGAGCAGGAAAACACGTGGAAGCGCCCTTGTGAGACTTTCCGGGATGTGTATGAGAAGCTCAGGCACGGAGAAGTAATGTCGTGCAATTTCAGTCATGATTTCGGAACTCCCGAGGGGATCATGTGGGAATCGAATCCGACTCCGAACGATTATTACGAATGGCCGTGGCAGCTCAACAGACACCACGAATTCATTGCCCTCGCAAAACTTTATCGCGATACGGGAGATATTGAAATTGCCCGCCTGTTTATCCGTCTGTGGCGCTCCTGGCGTACACAGTGTGATTGTCCGGAAAACGCACGGTTCTACGAGACCTGGGCTTTCAGAACGATCGAAATAGGTATCCGTATGAGGTACAGCTGGCATTTTGCCCTGCACGCTTTTTATAATTCAGGTGTATTTACAGACCACGATATTTGCGATTATTTTGCGTCAATGTGGGAGAACGCGGACAGGGTATACCGCATCCACAGCGGCGCAGGTAACTGGATGTTTATGGAGATGGCAGGCCTGTATACGACGGGTCTTCTATATCCGTGGCTCAGTGACGCGCAGAAATGGAAATCATACGCTTTAAATACCGTACGCGAACAGCTCATTAACCAGATCTATCCTGACGGTTTTCAACTGGAGCTGGCGACCGGTTACCACGGTGTAGTGCTGGAAAATACACTTAAGATCTTCTCGATGTCGGAGGCAATGGGCGAGCCTCTCCCGCCTGAATTGACGCGGTCAATGATGCCGGGATTCGATATGTACGTTAAACTTTCTGCTCCGGATCTGTATGCTCCGGGGCTCAACGATTCGAGTTACGCAGGCGTTGTGCCGTGGTGCAGAAAGGCTGCGGATCTTTTCCCCGAAGTGCCTTATTACAGGTATTTTGCGTCTGAACGTGAGACAGGAACGCCTCCGGATTTTGTCAATACTTATATGCCTTACAGCGGGATGGCAGTCTTCAGAGACAACTGGGGGCCGGACAGCCAGTGGGCGTTTTTTGAAAGCGCGCCTTTCGGCATCGGACATCAGCATGAAGATAAGCTGAGTTTTCTGCTTTTCGCGTACGGAAAAAGGCTGCTCGCTGATACGGGAGTTTTTATATATGACAGGTCCGAAATGCGGAAATACGTATTATCGGCCAGATCGCATAACACGGTACTAGTTGACGGGGAAGGACAGAACAGGCGAGGCAGGTACAGGTGGAAGCAGGAAGAGCGGGAAAAATTGTCCGATCTTAAAGTCGTTTTTGCGGATGATTACGATGCGGCGTACGGTATTTACGACGAGGGCTTCGGGGCTCAATATATTGACGTTACGCACCGCAGATCCGTTATTAAAGTTAAAAATCATCCGCTTGGTTTAAAAACTTTTTATCTGGTGATAGACCGTCTTACTGCAAATGACGGTATAGAACATACTTACAGTGCCCACTGGCAGCTTGAGAACGTTCCTTTTTCTGCATCCGCCGGGCTCAGGGAAGAGCGTGATACAAACGGCGTGGCGGATGAGTATTCCGGGCCAAAGCGCTGCGGCGCAGTTATTACGGCTGATTACGGTGACGGTGTAACTTTAACGCTGCTTTCAGGTGACAATTATTCTGTGACGACAGGCAGTTTTTCTCCGTTTATAGGATGGCGTACGCCGGACGTTCCGGCGCCGGCAATAGATTTTTCTGCCTGCGGTGTTTGTGCGAGGATCGTGACAATGCTTTATCCGTCTGACGAGGGCTGCCCGGTAAAAGCGGTACTGTCAAGTCGGGACGTTGACAATACCGCGATCAAACTCGTTCTTAAAGACGGAAGAACAGTTGAACTACAAGAGCCTTTTGAGTAAATAATTAATTCAAATTGCTGAATTCTTATTTCTGAACATTTAACTCAAAATATCCGCCTTCACGGTAGAGTTTTATATATTCCTTCGTCATATTCCAGTACATATCCGGCGCGTCATCTCCATAAAGATCCGTAAGAGCGGTGAACACGCCGGTGTTCTCGGCATATTCGTTAAAAGAATTGATAACAAGAATTTTCGGCTTTACCTTTGCTGTGAAGACTTCTTTCCATGATTCACGGTACCAGTTTCCGTGATCGCGCGGAACAGGCGTGTGACCTTTGCGGTTGTCCCAGCCGGGCATTACTACCATAACTTCTTTGTTCTGCTTCGTGCCTTTATCGTAAGCCCAGCCGTAATAACCGGGAGTGCTTTGATTGTCCGCCCAGCGAAGTGTAAATTTATCAGTATATTTCGATTTTCCGCCGTCTTTTAAATACTTGTTCCACATATCTGAAGCGCCGTCGCCGTAAACGATAAGCAGCGGCTTTCCGTCAAGCATATAATAAGCGTCTCCGAAATCTTCCCGCAGATAACGGTTGTACAAAAGAACCGCTTCGTCCTCGATCGCTTTTCCATCTTTTTCCCATTGTATCTTACCGATAGCAGAGCAATATTTTATCGGCCTTTTTCCGGAATCGTTCCATGCTTTGATGCACTGAGCGACTTTAAGCGCTCTTTTGTTGATCATTCCGCCTTCGGCGTCAATATTATTCGTCTGGTCGAAAATCAGGAAATCGATCCCTGCTTCAGAGATCTGTTCAAGATGGTAATTAATCAGTTCTTCGTCAAGTGAGTCGTAATATCCGTACGTGCCGTCCGGAAGCAGGGGTTTATATTGAATATCCCAGTTTTTCCAGATATTAGTCTGAATGTTATTTCCGTGATCGCCGTTATACGTGTACCAAACGCTGTACCAGATCCCAACGTCTGACTGTGCAGGTTCAACTTTAATTTTCATATCGTTCACCTCGTTGTTATTCGATGAGGAAGAAGGATCTGTATCGTCAACTTTTTCGCTGCTGCAGGCGGTCGTCAATAATCCAAATAACAGCAATACTGACAGTACGGTAAGAACGACGTAGATCTTTCTTCTTTTAAATAGATTCATCATATATAATCCCGGCTTTCGTAAGTATAAAGTAGTGGTAAAATTATACTATAAACTGTTTTTAAATACAATTATTTCTGTTGAATTCTAATTCCGGAAAGTGGTAGAATACTGTTGTTAATGAGTCCGATGCTGACTGCCATTTTATTGATGAAAAAGATGAAGAAGGGAAGATCAAAATGAAAAAAAGAGCAATTGTTTTTATTATCGCACTTCTTGTAGCTACTTTAACTGTTTCATTGTTCGGATACGGTGTTGTGAGTGCTTCCGGTAACTACGAATCGTGGGACGATTACGGGTACGGAGTCAGATCACAGATCGATAAGATCATTGCCGACGGGGCCGATATCTCTAACGGAGCTCCCGGTGATTACCTTGCGCTGAATAAATATACAGTCTACGGCAGGTACGATACTTTAGTCTTTGAAGGCTGGGCCGGTTACGATATGCCGATAGTTGCTGCTGGATATACTATCAATGACGGGGAAAACGTTTTTGAAGGACAGCTTATCGAAGCAGAGGAAGGTTCTCATGCAGCCCAGTTCGGCGGTGATAACGTCACTTATTATTCTATTACGGTCCCTGTTACTGAATATACAGAAAAGACTAAAATAACGCTGCTGGCTAAGCTTGAAGATGATACTGCCGTAGCGCTTAACAGGTACGACGTTTACTATCAGGAAAAAAAGCCCGAAGCTAAAAAGAAGTCGGTCGGACTTACGACAGGAGGTACCGGAACTCCGGTCTGCTTCTCTGATTACAACTCCGTAGCATTTACGTTCAAAGTTGAAGAAGGCTGGAGACTGAATCAGTTCATCGTTGTGAACGCACCGACGTGGGATATGATCGGCGCCGGATTGACCGCCAGGATCTACAAATGGGATAAGGATTACGAGACGACGCTTAAAGGAAAATGCATTGACACCTGCGTGATCGAGGATCATATTAATTGTACTAGTATGGTCGTTTCGTTCTACTATATTCCCGCAGGCGAGTACCTGATCGAATTCTCAGATTTTGAGCTTAAGATCGGCGGATACGATTCTACCGGCGTAGTGCCTGATCAGAAAGACATTTTCAAGTATTTCACCGACGGAGAGATCGCCGATACGAATCCTCCTCAGTTGAAAATGGTTTTCGAAGACGATTCTATTCCGCCTGAGATCACTCCCGCGCCTACGGAGGCACCGACTCCGGAGCCTACGGAAGCACCTACGGAAAAGCCTACCGAAGAACCTGTCGCCACAGATGCTCCTGTGACTACCGATGCGCCCGAAGCTTCAGATGAAGCTAAAGTGACCGATAAACCTGCTGAAGAGCCTGGGGAGAAAACCTCGGAGGCGAACAATAATAAATGGGTCGCTCCGGTGATCATTATCGCTGCTGTTGTGCTTTGCGCCGCTGTCGCCGGAATTATCATTGCCAAGAAAAAGAAGAAATGAATGAAAGGGAGCTCGTCAGGGATCTTGTAAAAAAGTACGCCGAATTTGCTTTTTCAGATAAAGCAAAAACGGATGCGCTTAACTGGGGGAGGCTGAATGCGCTTGACGCTTCAGCCCGTCCTCCTATCATTCTTGATCAGCTCCCTTGGCACGAATTTTCAGGATCTGACGAACTTCGATGTGTTTCGTCAGATCCTTTATTGCGCGGTCTTGAACAGTATTTTCGAAGAGAACTGTTTCGTTTGAATCATTTTGGTGCTGATCTCGTGCCTCCTGCTTATTATCCGCTCGGCAAGGTATTTACTGATACCGGCTACGGTATCAATACGATCCTGCAGGATGAGAGCGGTCATAAAAACGCCGAGACGCATCTGTTCGTCGATCAGCTTCCTGATGTAGAATCACTTAAAAAACTGAAGAAACGCGTTATCACGGCGTATCCCGAAAAAACGGCGGAAAATAAGGCGCTTGTTGAGGACGTAATAGGGGATATTATCGAGGTCCGTCCGACAGGGGTAATGATCTGGGCAGCGATCTGGGATCATATAACGTTCTGGAAAGGCGCGGAATCATGCCTTTACGCTGTGATCGATGAACCGGAATTCGTACATAAAATGATGCGGATCCTTGTTGACGTCGAGATGGACGCGATCGACCAGTTAGAAGCGCAGGAACTGCTTGCCGCCGGTCCGGGGACCAAATGCCACTGCGTAGAAACGTACACCGACGAAGAAAGGTATAAAGCTATTGACCAGGCACATATCCGGACAAGCGATTGCTGGATCTCCGGCGCCGCGCAGATCTTTTCCGAAGTCTCGCCGGCAATGCACGACGAATTTGAGATCGAGTATTTGAAGCCGCTCTACGACCGTTTCGGGTGGGTCAATTACGGCTGCTGCGAGCCTCTTTCGAGGAAGATAGATATTATTCGCAAAATGAAAACTGTGCGATCTATCTCTGCCAGTCCCTGGACAGACGTCGATGTGCAGGCAGAGTCAATGGGCGGAGATTTTGTTATGCTCAGAAAACCTAATCCCGCTTACGTGCGGTCAGGATATCCTGACGCTGATTCTGTTAAAAAAGAAGTACGAAATACGTTGAAAGCCTGCCGCCGCTCCGGTACGCCCGTCGCATTCGTACTTAAAGATATTACCACTGTAAATTACAGATTCGAAGGCCTTACAGAATGGGTCGGACTTGTAAAAGCAGAGATAGAAAACTTCTGATCCGGAGGATATATATAGTATGACAACAAGTCTTGGAATCGATATAGGATCTACAACAATAAGCTTTGCGTTGATCGACCGCGATACCGGGAACGAATTATATTCACGGACGATTCCTGATGATACGCGAATTCAAGGCAGATCGTATGAAGTTCTGTATGATGCTGAAAAGATATGCGAAAAAGTTTTTAATGCGCTTGATGAGATCATTGAAAACGATGAATTTGAATCTCCGTCCGCGATCGGCGTTACCGGGCAAATGCACGGCATTTTGTACGTAGATAAAGACGGCCGCGCCGTATCTCCGCTTTATTCCTGGATGGACAAGAGCGGTGAGGAACCTTTGCCGCAATTCTGCGGAGTTTCAGCAGTCGATTTTATCAAACAAAAGACGGGTGCTGAGATGGCAACGGGCTGGGGTTTTTCCACGCTGATTTATCATACTGTTTCCGGAACCGTTCCCGAAAATGCGGCATTTATCTGCACTATACCTGACTATGTCGCGATGCGAATTTCCGGAAGGAAAAAGCCTCTTATCCATTCATCGAACGCCGCGAGCCTCGGACTTTTTGACATTAAAAAATACGAATTCAGAGCTGATCTTCTTGAATTGACCGGACTTGGCACAAGACTTAGCCCTGAAATCACCGACGGAACTGAAATAATAGGATATTATAAAAACATACCAGTTTCAGTAGCGATAGGGGATAATCAGGCAAGTTTTATTGCCTCTGTTAAAAAAGCGGATAATACGCTGCTGCTTAATATAGGAACCGGAAGCCAGATCTCTTTTTTTAGAACCGGTTATGTCGATCTTAAAGGCACCGGGATGGAATTGAGACCGCTTCTTGGCGGTAAATACATACAGGTGGGTTCCGGGCTATGCGGCGGAAGAGCGTTGGCCATACTCGAATCATTCTTTAGAAAAACCGCCGAGCTTGTCACCGGCGAAAAATGTTCGAACGCTTATAAAGGAATCGACAGGTACCTTAACGGTCTGCTGGACAGCGGATCCGAAAAGGCTTTTGAGCACAGTCTAAATGTAGATACGCGCTTTTGCGGAACGCGTCAGGATCCATCTATAAAGGGCTCTATAAGCCTCATAGAGGCTGATAACTTCACACCCGAGGAATTGATCAAGGGCTTTATGTTCGGCGTTATTGACGAATTAAAGGCTATGTACGACAACTGTTCCGGAGGTTTGCCGGGGCAACTTAGCTCAGTTGTTGCTACTGGCGGGGCAATTAGGAAAAACAGATATTTAAGAGGCGTAATTGAGCGCGTTTTTCAATGCAAAGTTTCTGTACCTGTTTGTGACGAAGCGGCGGCGTACGGCAGCGCAATGTTTGCGTGCGTTTCTTCCGGATTGACCGGATCGCTTGATGAAGCAGCGGTGAATATTAAATATGACGAAGGGGAGTAATCAAATGATAAACGGACTTTACAGCGGAAGCGAAACATTTCTCGAAAAAGCCAGAGCGTTATATCCTGACTTTTATGAAACAGAATATTATCCTTTGCCGGAATCATTGCCGACTGACAACGAACTCTGGCACGGCAAATCATTTATACTTGACTTCGGCACACATATTGTCGGATATTTGACGCTGTCAATGCAATGCGACGGTGATCCCGGTTCTCCGCTCGAGGCTGTTTTTGAATTTGCTGAAGATCTCTGCGAATATGATCCGAGGCCGTACACGGGAGGCTTGTCGTCAACGTGGATCCAGCGTGAGACGGTTTATATGGATGATCCGAACGCTCCGTTCGTTCTTCCGCGCAGGTACGCATTCAGATACGTTAAAGTAACGTTTCCGGCCAATACGAATTACAGCGTTAAATACAGGTCATGCGTTGTCCGCGGCGTAACTTCCGCAGATATGAGCGCTGTTTGTCCGCTTCCGTCCGGTACCGGGGATTTTATCCGCAAAATTGACGAAGTAGGGGTACGTACGCTTAAAAACTGCATGCAATCTGTTTTTGAAGACGGTCCTAAACGCGACCGCCGTCTGTGGCTCGGCGACCTTTATCTACAGGCAAAAGCAAATTATCTGACTTTTAAAAATACCGATCTGGTAAAGCGCTGCCTTTATCTTTTCGCAGGGATCCCGCATGATAACGGCGGCTTGAGTTCCGCAATCTATCAGGAACCGATACTTAAGAATCAGGGCTGGATATTGCACGATTACGCGCTGTTTTTTGCGGGAACACTGAAAGATCTGTACGAATTCGAAAAAGATCCTGAAATTGTGAATGAATTGTGGCCTGTTGCTCTTCGCCAGGCTGAGATCGCTGCAGAGGCTGTTTCTGAGAACGGGCTCGTCAATACGGCTTATTATTTTGTTGACTGGTGCGGGCCTTTGGACAAATCCGTTGCCGCTCAGGGCATTGCGGTCACGATGCTTAAAGATACGCTGTTTTTGGCAGGTGTGGCGGGGGACAACGACGCCGAGGTTTTCCTTAAGGGTCAGATCAAACGTCTTGAGGAAGCGCTGCTTAAGCTTTATGATCCCGACGTTGGATTGTTCCGTGGAATTACAGGCCAGATCTCAGTGCAGTCACAGATGTGGGGCGCTTTATCCGGCGTGCTTGATTCCGTTAAGACAAGAGCGCTGCTTGAAAAGATCACTACGGACAAGGAATTGTGCGAAGTTAATACTGTGACGCCGTACGCAAAACACTACCTGACTGAAGCGTTGTTCCGCGCAGGGCTGACGGAGCAGGGTGCTGAGATAGTGAGAGATTACTGGGGAGGTATGGTACGCGCCGGAGCTGACTGCTTCTGGGAAGTTTACGTGCCATCGGATCCGGATCTGTCTCCTTACGGCGATAAACGAATCAACAGCTATTGCCACGCCTGGAGCTGTACTGCGAGCTATTTTATACGTAAATACGGGCTTAAATGACGTTTTGAACGGGTGAGCATACATGGGATTAATTACGAATATCTATAAGAAAAATTTCTTGATAAGATACGATAAGGATGAGGCGATTCCTTACTTCGATCATACTGATTTTCCGGGTCTGGTTTGCGATCCCGGGACGTTCAATAATACCGATAACGTTCAGATAAGTTATTTTAATTACTATTATCCGGATTACAAGAAGGACAAATTGATAATATTCTGTCCGGGAATGGGTCCGGGTCATACGGCATATCTTGCCGAGATCGAAACGCTGTGCAAGGCAGGTTACCGTGTTTTAACGCTCGATTATACAGGCTGCGGTTCATCCGGGGGAGAGAAGATGGACTCTGTCAATGCTCCTACCAGGGACGTTATTGAATTGCTCGATCTTATTAAACCGGCAGAAGAACTTATGTTGGTAGGTCATTCACTCGGCGGTTATACGGCGTTGAACGTGATAAATATTCGGGAAGATATTAAAAAAGCAGTTGTAATTTCGGGATTTATAAGTATATCAGACGAAATGATCGGGTTTGTTAAATTTCGATTACTTGCGAACCGAATAAAGAGATATGAGAAGAAGCTCAGTCCGAAGTTCGGAAATATCGATAACGTAAAATATATTGCCAAAACGACTGACAAATTGCTCTGGATACATTCGACGGACGATCCGATGGTCAATTATAAGTATAACGCCGGAAAAGTTGAAAAAGCCGGAAATCCGAACGTTAATTTGATCACGGTCAATAACAAGAGACATAATCCTCAATACAGTTATGAGGCGCTCCGGACAATGAATGCGTGGATCGGCGGCTACAATAAACTTGTCAGCGAGAAGCAGCTTAATACTTTAGAAGAACGTAAGTCATATTTTGCTGACAAACCGATCGCTCAAATGACTGAGCAGGATCCTGATATCTTTAATAAAATCATCCGTTTTATCGAAGCATGATCTTGATCTGATAAAAGGGGAGTTTATGAAACCGTTAAAAGCCATTTATTATAATCGCCATTTAATTGAACAAAATAAAAATTTTGTATCATACGACAGCGGATTTTTAGGCCGTTCAGGCCTTTAAAAGCTGCAGATCTATTTTTAACTGATTTCCTCAAATATTCCTCTCATGAGAATTATATATAGATTCTTCAGTATAATTGTCAAATCTTTGATCATCTCTGAGACGTATATATTTTAATTCAGTCTTTTTCTAATGAATGTTTCTTCCTCTGATTAATTTCTATTTAAACTTTTATTTCAGTTTTACTTCAATGAACCGTTCATCGTCTGAAAGATTTCTATTTAAACTTTAAATTCATTCTTTGTAATATTTTCTTCTGATTATAAGGATAATGCCTTTATATTATTTATTACGGTCTATTCTTGCCTGGATCTCATAATACACAATGGCTCGAAATATAAATAGTTATTCCAATTACTTCCTTGAACTATGAATAGTGGTCATATTATTAGTGCTGTATCCATTCATGCGACACGATTCCGGTTCATTTTCTTCGAGGAATTTTGTTCAATTAGGCAAAAATTTTGTTCAATTAGAATAGCATATCTTCTCTTTTGCTCACTAATTTTCGACAAAACGTATTAAAATTGACGATATTTACTCATGAATTTTGTTAAATTCGTTGATTTTATCCCTGAACAGCGGATAAGTCATCTCATAAGCTGCTTTGCTGTTATTGACGCCGAAAGAAGTCTTTGTCAAACCGTAAGCTTCTAACTTATCATCAGGCACCGGCAGCGGTATGATCTCGTGTGAATACAGCCCGTCTCCCCTGCCGTACCTGTGGACCCACGTCGGAATGCATTCAAGTCTATGCAATTCCGTACGTCCGTCAGCATATTTCCTGATAAATAACTTGACCATAAGGCCGTTTTCAGTATACTCTTTGACCGAATAACTCGGGAGCGTAAGTCTGTTCTGATTGGAAACGTAATTGCCCAAAGAATAGAAACAAACAGTTTCACGCGATCCGTCGCTTGACTTCACAAATTCCATTCCCTGGACAACGTGCGGATGGCTTCCGATTATGATATCAACGCCTTCATCGCATAGCTTGCGCGCAGTTTTTTTCTGAATATCATTCGGAGTCAATTCATATTCGATGCCCCAGTGCATGTACGCGATAATAATATCGGCTCCGGCTTCTTTCAGCTTTTTCACGTCGCGTTCAATACGTGGATAGAGGTACTCCTCCTCCCCCTGATTCACGTACATATTAAGGTAATCCCAGTCACCGTCGCGGACAGGAATATCATTGATCGTGTAGGTGCTGCCGTTCTTATAAGTAATAGAATCGGCGTAATTGACCATACCGACCTTGATTCCGTTGACGTCAAGCAGAAGCGATTTGTCAGGCCTCGAGTTAAGATCGTCCGTTGCCCCTAAATACGAAAAACCGTATTCACGGAAATGTGCGAGCGTACGCTTTACACCGACAAGTTCTTTATCATAGCAGTGGTTATTTGCGAACAATAGTGTGTCAAATCCAGCATCTTTTATAGCTTTTAGCGAATCAACGGGAGAATTGAATCCCGGATAACCCGAATAATTTGTATCGTAAAGCGTAGATTCAAAATTCACTACGGCCAGATCTGCCGCCTGTACGATAGGTGCAACGTATTGATAAGTGGGCCAGAAATCGTACGAATCTGTGCCGCTTATATTCGCGCCCCTGACCTGCGCCATATGAAACATTATGTCGCCTGCGTTAATGATCGTAATATCAGTATAATTTGAATTGTCCGGAGTCTTCGTAGGCTGAGGCGGAGTGTTTCCGGGAGTCTTATCCGGGGTCTTATCGGGAGTCCTCTGCGTTGGCGGTACAGGTGTGCCCGAATCCGGGGGCGTGGCTGTTTGTACCGGATCCGCAGAGGTTTCAGGCGTTTTGATCGCGTCTGTTTCACCGGGCTCAGCTGTACTGTTTATGTCGTCCGTTTTTCCCGCAGAAGCGCTGTCTGTTACTGCAGGAGGCGCCGTATTCACGATAATATTCCCGGTTGGAGAAGGATTTTTATCTCTTTTATTCCCGGAGATAAGCTTTACAAGAAAGACTATCGCAAGAATGATGATTACGATGATCATTCCGAAAGTAATACGGTTCAGCAGGATTCTTCTTTTGTAATTTTTATTATTTGAGTTCATTTAAAACAGCCTCGCCCATTTCTGTCGTGGAAACCTTAGTCAATTGCAGATCAGCGTCGCCGCTGCAGAAAATATCAGCGGTCCTGAGTCCTTTTTGAAGCACAGTGTCAACGGCGGCTTCGATTTCGTCAGCGGCTTTGTTAAGGTCAAGTTTGTAGCGAAGGAGCATCGCGGCGGACAATATCATTCCTATAGGATCGGCGATATTTTTCCCGGCAATGTCAGGTGCGGAACCGTGGATGGGTTCATAAATGTCGATCTTTCCTATTGACGCTGAAGGAAGCAGGCCTATCGAACCTGTGATCACCGCCGCTTCGTCGGACAATATATCGCCGAAAAGGTTCGATGTGACGATCGTATCGAACTTATAAGGCGCCGAAGCGAGCTGCATTGCCGCGTTGTCAACGTACATCGTAGATATTTCAATTTCGGGGTATTCCGCTGCCATTTCGAAGAATATCTTTCTCCAGAGCCTTGACGAAGCCAAAACATTGGCCTTGTCAACCAGGCAGAGTTTCTTTTTGCGCTTCATTGCACATTCAAAACCGGCCTTGAGTATCCGTTCAATCTCCGGCCGTGAATAAAACTCGGTATCGAAAGCTTCGTTGTCACCCTCTTCACGGCGTCCGAAATAAATACCGCCGGAAAGTTCTCGCACTATCATAATATCAACGCCG
>JAGCTF010000237.1 GCA_017963755.1 Clostridia bacterium | reverse complement strand
TGTTTCAGTTCCGAACTGAATATATGCGATAAAACGTTTTTAAGGATCCCGGCGTCATTGTCAGTCCTTCCGTCTTCGTTTTCGTTTTTATTCTCGTTTTTGTTTCTGTTCCCGTTCCGCCTCAGGACTTCCTCCGCTTCGGGCAGAAAACCCAGTTCGTGTCTAAGCCTTAATGAAAACACCGCCGAAACGAGCTCCGGCGCTTTTTTAGTATAGCAGAGTGTGAACAGCGTGTTCAGGTAGAGTCTCAATACTTCCGGTTCGGGTTCATCCTGGACCAGATTTGAGAGTAGTTCTCCCGTTATCGTACCGGCGGCTGTAAAGCGGCCGATATCTCTGGTCAGATCATAAAAGTTTTCAATAAGTTCTCCGCCCGTCACGGTGTGGATATCGTTTTTCCCGCGGCACAGATCATATCTGCAAAAAGCGAACGGCTGTATCAGCGGCAATGCTTTGCTGTCTTTCCGCCTCGCCGCCCTGGCTGACGCTTTTATAAGGCCGAATTCATCGGAAAACAGCGTAAGGATCCTGCTGGACTCAGAAAAATCACTGTATTTGAGCACTATAGCATTAACGGAGAAATAACGATCCTTATCCATACACCCTGCCATTTGCAACTTACCATTTGCCATTTGCAACTTGCCATTTGCTATCGTCCGGTTCGCCCTTAACTCATCAGTCTTTATCTCCGAACCCCTGGTCATGCAGGAATCCGTTGTTGTTCCTCCAGTTCTCTCTCACTTTAACAAAAAGCTTGAGATTTACCGGACAGCCCGTGATCTTTTGAATATCCTCTCTTGCCCGCGATCCGATCTTACCGAGCATTGCCCCGTCTTTTCCGAGAATGATGGATTTATGGCTGTTCTTCTCGCAATATATCGTCGCGTCGATATGCACCGGTCCGCCGTCCTCGCTCTCTATGAAGCGTATGATCTCCACACCCGTTCCGTGAGGCACCTCGTCCTTCGTGAACAGCAATATTTTTTCGCGGATGATGTCGGCGGCAATATCTCTTACAGACGTATCGGTAAGATAATCGCGGTCGTACAGTTCTTCGCCTTCGGGCAGCAGCTTTACTATCGAATCGACGACGATATCGAGCCCGTCTTCCTTCAGCGCGGAAACAGGTATGATATCTTTAAAATCATATTCGCCCGCCAAAGTCGCTATCCTCTCCAGCAGCGCCTCTTTCGGGACCGCGTCGATCTTATTTATAAGCGCTATCGCAGGCTTCCCCGCTTCCCTGATCAATTCCGTTATCTTTCTGTCCGCACTCAGGAAGGTCCTGTCGGTAGCGTCGCACATATAAATGACTGCGTCAACGCCATCGAGCGATTTTTTTGCGGCTTCGGTCATCAGTTCCCCGAGTTTGTTCTTCGGCGAATAGATCCCGGGGGTGTCAATAAATATGATCTGGTAGTCGTCGGTGCTAAGGATCGCCCTCATATTTGAGCGCGTCGTCTGCGGGCGCGGCGAAGTGATCGCGATCTTCTCCCCCAGAAGCGCATTGACAAGTGTGGATTTTCCGACGTTCGGTCTTCCGATTACCGTAACAAATCCGGTCTTATGGTTCATAATTCCTCCTTATTGCCCCGCAAACTATTATGTTCACGGCACGTCACGCGTGATACCGAGTTTCGTAAGTATTGCCTCCTGCAGCGCTTCCATCTTTTTCGCCCCGCCATCCTCCTCGTGGTCGTATCCGATCAGATGCAGGCACGAATGGGCCGCAAGAAAAGCGATCTCCCTCTTAAGACTGTGGCCGTACGACTCCGCCTGAGCGCGCGCTTTCGGGACGGATATCACGATATCTCCCAGATACACGTACCCGGTGTTGGGGTCAAGGTCGAACGGCGTCACGTTGCCTTCACCATCCGCGAAATTCATTGACGGAAACGACAGCACGTCAGTCGGGCGGTCAATGTTTCTGTATTCCCTGTTGTATTTTCTTATCCCTTCGTCGTCCGTAAAAACGACGCATACTTCTATGCCCTTTGCCCCCAGCGCCTGAGAAGCGGCGGTCACGTTTCCGTATTCAGCTGAGCATGCCTCCCGGAAAACGTCCGAAACCGCGCTCAGTATTTCCTTTTTCGGTGCGAGCGTGAATAACCTGAGCTTTTCAAAAGAAAATTTACATATATGTCTCATTATTTATCCTTCTTTTCAAACTTTTCGTATGCCTTGATGATCTTCTGGACCAGCTGGCAGCGCACAACGTCGCGGCCCGTTAGCGTCACGAATCCTATCTCGTCGATCCCGCCCAGGATCTTCTGCGCACCGGGAAGCGAAGAAGTCTTGTCCTTCGGAAGGTCGATCTGCGTAACGTCGCCGGTGACAACGGCTTTCGAGTATTGTCCTATTCGCGTCAGGAACATTTTCAGCTGCTCCGGCGTAGTGTTCTGTGCTTCGTCAAGAATTATGAACGAGTTATCGAGCGTGCGGCCGCGCATATATGCAAGAGGTGCGATCTCGATGGCGCCGCGTTCAAAATTCCGCTGGTAGGCGTCGATTCCCATAATATCGTAGAGCGCGTCGTAAAGCGGGCGGAGGTACGGGTCAACTTTGCTCTGCAGATCTCCCGGAAGGAATCCGAGCTTTTCTCCCGCTTCTACCGCAGGGCGCGTGAGAATTATGCGCGACACTTCGTTTTTCCGGAACGCGGATACTGCCATAGCCACGGCGAGGTACGTTTTTCCTGTACCGGCAGGCCCTATGCCGAACGTGACGGAATTTTTCCTGATCGATTCGACGTATTCCGCCTGGCCGAGCGTCTTCGCCTTAATAGGCCTGCCTTTAGCGGTCACGCAGATACCGTCAGTCGTATATTGATTCACAGACTGCACGCCGTTCTCGGCGACAAGGTCGCAAAGATACGCCGTAAGCCTTTTATTAACGGTTTCATTTTCCTCGGACAGCTTCACGAGTCTGCGTATGACCGCTTCTGCATTTTTGAGTTTTTCTTCCGCGTCGCGGTCGTATCCGTCGCATGAAAGCCGTACGTTTCCGTCGGCGTTGATGGACGCGGAAACGCCGAATGCATCCGAAATAACAGACAGATTTTCGTCGTTCTGCCCAAAAAGCGAAGGAGCGTCATTAACTACGAGGTCAGTCAGTACAGTATTCAAAACCGTTTTCCCCTTTCAAAACATCTGATCAGCCTGCAGGCTCATCTAAAGAAGCGGCACTGTCATCATCGCCGCCGGATCTTTCGCCTTTTATTTTACCACAACTGCGGATCGTTTGAAAGACCAGCAGAATGCACATAAAAGCCGGGAATACTACCGCGGCACCGATTCCGGGTATCATATTTCCTCCGCATGCGCTTGAAACTGTCCCTACGAGCCCCGGGCCGCACATGCAGCCAAGATCGCCTGCAAGGGCTAATAGCGCGAAGAGGGGCGTTCCGAACCGTGAAAGTGAAGCGCTCGCGGCAGAAAACGTGCCGGGCCAGAATATACCCACAGAGAAGCCGCAAAGCCCGCAGAAGATCAGCTTTACGAGCGCGTTCGGAATGAATATTATGCAAAGATAGAAAACTACGCACGAAAAGGCGCTCGCAATCATATAGATCCTCAGTGACAATTTCTTGCCCGCTTTTCCGAAGAACGTTCTCGAGATACCCATCATTACCGCGAAAAGCAGCGTCCCGGCAACGTCTCCGGCGGATTTATTGACCCCGAGCCCTTTCTCGGCGAAAGCGGATACCCATTGTGCTATCGACTGTTCCGAACTGCCCGAAAAGAACATCAATGCGAAAAACAGCCAGAAAGTGCCGGAAGCGAGCATCTCACGGACCCTGAACCGCCCTCTGATTTCCGCCTTCTTCGAAACGGACGAATGCCCGGATCTTAAACTGTACCCCGGAAGTGTCTCAGGAAGTTTCATTCCGGTAAATATGATGCCGTTTACAAGCGGGATCAGCGACCACAAGATCGCCAGAATGCGCCAGTGCCTGATTCCGGCAAGAGCGAAGAACAGGGTCGAGAGCGCTATGACCGCGGCATGGCCCCAGCAATAGAATGAATGCAGAAGGCTCATGCTGGCACTTTTGCTGCCGGAAGGGATAGCGTCAATGATCGGGCTTACGACTACTTCGAGCAATCCTCCGCCGCACGCGTACAGGAACATACATATAAGCACGCCTGAAAAGTGATAATTGAATATTTCCGGCAGCAGGGCGAGCCCGGCTATGCCCAGGAACGAGAAGCCGTGGGCAATGATCATCGCGAGTTTGTATCCGATGCGGTCAATAAATTTTACGGCGAGCAGGTCGATGCACAGCTGCAGGCCGAAATTGAGCGAAGTCAGAAGCGTGAACTGGCCGAGTGTTATGCCTAATTCGCGGTTAAACTGCACGAGAAGAAGCGGCACGAAATTATTGACAACCGCCTGCACGACGTACGCGGCAAAGCAGCTTACAGTAGTCTTCCTGAAGCCTGAATTATTGTCCTCTGCGATCTGTAAAGACTGTTCCGCCGCCATCTATCATACCCCGGACGATTCTGTATTGACACCGAGCGCCTTAAGTTCCGAACTGATCTCGTCGATCCTCGTGAGCAGGCTCAGCATCTGTTCGTCGTCTGCGCTTTTCTTCGCGTACAGTTCCGCGAGTTTAATATGGTCGCTCGCGATCTCAGGATCCGACATCGATTTTTCAAATTCAGCGCTCTCGGATTCGAGTTTGGAGATCGCAGTCTCGCAGCGTTTAAGTTCGTTCTGAAGCTTCCCGACTTTCGAGCGGAACTCTTTTTGTTTAAGATACTCCTCTTTTCCGGAACCGGGCCGCGTGTCTGCCGCATCAGCTGAAGCATTAGAACTGTTTTTGCGGAACGTTGAAATATCCAGCGTGCCCGTAGCGATTTTTTCGCGGAAATATCTGTCGTGCGAAACGGCTATGACGGTGCCCTCAAACTTCTGAAGCGCCTCTTCGAGCACTTCGCGCGAAGAGATATCGAGATGGTTAGTAGGTTCGTCAAGTATAAGCAGAGGCCTGCGCTCATAGCTTATCATAAGGAGCTGGAGGCGCGATTTTTCGCCGCCGGACAATTCCGAGAGGTTCTTGAACACGTCCTCTCCCCTGAAACCCATTGCCGCCAGACTGTTGCGTATTTTTACGGGAGGGACAAGCAGTGCCGCGGGTTTTCCTGGATAATTCACCCTGTCGTACAGCGCGTCAAATACAGTGCCTTCGCCTGAAACGTCAGACAGATCCTGCGCGTAATAGGAGAATGCCGTGTTTGACCCGATCCGGAAAGAGCCTCGAACGTACTCCTTTTCTTTTTCCGTAAGTTTTCCCGCGATTATCCTTAAGAACGTGGTCTTACCGCAGCCGTTAGGTCCGGTGATGAACAGGCGTTCGCCGCGATGTACTTCAAAGTTCAGATCGCTGAAAAGTTCGTTTCCGGGGTATGAAAAGCCGAGAGACGTTACGCTCAGCACGTCTTTTCCGCCGGGAACGTCTATTTCGAAGCTGACGGCAGGCGGATCTTCCGGAGACAGCGGTTTGTCGATTTTTTCCATGCGGTCAAGATATTTAAGCCTGCTGTTTACGGCTATTATATTTCTTTCTCTGTTCCATTTGCGCTGATTCTCTATAAAGGCGTTTATTCTGGCGATCTCACGCTGCTGCTGAACGTAGCATTTCTGCTGATAATCCGTATCCGCCTGCCTCAAAGCCACGTATGATGAGTAAGGTGCGTTGTACAGGAACGCGCCGGTTCGCTCGATGAGGAGAGTTTTTTTCGTAACTTTGTCAAGAAACGTTCTGTCGTGGGATATGACTATAAGCGTTCCGCTGTATTCGGAAAGTTCTCCTTCCAGCCATATGCAGGACTGTTCGTCAAGGTGGTTCGTAGGCTCGTCGAGGATAAGTATTTTTGAATCGGCCAGGAGCAGTTTTGCGAGCGCCAGCCTCGTTTTCTGGCCGCCCGAGAGCGTCGAGACGTTTCGGTCAAAGTCAGATTCTGAGAAGCCGAGGCCCTTCAATATGCTCTTAACGCGGCTTTCATACGTAAGCCCGCCCGCGTCCTTGTACCGCTCGTACAGTTCGGACAATTTCCCGGAAAGTACGTGACCTATTGCCTCCGAGTCCCCGAAGCGTATCAGTCTTTCTTCCGTCTCGGCGATCTGCTTTTCGAGTTCTTTAAGGTGCGCGTAAGGACGCATAAACTCGTCATATATTGACAGCTCGGAATCGAGCCCCGAGTCCTGGCGGAGGTAAGATATTGACGACCGCACGGATGAGTGTATAAAACAGCTTCCGGCCGTGGGAAGGTACTCACCGGTAAAGATGCGTATGAGCGTGGTCTTACCGGCGCCGTTAGAACCGATAACACCTATCCTGTCGCCTTCATTGACCGAAAGATTCACACCGTCGAGGATTATATCGTCGCCGAATGCCATCTGCATTTCTTTGCACGTAAACAGGATCATGCCGTTTCCTCCAAAGGCGCGTCATAAATGTCCTGGCGGCCGCTCATCATACACGCTGCGTTTACGTACATCGCTCCGCGTCCGAGCAGTATGCCTGCGCATTCATTTAGCGTAGATCCGGTGGTAAAAATGTCATCCACCAGAAGTACGCGCGATCCGAACAGCGAAAGCTCCGGGTCCGCGGCTTCGAACCGTTTTTCGGAAGCGCGTTCGGCAAAGTTTTCGCGGCTCGTGAAAGCTGCTTTTTTTGAGTTGTCGTTACGCTTCAGCAGGTCGCGGAAAGGTCTCCCGGAGTATTCGGACAATTTGCGTGCGATCAGTCTCGATTGATCGTATCCTCTCACGGCAAAGCGTTTCGGGCTCACCGGTACGCAGGTTATGAGGTCAATATCTTCGTACGCTTCGTTTGTTGATAAGTAGTTATGCATTATCCGTGAAAATGCTTCGCACAGCCATTCTTCCTGCCCGAATTTATATCTTAGCATCGCTTTTTTGGCTTTCCCTGAGTATCTCATCGGAACGTACAGCTTAAGCACTTTCTCAAGCGCCTCGTGCGGAAGTTCGTCCGCCGATCTGTACGTTATGAGCTCTTCGCGGCACTTTTTGCATGATCCGGCGCTGTCAAGTTCCTGCGCTCCTGTCATACGGCCGCAGAACGGACATTTTTCCGGGAATATGAGATCTATAATAGAAAAAGTATGTTTCATTTATCTGTGTTCTCCAGTATCAAAAACAGCCATATCGTCCAGGCCTGCGGGACCGATGTGACTGCCACGGGTCGCTCCTGCGCAAAGCCTTTCCTCTAAACAGGTATAGCGCCTTTCTTCTGTATTGTTATCGGTCATTAACTTTAAATAGCGCCTGTCGCCTATCATGACGACCATCTTTTTTGCCCGCGTTACGGCCGTATATAATATATTTCTCGTACATAATCTTTGCGGGATCCCGGACAGGACTATCACGCAGTAGTCGAATTCGCTGCCCTGACTTTTATGTACGGTGATCGCGTAGCAGTGTTCAAGTTGTGAAAGAAGCTCGATCGGATATACGGCCGTGCGGTCGTCGTCGAAGATTACTGTGACCGTCCTCTCGCCCCTGTCGATCTCGAGTATGATCCCCATCTCTCCGTTGAAAATTCCTTTTCCGGCCTGGCCGCGGAACAGTCTGCTTTCCCATTCGATCTCGTAATTGTTTTTTATCTGCATGACCCTGTCTCCGGTCCTGAAGAGCACGCCTCCGTAATTCAATTCGCCGGACGTCCCGGAAGCTGCGGAAGCAGATAAGGCGGAAAATGAGGAAGCTGCGGAAGAGGCGTATGGCGCCGGATTCAGAGCCTGCTGAAGAAGCGCGTTGATATTTTCGACTCCGCATTCGCCTTTCCTGCCCGGAATAAGCACCTGAATATCGCGGACCGGATCGATCCCGTACGCTTTAGGAAGCCGCCTTGAAACAACGTCTATTACCGTTTCAGGGACGGATTCCGCAGCGGCGCAGTCGATCATAAAGAAATCTTTTTCGCGCTTGTTCATTTCCGGAAGAAGACCGCTGTTGATGCGCTGGGCATTGTACGCGATAAGGCTGTCGTCCGACTGACGGTAGACGAACGAAAGAGTTGTCACCGGGAACACTTCTGAAAAAATGATGTCTTTCAGAACGTTGCCCGGTCCGACCGACGGAAGCTGATCTTTATCGCCGAGCAGCAGAAGGCGCGCGCCGGGTCTTAATGCTTTTAGCATATGATATGCCAGGATCGTGTCAAGCATTGACGATTCGTCAACGATAAGTGCGTCGGCGTCGATCGGATTTGATTCGTTCCGGTTGAATCTGAGCCTGCCGTCGTCTTCGTACCCGTCGTCAATGCCGTCTTCACTCGAGAACGCGGAGTATTCGAGCATGCGGTGTATCGTTCTGGCTTCGATCCCGACCGCTTCTGCCATTCTTTTCGCCGCTCTTCCCGTTGGAGCGCAGAGCATGCATTTTAGCCCCGAGAGCGAGAGATATTTGTAGACGGCCTTGATTATCGTGGTTTTTCCCGTGCCCGGTCCGCCGGTTATGACAGAGAATGAATTATCGACCGCGCTTTTTACGGCAGATATCTGTACGTCGTTAAGGTCGAAGCCGGATTCAAAATTGAGTTCGTCTATAAAGCCTTCGAAAGGAGGCCCGGAAGTCACAGGTCTGAAAGCAGATATTTCCTTCAGTCGGTCGGCGATGTATTGTTCGCAGTCGTCAATATAACTCAGAAACACGTATTCTTCGGCGTCAACGGTTTCATCCGTTTTATACGTGCGCAGCGCACCTGATGCGATCAGGCTCTCGAGCGCTTCCTCCACCGGTTTCTGTTCCGAGGACAATTCGAACGCTACGGAATCGGCGAGCATTCTGCGCGGGTAGCAGACGTTTCCGAATCCGAGCTGGGACTGAAGATAATATTTAATATACGCGCAGAGCCTGCTGCCCGAATTCTGATTTACGCCGAGGCTCAGGGCGATCCTGTCTGCTGTCTTGAATCCGAGCATCGGGATCTCGTCTATTAGATGGTACGGATTGCGCCTGGTCACGGCAATCGAATTGACGCCGAACCGGTCGTAAACGGACATAGCGATCTTTGTTGAAATATTCATATCCGCGAAAAATTTCAGCGTCTCTGAGACGTTAAAATATTCGCGGAATTTCTCGCCTATCACGCCAGCCCTTTTGGCAGTTATTTTTTTGACTTCTTTAAGCCTTTCCGGCGTATACAGGATGATATCGGCAGTATCGTCGCCGAACTGATCCACTATCGCTTTAGCGGTCGCGTCTCCCACTCCCGGGAAAAGCCCGCAGGACAGGAACGTGATAAGGCTCTCACGGTCTGAAGGTATGGCTTTGGTACAGGTATTTACGCGGAAAGTCTCACCGTAAGTATGATGAGTCTCCATCCTTCCGATAATCTTCACAAATTCCCCGGGAAAAAGCTCCGGCATGATACCGGCAGCTCTTATCGTTTCTGTGCTATCGGCAGGCTGGAATTCGATCACGGTAAAACCATTTTCCGGATTCACGAAGATCAGATCTTCGACTCTGCCGCTGATCTCGTCAAAACCGGAGCCAAATCCGTCAGCCATAATATTCTCACCAAATCAAATCAGTCAGTTATTGTCAGTAAACAGTTCCTCGAATTCGTCGCCTTCGAGACGCTCGCGTTCGATCAGGATACCGGCGATCTCTTTAAGTTTGTCGATATTGTCGGAAATGAGTTTCGTCACTTTCTCTTCTTCGGCGTCAATTATTTTCTTGACGGCTTCGTCGATCAGTGCGGCGGTCTCTTCGCTGTAGTTCTTGGAATGGCCGTAGTCTCTTCCGATAAATATCTCGTCGCCTGCTCCGGTGTTGAATATAACGTTGCCGATCTCGTCGCTCATACCGTACTTCGTGACCATGCTTCTTGCGATCGCGCTTACCTGCTCGAGGTCGGACGACGCGCCTGTGCTTATGTCGTTAAGTACAAGTTTTTCGGCGACTCTTCCGCCGAGGCTGATGTCGATCGCTTCAAGGAGCTGCGCTTTGGTTACGTACGTGCGGTCCTCATCGGGTCTGTGAGCGGTATAGCCGCCTGCGCTGCCCGCGGGAATAATAGAGACGCGCTCGACTTTTTCCGTTGTCGACAGGTATTTTATGGCTATTGCGTGCCCGACTTCGTGGATAGCAGTAAGCCATTTGTCCTTATCGGTCATAACGCGGCTGCGCTTTTCCTTGCCCACGATAACTCTGAAGATCGCCTCTTTAATATTTGCCGAAGAGATCTTATCGTGATTATCTCTGGCGGCAAGCAGTGCGCTTTCGTTGAGCAGGTTCTCGAGGTCTGCCGGTGTGAAGCCGGACGTATTTTTCGCGACTTCTGCGAGGTCAACGGTCTCGTCGAGCGGTTTGTTTCTGGTATGTACGCGCAGGATCGCTTCCCTGGCTTTCATATCCGGGTAGGAGACGTTGATCTTGCGGTCAAATCTGCCCGGTCTGGTGAGTGCGGGGTCAAGTATGTCGGGACGGTTCGTCGCGGCCATGACTATTACGCCGGTGTTAGATTCAAATCCGTCCATCTCGACGAGCAGCTGGTTAAGCGTCTGTTCTCTTTCGTCGTGACCTCCGCCGAGGCCTGCGCCTCTGTGACGTCCTACGGCGTCGATCTCGTCGATAAATACTATCGCAGGAGCGTTCTTCTTAGCCTGTTCAAACAGATCTCTGACTCTCGCCGCACCGACGCCTACGTACAGTTCTACGAAATCCGAGCCGCTTATGTTGAAGAACGGAACTCCGGCTTCTCCGGCGACGGCCTTTGCAAGATAAGTTTTACCTGTTCCGGGAGGGCCTACAAGCAGAACGCCTTTGGGAATGCGGGCGCCGAGAGAATCGTATTTTGCAGGATCTTTAAGGAAAGATACGAGTTCTTCCATCTCTTCTTTTTCCTCGTCAGCGCCGGCAAGGTCGGCAAATTTGATCTTGCTTTTTGTATATAATCTCGCGTTGCTGCGTCCGAAAGTCAGTCTGCCGTTGCTGCCCGCTCCTGCCTGGCTCTGCCTGAATATCATAAAGAACAGGAAGATGGCAAGTATACCGAGCATCAGATACGGAAGGATCCTCACGATGAATGGCACCGAACGGATCTCGGAATGATATTTTACCGGATTACCCGCAAGGATCTGGTCGATCATCAGGCCTTCAAATTCGCCCTGATCAAGTATCTTTACGTCATATTTACCGGCTTTCACCGATTCGTCTTTAGCGCTGTCGGCTTTGATGACCACCTTGGCTTTGTTATCCTCGTATTCGACAGATTCTACGTTTTTTTCATTCAGTTCAACGATAAACTGCGAATATTCGAGCTTTTTATTGCCGACGAAATTGGTGATCAGCACCACCGCCAGTACGACGAGGGAGAATATTAGAATATAAGGCGATACGGCTTTTAATATTTTCATCTTTTACCTCTTTATTTTTCGTAGATGCTTCTTTTCAGTACGCACAGTTCGGGAAGGTTTCTGAGTATCCCGTCGTAGTCGAGTCCGTATCCGACAACGAATTCATCAGGTATTACGGCGCCGACGTAGTCGGGTGTGATGTCAACTTTTCTGCGCTCGGGTTTGTCGAACGCGGTGCATATTTTTACGGACAGCGGAGAGCGGTTCTCAAACATGGCTTTTATGTAGTTAAGCGTCAGTCCGGAGTCCATGATGTCTTCAACGATGAGCACGTGTTTATCATTGAGCGGCTTGTCTATATCTTTTAAAAGTCTTACTACGCCGGAAGTTTTTGTGGAGGAACCGTAACTGGACACAGCGATAAAATCTACTTCGAGAGGAAGATCAATCGCGCGTACGAGATCCGCCATAAATACGAATCCGCCTTTTAATACGCAGATGAGGAAAAGTTTCTTTCCCTCGTAATCTCTCGTGATCTCCGCACCGAGCCTTTTCACCATTGCCCTGATCTCATCTTCTGTGAGCAGTACTCTGTCCGAGTAAGCTTTTAAATCTTCCATTGTCAATTTTCCTCCCGAATGACTACACGTATTATTTTGGCTGTATTTTCTTCTATGCGCAGAAGTTCGCTGGAGCATATCCCGGGGATCCATAGCACTTCACTGCCTGCAGCGAGCAGCTTCAGGCCGTTTCTTTTTTCGTACGGGATCTTTAGGTCTATGAGCAGTTTCCGGACTTTCTTTTTTCCGTGCATTCCAAAAGGCGATATCACGTCGCCGGCTTCAGGATGCCGAAAAACAGGAGCGCCGTTTCCGCACTTGTGTATTATATCAATATATTTGTTTTTGTCAAAATAAACGAAGCTTTCGCCTGCGGTAAATCCATTTTCTGCTTTTGTTTTTTCTGTTTCTCCAGCGGTCAATTCTTCGACGTCAAATCCTGCTTTTTCCGAGGCGTCAGATCCTGCTTTTTCCTCACCCGCGATACAGCCGCCGTCAGTCTGCGGACAATGTTGTTTTTCCGCCTGGCTATCGCAGTAAAACAGCGCTCCTGAATGAGTGAGCCGCATCTTTACCCCGCGCCCGCATTCAGCCGTTTTCCCAAGCTTTCCGGCCTTCAGCACGTCATAAACGCGCTCGATCGCGTCGGATCGTATATCTTTTCTGCCCTCATAAGGCGAACGTGAAGATCCGTCTTTTACCATCGAAATAATGTTGCGGATCACACGCCTTCCGGCGCCGGGATGAAGCAGTTCCAGCTTTTTATTATCCGCGATCAATCCTTCCGGGCATTCTTTAACGTATTCAGAAATAAACGCGTCTGCGGCGCGATCGAGATAATCGCGCTCGTCTGCGGCAATCCCGGTCTGCCTTAAGAGCACGTCGCGAATATCGTAGCCGATATTATCAGAAATAAACGGAATGATCACGTTGCGCACGCGGTTGCGAAGATAAGTATTGTCCGCGTTGGACGAATCCGTGATGAAATCCTGCCCTTCAGAGCGAAGATATTCAGTTATCTCACTGCGGTCAACGTCAAGCAGCGGTCTTATAATATTGCCCGCGCGGTAAGGCATGCCGGCCAGCCCGTCCACCGAACAGCCGCGCAATATATGCATAAAAATCGTCTCCGCATTGTCCCCCTTATTATGAGCGACACTTATATAGTTATATCTTTTTTCCTCCGCCGTTCTTTTAAGAAACTCGTACCTGTATTTCCTCGCGCATTCCTCGATACCTGCTTTTTCTGCTGCAGCGTATGCGCTGATATCTGCTTTTTCAGAGAAAAAAGGCACTTCGAGTTTAGCGCATAGATCCTTTACGAACGATTCGTCTCTGTCGGATTCCGCGCCCCGCAGGCCGTGATTGAAATGCGCCGCGCCGAGCGTGCCTTCAGGGAGATACTTCTTGAGCATAAGAAGCATGCATACGGAATCTGCGCCGCCGGATACGGCAGCGAGCACTCTATCGCCTTCCTGATACATGCATTTCCCGGTCAGCGCATCTGAAAAAAGTTTAAATGGATCTGAAACTTTCACTGTTTATTTGAATTGCTTCCGTCCTGCGCGAAACTGATATTTTTAAACTGGGCGTGATCAGAGTCATACAGGAGCTGGATTCTGCCCTGAGAACCGTTTCTGTGTTTTGAAATGATCAGTTCTGCGACGTCCTTGAATTTGCTTTCTTCGTTTTTATGATAGTAAGCGTCGCGGTATATAAACATTACTATGTCGGCGTCCTGCTCGATCGTTCCGGATTCGCGCAGATCGGAAAGCATCGGGCGCTTATCGTCGCGCTTCTCGACGCTTCTCGAGAGCTGTGAACCGACTATTACCGGCACGTCAAGCTCTTTCGCCATAAGCTTAAGCGCACGCGAGATCTCGCCTACTTCATTGACCCTGCTCTCAGTGCGCGTGCCGGAAGTCAGAAGCTGCAGATAGTCGATTATTATCAGTTTTATATCTTTTTCAAGTTTAAGCTTGCGGCATTTTGCCCTTATAGAGTTTACAGATACGTCAGCGGAATCGTCGATATAAAGCGGCACGTCTTTAAACTCTTTGATCATATCTTTTACCGAAGTCCATTCGGCACGACTGAGATCGCCTGTGCGCAGCGTCTCGCCCGGGATGCCCGTGTATGAACTCATTATTCTTCTGGAGAGCTGAGTGGATGACATCTCGAGGTTGAAAACTGCTACCGGATATTTATAGCGGCCGGCGGCAACGTTCGTGGCAATGTTCAGCATAAGGGCCGTTTTTCCCATTCCGGGACGTGCGGCAATAAGTATCAGATCGGAATCCTGGAAGCCCGAGAGCATCTTATCAAGTTCGGTAAAGCCGGACGGAATACCGGACAATCTATTGCCCTCGTATGAAGGGTCGTTTAGTTTTGCGCTGAGGACGCTCAATCTGTCGTAAACTTCCGGAAGGATCTTGCCTATCGGCCTGTAACTGTTAACATTGCCCTTCTGTACGAGTTCGAATATACGTTTTTCGGCCTCGTCCAGGGCCATATTTACGTTTCCGTCCGGTTCGTACGCCAGGCGCGCGATCTCCGACGAAGCCTTCAGCATACGCCGCTGCATCGATTTTGCCGCGACTATTTTAGCATACTCGACCGCATTTGAAGCGAGGGGCACGTCGGCCGCGAGCGACGCGATGTACTCCGGATTCATCGTACTCATTTTTCCGGTGCTTTCGAGCAGATCGGTAACGGTGAGCATATCTATCGGCATCGATTTTGTCTTAGAAAGAGTAATAAATGCCTCGAAAATATTCTGATGCTCCGGGCGGAAAAAGTCTTCCGACTGACATATCTCCATCACGTCGAAAAGGCAGTCCGGATCCATCAGCACGGCGCCTAGCAGCGCGCGTTCTGCTTCGATATTTTGCGGTTCAAGCTGCTGTTTCATAGTATCAATCCAGTTCGCAATTATTATTCAGGTCTGACGTCTACCGTAAATTTCGCAGTGACCGTCGGATAGATCCGCGCGGTGCATTCAAATTTACCGAGCACTTTTATCGGTTCCTTTATATCGATCTTTTTGCGGTCAATATCAAGTTCTTTCTGGGTCTTCAGCGCATCGGCAATATCCTTCGTTGAGACGGCGCCGAAAAGCTTCCCGTTCTCCCCGACTTTCATGCGGACAACGACTTCGGTACCGTTTAGCGCGGAAGCGGCTTCTTTGGCCAGAGCGAGCTCGCGGTTTTTCTTCTCGGCCTGCGCCTTCTGCTTCTCTTTCGCGTCGTTGAGCGCGCCTTCCGTGGCAGGTTTTACGAGTTTGCGCGGAATAAGGAAATTCTTCCCGTACCCGTCGCTCACGTTAACTATCTGCCCTTTTACACCCAGATCTTTTATATCCTGAAGCAAAATAACTTTCATAACAAAATCCTCCTTTAATTCTTGAAATACGAATCCACTGCGTCAAGCAGTTTCTGCTCGCCTTCGGAGATCGAACAGTCCGGAAGGAACGCTCCGGCGCTGGTCAGATGTCCTCCGCCTCCGAGCTTTTCCAGAATGACCTGCACGTTTATATCTCCCCACGATCTTCCGCTTACGGAAACGCCGTCGCCCGATCCGGAAAGTACGAACGAAGCATCTACGCCGGAAATATCCAGAAGTCTGTCCGCCGCCATTGCACACACGAGTTTCTGGTTTTTAACGTCCTCCGGACATCGCGCCACAGCCACCCTGCCGTGCTTCAGCGAAGCTGCCGATGTGACTCTCGAAACGGCAGAATACATATCCATATCCGGCTGGAAATACTGCCTTACCGATACAGTATCCACACCTCTCGAACGCAGGAACGACGCGACTTCAAACGTTCTGCTTCCTGTCTTGAACGTGAAATTCTTCGTATCTACGAGTATTCCGGCATATACGGCTTCCGCTTCGATCAGCGGCACGTCCGCATCCGGAGACATATGTCTCAGCATCTCTATCAGCAGTTCGCTCGTAGACGAGGCGTACGTTTCGGTATAATCCAGCACAGTATCTTTAATATAGTCCGCTGCGCGCCTGTGGTGGTCAATGACCGCGACTCTGTTGCAGTAGTCGAGCAGTTTCGGGCATTCCGTCAGCCCCGGTCTGCTCGTGTCAACGACGATGATCAGCATGTTCGGATCGATCAGATTAAGTGCGTAGCTCGTGTCGATAATAACGTCGTCGTACTCGCTGTGTTCCTGAAGTTTATTGTAGAACACGTCGATAGACGGGTTCGATTCGTTGAGCACTATGTGCGCTTTTACTCCGGCAAAAACGCACGCTCTGTAAGCAAGCAGCGCGGAACCTACGGAATCCATATCCGCGTTCTTATGGCCCATAATAAGCACTATGCTGCTCTTCTCTATTTCGGCGCGAAGCATCGAAGCCATTACGCGCGCTTTTACGCGGTTGATGCTTTCGACGTCGATATTACTGCCGCCGTAGTAAGAGTCTCTGCCGCCTTTTCTTACGACCGCCTGGTCTCCGCCGCGGCTTAATGCAAGCTCAAGAGCCGAAGCGGCCAGTGAATAGTTCTCGGCCGCATTTTCCCCGTGAGCACCGACTCCGATGCTTAGCGTGACCTGGATACGGTTACCAACGGAGATCTTCTTTACCATGTCGAGAACGCTGAACTTCCCGTTTTCGAACGATTCGAGCGCCTTGTCATCGCAGATCAGCAGATACCTGTCCCGGACAAGCTTTTTAATAACGGCGCCGGAGTCGCCTTTCCAGCGGTCAAAAATCCTCGCAAGCTCGACGGATATTTCGTTGACAACGGCTTCGCCGCTCGACTGGAATATTTCGTCGTAGCTGTCAACGGCGATCTCCGCGACTGCCGCTCTTTTTTCGTCGTACAGTTTTTGCAGCGAAAGCAGCTGTGTGATCTCGATGAAATAAACGATTATCATAAACGATTCAGGACCGCTTTTTTCAGTCCTTGCCACGTTTACGAGCATATGGAAACTTCTGTCCGAAAAGACTACTGTGTCTGAAAGGTCCAGAAGCGAATTATCAAGTTTTCCTTTAAGTTTTAGATTATAAAGCGTTTTGAGTTCGGAATTCAGTTTCATGCTGTCGTGAAAGATCTCACGCAGATAATTATTCGCCCAGATGAGCGTACCGTCTTCCGTCAGAAAAGCCATCGGTATCTCAAGATCGGAAACTGTCCCTACAGGCGGGACGTCTTCGGCTCCGTCGGTATATACCGCAAGCGATTTCGCCCGCTTTATGCGGTACCGGCGCAGAATTATGAGCACCGCGATGTTAAGCAGAAGGCACAGCGAAAGCAGCGAGACGACAATGATACCCAGACTGATATTACCGTTCGAAAAACAGTAATACGCAGTCAATGTAAGGCCCGCGACAAGCAATATAAGATTAATCACTGCCATATTAAGATGGCGTACCCACCTGTTGTTCATTCTGTCTCCGTCCGCTTTTGATAAAAATAACTATTATAAAAGCCGCAAACGGCGCTGGATATTGAAATACCCGGCGCCGCATAATGAATAAATATCAATGATTCAATCAATCTGCAGTAAACGGCATAAGCGCCACTTGTCTTGCTCTTTTAATTGCAATCGTAAGCTCTCTCTGATGAGCAGCGCAGCATCCGGATACACGTCTGGGGAGGATCTTACCTCTTTCAGAAACAAACTTTCTGAGACGGTTCACGTCTTTGTAATCTATTCCGTTGACCTTATCGGCGCAGAAAGGACAAACCTTTTTTCTCGATCTGCGTACTCTGGTCATCGTTTTGCTGTCGCCTTTGTCAGAGCCTTCCCTTGCATTTTCTTTTTTTGCGTAGGGCATATTGAACTCTCCTTTCCTAAAATACGGCGCTCAATCAGAACGGGCAGTTATCCTCGTCGTTGAGCGAAAAGTAAGTGTCATTATTATCGGCGGAAGCGTTCGAAACTGAGTTATTTTCCGTTTTGGGAGCCGGAGCGGCCTGAGCAGACCTGCCGAAAGCGGGTTCTTCAGGCAGCGGCGCGGAACCGTACCCGTTATCCTGGCGCTTGCTTTCGACAAATTCTATGTCGTCGGCAATAACTTCGGTCGCGTAACGTCTTTTCCCTTCGTTATCGTCCCAGCTTCTTACCTGGATCGATCCGGTGACCGCGATGCGGTTCCCTTTGGAAAAGTATTTGGACACGAATTCAGCCGTCTGACGCCATGCCACCACGGGGATGAAATCCGCTGTAGGCTGATTTTCAGATTTTACCCTTCTGTCCACGGCTACAGTGAACTGACATACGGCAGTATTCGTAGCAGTATAGCGAAGTTCGGGATCTCTGGCAAGTCTTCCGATCAAAATAACTTTATTCATAAACGCGTCTCCTCTCTAAAGCGACACCAAGATCATTCTTTTTTCGTGATCATATGACGAATGATACTGTCGTTGATCCTCATAACGCGGTCAAGCTCCATCGGGAAATCAGGGTTGGATGCAAAGTCAATGATAACGTAGTATCCTTCCGTGAAATCCTGAATCAAATAAGCGAGTCTGCGTTTTCCCCATTCGGTAAGGTTTTCGACCTCGCCTGAACCTGCAATAAGGTCCTTGAACTTAACGATTACAGACTGGGTGTCTTCTTCGCTGAGCTCCGGGTTAAGTATAAACATAACTTCGTATTTGTTCATCATTCTTCACCTCCTTCTGGACTAAACGGTTCCGCCAAACAAGGCGGAACAAGGATTGTCGGCGTATATTATACCACACCCGGTGAAAGGAAAGCAAGCCTTTTTTTCCTGCAATGAGCTATCTTCTTTCACGGCTGCAGCTCTATCTTTTTCTATTTGCGGCTGTATAAATGAGCAATTCAAACTGCCTCAAACGGCATCCGCTCAGAACTCTGAACTCTGAACTCTTAATTCTTAACTCTGAACCCTTAACTCTTAACTCTTAACTCTGAACTCAATATCGTGCCATCACTCGCTTCGCCCACTTGCCACTTTCAACTTGCAACTTATCACTTATCACTTGCCACTTTCAACTTGCAACTTATCACTTGCCACTTGCCACTTGCAACTTATCACTTATCACTTGCCACTTGCAACTTTCAACTTTCAACTTGCAACTTATCACTTG
>JAGCTF010000031.1 GCA_017963755.1 Clostridia bacterium | reverse complement strand
GAATTATCGTATCGAGTTTCAATACTAACGTATTCTGCATAGCACCGTGTTGCCCTTTAAATGCCCCAAATCGGTGATTTGTTGTCCGGACTGCTCACGATACTGGTGAAAAGTGTTGGCGCCGTTTAGGGGCCGCTACGCATGTTCTGGGGCTATTTGGAAAGAAAGATGATTCGGCTGTGTATTTTTTTCATTCTGATACGGCCGAAAATGATCAAAGGCGGAGTTTCGGCCGTGCGTTCCTCCTCTTCGATACGGCCGAAAATGATCAAAGGCGGAGTTTCGGCCGTGCCATCCGCCTCCTAATCTGCCTCCTTATCTGCCTCCTTATATGCCTCCTGTTCCGCCGCAAAAACTGTTGCCCGAGCCTCTTTGCGGCTCTTTTCTTTTTTCCGCCAATTCGCTATAATTATAGGAGGGGGTAAGGGCGCGAAAAAGCGCGCGGCAGACGGTGAGACGGGTATGAGAAGAAGCATCTGGAGCTGGCAGTATGCGGAATTGACCGCGGCGACGGCAAGTGTTGAATCAGACGCGACCGCACAGGTGCGCTTCGAAGCTCAACTCGAAAACGCGTGCTGGCTGGCAGGCAACTGTTCGCGCAGCACCGAATTAACTGCCGGATAAGCCTGATCCTTACAGCAGAGGTGAAATATGGAAAAGTTTTCTTTTAAATACGGCACGCCGAAGCCGGTAAAATTCAGAGAAACTATGGGCACGAACAGATACGATATTGACCTCGAAGCGAGGATGGCGTGTACCGTAAATGTGACGGATTTCGACGAAACGAAATACGCGGGGCAGGATGAATTGACCGCTGCGATAAAGTCGAAAATGTACGGATTGATCGAGCGGAGCCTGGAGGAATTGGTGCCGGGGTCGGTCATGCTGAGGGCCGTGAGGAAAGGACAGCTCGCGAAAACGCTTGAAAAAAAGCTGGCGGAAGAAGGGGTCAATACCAGAGTAGAAGTGTTCAACTTTGTGTTGACGCAGGATTCTCAGGAGCAGTTCGACGGACTGGAAAAACTGTTTAAAGAAGATATGCTTAAAGATCTTGGGGTGGACCGGACGGACAGGCCCAGCTCCGAATTTTTGGAAAAGTTCAAACCTGATTGCGTGCCTCAAACGGCGCCCGATTTTTCGATGGAAAAATACGTCGCCAAGTGCAATGAAGAGGGTCGCTGCACTTTCTGCCTGACTAAGAGGCTGCCGGGGGCAAAATTCTGCACGGAATGCGGAAGGAAATTTGTTGATTGAAGAGTAGGAACGTTATGAAATTAAGATTGATCGCACTGATTTGTATGGCAATGGTTTTGGTTGGCACGTTTGGCACGCTGAGCGCGCAATTGACGCCGGGGAGATTGAACGCTTCGGAGGCCGGAGAATCGAACGCGGCAGAGACCGGGGAGGCAAAAACCGAATTCGAAACGTTCGACGAATCGAGATTATTGACCTCTGTTACGCTGAAGAACGGTGATGACGTGGAGATACAGTTTCATACGCTGGATGAGGCTGTCTACTTTAGCATTGCCACCGAAAGCCCCGATGACGGGTGTGAATTTACCGCCGAACTGTATGAATGGAATGAGAATATAAAAAAGACGCTGCGCGGAGGGATGCTGCATAGCTGGACGATCTCCGAATGGGCAGATTCGGGAGAAATATCTGTAGATTTTACCGGGCTCAGCGGCGGCGCGCTGGGCGCAGGGGAGTACGCATTGAAATTTACTCTGGTGAAAGGTGCAAACGTTGTTTTCAAAGGATACAAACCTGCGGCGCGCGGCATCTGCTGCTACGAAAAAGGCTACCGCGTTTACGGCTCCTACATAGGCAGGATCATAGCTAAAAATCCGGTGGAGAAAATGCTCGATTCCGTTTCTCACGAGGTTAACGTGGAGTATCATACCGCGCCTCCCGAGTGGACGGTACCAGAAGACAGCGCCATAGCAAAAATGGACGTTGACCCGACTCAGTGGACCGCCGTGGACGGGCTGGGAAGGACGCTCCCCGATCATTCGGCAGTTGGCGGAAAAAAGAAACGCACAGTCGGTATGTTTTACTGGACCTGGCACTACGCGTGGATGAACGGTGTGCCGTGCAACGTCACCAAGGTAATCGAGGCGCATCCGGAAGCGATCAACGACTATGATCACGAGATCTGGAAGCAGGAAGGCGGCGGATACTGGTGGGACGAACCTCTGTACGGCTATTATACAGAGTACGATGATTACGTTCTTAGAAAACACGCTGAACTTCTGGCTGATGCCGGCGTGGATTTCGTGCTGTTCGACTGTACGAACAGCGACGCTACCTGGGAGCCGGGATATATGAACCTGCTGAAAGTATGGTCGGAGGCAAGGGCTGACGGCATCAAAACGCCGCAGGTGGCGTTTATGCTGAATTTCGTATGGGATTCCAAATATACGGTCTCATCGCTGCGGCAGATATATGAGAAGATCTACAAAAACGGAAACTATCAGGATCTCTGGTTCTACTGGGAAGGAAAGCCGCTGGTAATGTCGCACAATGGGCTTGACCCGTATGATCCATATGAAGCGGAAATATCGAACTTCTTTACTTTTAAGGCCGGAATGGGCTCTTATTTCGCAGGCGATATGGAGGATTCCTGGTGGGGCTGGCTCCACGTTTATCCACAGTCGGTGTACAGAAATCCGGACGGCAGCGCTGAACTTACGACTGTTGGCGTTGCGCAGAACGCGAATTATGAGACGATGACTTTATCCGCGATGAACGGAGAACATATTATGGGCCGCAGTTTTTCGATGCAGCCTAATTATTCTTATTCGTACCGGTACGCGGGGAAGAAGATCGTGTGCAGCTCGCGTATGGAAAACTCGATCTTGTACGGCATCAACTTCCAGGAGCAGTGGGACTGCGCGCTTCAGATCGATCCGGAGATCATTTTTGTGACAGGCTGGAACGAGTGGAACGTTGGCCGCACATCTGAATGGTGCGGAGTGCCGAACGCATTTCCGGATGAATTTACCGATGAATATTCGCGTGACATCGAACCTGCTAAGGGGAGACTGAAAGACCATTATTATTACCAGCTGGTCAGCAATATTCGCCGCTACAAAGGGGTCTCGAAGTACGATCCGCAGCAAAAATCATTGACCATCGACGTAAAGGGAAGTCCAGAGCAGTGGGACAATGCGGATATCGTGGCGTATAACCACTACGTCAATAACACGTACGAGCGGGATATTGACGGCTGGGCAACGACTCATTATACGAATCCCGGCATCCGCAATGATATCAGGACTGCCAAAGTTTCATATGACAAAAATAACGTCTATTTCTTTGTGGAAACGGTGGATCCGATAACGTCTGCTTCCGATCCCTGCTGGATGAGGCTCCTCCTTGATACACGCGAAGCATCAGCGGCTCATCAGGATTGGGAGAATTTTGAATATATACTTAACCGGGTGTCTCCTGCCGAGGACGGTCTGGTGCTGGAACGCAGCACCGGAGGATGGAACTGGGAAGAAGCAGGGCACGTAGAGTACAGCGTGCAGGGAAATGTTTTGCAGGTCGCGATACCGCGAAAGCTCCTGGGGTTCGGAAGCGGAAGACTGGATTTTAATTTCAAATGGTGCGATGCGAACCTTTCTGACGGAGACGTATTGACGCTTTATACCGACGGCGATGCAGCTCCGGGCGGCAGGTTCTGCTTCCACTTTACTACAAACGCACGTACTCCGGCGGAAGCACGGAAATTGACCGCAATAATCGTAAGCAGCTGCGCGTCTGCGGCGATTTTGATTGCCGCCGCGGTCATTTTCGCAGTTGTGCGGAGAAAGCGGTCAATGCGTCAGAATGCCTGAATTCGGCTCCGTTTAATTGTGGAGAAGGATGAGCGAGACATAATAGCGAGAGGTGATTTTAATGATGAAAATGACAAGGGAATGTTTCAGTGCTTCGAAGGGCGGTTTGAAGCTGCCTTACCTCAGGTTCCTGCCTGAAAATTACACGGACGGCGGAACTGTCAGATACCCGCTGATGATCTTCCTGTGCGGCAGCGGCGAATGCGGCAGTGACCTGGATCTGGTGGCGAAGCACGGACCTCCTAAATTTGCAAAAGCGGGAGAGGATTATCCGTTCATACTTGTCAGCCCGCAGATCCCTGAAGGCGATTTATGGTTTGCCCATATCGAGGCACTGAACGACTGGCTGGACAAGCTTATTAAGACTCTGCCGATCGATACTTCACGGATATATCTGACCGGTCTCTCGAACGGCGGAATAGGTACCTGGCTCTGGGGGACACACGATCCGAAACGGTTTGCAGCGCTGGTCCCGGTGTGCGGCGAGGGCAACGAAACGTTCTCTTTTATGTTGACGGATATTCCGATCTGGGCGTTTCACGGCGACGCCGATCCGTGCGTCTCGTGCGACTGTTCGCGCAGGCTCGTGGAGAAGATAAATAATGCGGGCGGCAATGCGAAGTTAACGGTCTACCCGGGCGTTGGTCACGACAGCTGGGAGCAGGCGTACCGTGAGCCGGAGCTGATCAGCTGGATCATGGCTCAGCATCGCGCGGGACAATGAGCCGGAACTGATCAGCTGGATCATGTCCCAACGTCGCATATGACAATGAGGTTTGCGTGCCGGGGAATTCTACATTTTTCTCCGGCGCTTTCCTTTTGGAATCCATAAAGCATCTTTACAAACAAAATACAAAATGATATACTTCCGGCAGTTCAGGAGTGGCGCGGAAATGCAGAAAACAGCCGTTTTTTGCAGATCCGAATCGCGAATGAACTGCTTAAATATGTTGTGAACAGTACTAGCGCGCAGAACTGTTCACAAACATATCTCCAACCTGATAGCGAGCAGGGGGCACTGTTTACTTACGCCTGTGCCTCAAACGGGGAATACGGTGAAAAACCGTAACTGTTCCGCAGCGGTGACCTTGAAAAAGGAAGTCCGAATGCCAGCCCTGCTTTGGAGGAGTTGTCCGGTGCGGGAAACGCCGGAGAAACCTTGAAACGCCGGTGCTATTGACGGCCTTCAAACTATTCAAAAAGGAGAGAGTAAAATGAAACTCAAAACCATTTCACTGTTGACAGCGATCGTACTGATAGTTGCGATGCTGTCTGCCTGCACCGTTAAGCAGCCTGCGGACAATGCTCCGACTCAGGCTCCGGCTTCTTCCGAGCCCGGTGCGCCCACCGATGCCCCCGAAGAAAACTACGACGGAAAACTCGTGCTTGACCACCAGATGGAACTGAAATACGCCAAATTCTTCAGCGTAGATTACTACAAGGGTGGCTATAAGATCGCGAAAGTCGTAAATTCCCCCGATGACGTAAGCGTTATGCTGATAGTTCCTGAAAACATGAGTGTCCCGAAAGACGCGCCGAAGGATGCCATCGTGCTTCAGCAGCCTGTTAGCAATATCCTCGTCTCTTCAACGCCTGTCACGTCTCTGATCAATGCCATCGGTGCGCTCGATGCCATTTCACTGACCACGTACGACGTTGACTCCTGGTATATCGACGCTGTTAAAGAAGCGATGAACGCAAAAAAACTCACGTACATCGGAAACTACAAAACTCCCGATTATGAGAAGATCACTGCTCAGGGCACGACGTTCGCTTTCTTCTCTACGATGCTCACAGATGACGTGAAAGCTCAGCTGGGGAACCTCGGCGTCAGCATCGTACTCGATCAGTCCGCACAGGAAGACCATCCGCTTGCGCGCGTAGAATGGGCAAAGCTGTACGGCGCGATCTTTAACAAGGAAGAAAACGCAGAAAACGTATTCAACACTCAGAACCAGTACGTCGAAGAACTTTCCAAGATCGAAAAGACCGGAAAGTCAGTCGCTATGTTCTATATCACTTCACAGGGCAAACTTTACGCCCGCAATGCCGATGACTATATGTCAAAGATGCTCTCGATCGCAGGCGGCGATTACGCTCTTAGCGACGTAGGCGTGGGCAAGACCGGTACTGTCCAGATGGAAATGGAGGCGTTCTACGACAAGGCAAAGGATGCCGATTACATCATATACATCTGGAGCCTTGGTGGTAAACCCGATACACTTGACGCGTTCAAGGCTAAAGCAGAATTCCTTGCTGAAATGAAGGCAGTTAAAGCCGGCAACGTCTGGTGCACGACGCCTGACTATTTCCAGATCCAGAACACGATAGGAGATATGATCAATGATATCCACCTTATGCTCACGGCCGATGCTTCGACTGAGCAGCTTACTTATCTGTATAAACTCAAATGAGTGAATTATCTGTACAAGGCAGAAATACCATGCGCTATTGCACGGTGTTTCTGTCTTTAATTCTTTTATTCTGTATCGCGGTGATATGGAGCATTAAAAGCGGCAGCGTGGATATTTCGGTGAAAGATATCCTCAGGATCGTATTTTTGCGCGATGATACCAATACGGTCGCGTTTAACGTGATCTGGAAGATCCGTCTCCCTCGCATAATGCTCTCGGTACTGCTGGGCGGAGCATTGTCTCTTTCGGGATTTCTGATCCAGACTTTTTTCAGAAATCCGATCGCCGGGCCTTTTGTACTGGGCATATCGTCAGGGGCAAAAATGTTCCTTGCCGTCGTAACGATCCTGATGGCAAACGTCTTCAAACAGATGCCTCTGTCGATCACCGTGATAGCATCATTCGCAGGGTCAATGCTTTCGCTCCTGCTTGTCCTGCTTTTTACCGGAAAAGTTAAAAATATGTCGATGCTGCTCGTGATCGGCATAATGATAGGATATATATGCAGTGCCGTCACAGATCTGCTGATCAATTTTGCGAAAGAATCTGAGATAGTGAACCTTACACACTGGTCGCTTGGCACTTTCTCCGGAGCATCGTGGCAAAGTGTTAAAGTTTGCGCGATCATAATTCTTCCGGTGCTGCTGATCACTTTCTTCATGTCAAAGCCTATGTCCGCGTACGCGCTGGGCGAAGGGTACGCGCAGAGCCTCGGAATGAACGTAAAGGGATTCCGGGTACTGCTCGTGACAGTAACCGGAATATTGTCGGCATGTGTAGCTGCTTTCGCGGGACCGATATCTTTCGTAGGTATCGCTGTACCTCATATTTCACGTATTCTTTTAAAGACAAACAAACCGATCCTTATGATACCTGCATCATTTCTCTGCGGCTCGGTCTTCTGCGTACTGTGCGACCTTGCGGCAAGAATGCTGTTCTCACCGACGGAGCTTTCGATCAGTACGGTCACGAGCGCTATCGGTGCACCTATCGTAATATGGCTCATGGTTTCAAGGAGGCGTAAAACTGATGCCTGATATAGACAAGAAGTCTTCCAAACTTGAACTTGAGTCATTGACCGTTGGATATCACGGAGTGCCGCTGATTTCGGATATCACGCTTTCGCTCGCGAAAGGGGAGATATTGACGCTGATCGGACCGAACGGATCGGGAAAATCCACGATACTGAAAAGTATCACCAGACAGCTGGCAACGATTGCCGGTACGGTGTATATTGACGGTAAAAATATTCACACTCTGAGCGGAAAAGAGATCGCGACAAAGATGGCGGTTGTGCTTACGCAGAGAGTAAGGCCGGAGCTGATGACGTGCCGCGAACTCGTTGCCGCCGGACGGTATCCGTACACGGGAAGTTTCGGGTTATTGACGGCGCACGATAAAGAAGTGGTCGAAAGATCGCTTGACCGTGTCCACGCTCTCGATATCGCAGATCAGGACGTTACGGCGATCAGCGACGGACAGAGGCAGAGGGTGCTGCTTGCGCGTGCGATCTGCCAGGAGCCGGAGATAATCGTACTTGACGAACCTACTTCATTCCTTGATATCCGCCATAAGATCGAGCTTCTGGGCATCCTTTCGGACATGGCTAAAAATAACGGGATCACCGTAGTGATGAGTCTTCATGAGATCGATCTGGCAGAGCGTATTTCCGACCGTATCGTTTGCGTTAAAGGCGATAAAATAGCGGCATACGGAACTCCGGAGGAGATATTCAAAGATGAAACGGTAAGAGCGCTCTACGGTATCGAATCCGGCACTTTTAACGCACTTTTAGGCAGTGTAGAGCTTCCGGCGCCTGCGGGAGATATACGCTGTTTCGTTGCGGGCGGAGCCGGTTTTGGTATTCCTTTTTATCGGGCATTGCAGAAGCGCGGAATCGCTTTCGCAGCAGGGATATTACCTGAAAACGATATTGACGTTGCTGTGGCGAGGCCTCTTGCCGGGAAACTCATTTCGACTGCTCCTTATATGCCCGTAAGTGAAGAGAACGTTGCCGAGGCAAAGCAGATGATTGACAGTGTGGAATTTGTTATTGACTGCGGCTGTCCGGCAGGAGAATACAATCGCTCGAACTCGGATCTGATCACGTATGCACGTGAGCACGGGAAGAAAATAATAACGACACTTCAGGAACTTTCCGGGGTATGACGGTGGAAAGAAAAAGGTGGTAACGTGAACAAGTACGATCTGATCGTTGCCGGCGGAGGGATCGCCGGAGTTGCGGCGGCAGTCAGCGCGGCGAGGGAAGGGCTCAGCGTGCTGCTCATAGAGAAGACCGGGCAGCTGGGAGGCGCAATGAGCGAGAGCCTCGTGTACCCGTTTATGTTGTACACCACGAAGGACAGCGAGCGGCGGATATTGTGCGGCGGAATCTTTACTGAAATGCGCGAAAAATTCGCTAAATATGGCGAAAAATCGTGGGAATTCTACAAATTTGTGTTCGACGAGATGTTGACCGGAGCGGGCGTGCGGGTGCTGTTCCACGCGGCAGTGGTAGAAGCCGTGTGTGAAGGGCGAAAGATAAAAAGCGTAAACGTTGCCGCCAAATCCGGCGTACTGACGTTTGAAGCTGATAATTATATCGACGCTACCGGAGACGGTGAGCTGATGTTTCTGGCCGGGTGCGACTACCAGCTGGGGCGCGAAACGGACAATCTCTGCCAGCCGTTGACAACGTGCTTCCGTATGGCGGGGGTGGATATTGACCTTTTCCTTAAAGAAAAATCTGCGCTGAATGCCCTTTACAACCAATTTCAGAATGAGGGAAAGCTCCGGAATCCGCGCGAGAACCTTCTGGTCTTTACAGGCCTCGGGAAGAACATCCTGCACCTTAATACGACGCGCGTGATAAAGCACGATCCCACAGACCCGTTTTCGCTCAGTGACGCGGAATTTGAGGGGCGAAGGCAGGTCTATGAAATGTTCCGTTTCTTGAAGGAAAATTCTGCCGCCTGCAGGGACGCCGAACTCGTATCGATCGCCAGTCACATTGGCGTGCGCGAGTGCCGCAAACTGAAAGGTGAGCACGTGCTCACCGCTGACGAGATCAAGAAAATGGTCGATTTCGAGGATACGATCGCGGTCGGTAATTACGAGATCGATATCCACAATCCCGAAGGCACCGGGACAACGCTTTACTACTTCAATGGCGGCGAGTACTATAAGATCCCGTACCGCTCGCTGCTGCCCAAAGAATACGATAACCTGCTCGTGGCCGGGCGCTGTCTGTCGGCAACGCACGAGGCTCATTCGGCTGTGCGTATCATGCCTATCTGCGCGTGCCTGGGGCAGGCTGCGGGTATCGCCGTCGCTGTGGCAATGAAGTCCGGCGCTGATACTCACTCTGTCGATGTGGGTGCTGTCCGTTCGCGCTTAAGGGAGACCGGCGCGGTGGTGGACTGAAGGATAATGATGCGGGCGGCTGGCAAGGGCATAATGCATGAAATGCGGCAGAAAGCGCTTTAGTTTATGAATAAATAGTACTAAAATAACAGCGCGTTTGCTGGAAAGTCTGACAGCGACATTGAAAAGCTTATGAAGGGCTGACCGGTCTGACGGACCGCACAGTTTATCCGGAACAGGTTATTAAGATTTTATAGAGAGTATATTAGAAGTATTGACCCGGCGTCCGGGTCTTTTTTTATTGGCGCAGATATGATACAATTATCGGCGCTGAGCGCGACGGTTATTGCTTATATCGTATTTGTCCGGCGGCTCGTAATTTCCGGCATTTGCAGCAATTTTGAACGGTGATCATATGAAAAAAGAAACTATAAACAGAATCCGAAAATTTACTGAAGATCGCGATTGGGATCAGTTCCATTCGCCTGCAAATCTTGCAAAATCTATATCGATCGAAGCTAATGAGCTGCTCGAATGCTTTCAGTGGAGTGACGATGATTACGATCTGGCTCACGTTAAGGAAGAACTCGCTGACGTGCTCGTATACTGCAGAAATATGCTTGACAAGCTCGGACTCGATGAGGACGAGATCGTGAATGCCAAGATGGCGCGGAACGAGGCGAAGTATCCGGTGACTAAGGCGAAGGGCAGGGCGGACAAGTACGATAAGTTGTGACGTGGCGGCATGCGGTCAGCGATTCTGTGCTGAACGTCGTCATTGCGCTGATTCCGGTGAAGAAAGGAGAACCATATGCTTGGAGCTATGATCGGGGACATCGTAGGCTCGATCTACGAGTGGCATAATATTAAAACAAAAGATTTCCCGCTTTTTAAGGACAGCTGCTTTTTTACCGATGATACGGTGATGACCGTCGCGGTCGCGGAAGGGCTCATGAACGGCGGAAAAAAGGACGACTTTATTGACGCCATGAAAAAGTACGGGCGGATGTACCCGGATTCGGGGTACGGCGTGAGATTTAACAACTGGATCTTCTCCAATGACCGCAGACCGTATAACAGCTTCGGCAACGGTTCTGCGATGCGCGTCTCGCCCTGCGCCTGGCTGATGGACTGCAAGCAATATGCCAGGACCGGGCAATTGCCCGAATACGGACGTACGGAAGCCCGTATCTGCACGGAAGTTACGCATAACCACCCCGAAGGCGTAAAAGGGGCGCTGGCAACGGCGGATGCGATCTTTCTATGCCGCTATTATTTCGGCGGTTTTCATGCTGAAAATGAACCTCCTATCGATTCCGATCCGGCCGGGTGCAGGCGCAGGGTGAAGGAGCACGTCGAAAAAGTGTACGGCTACGACCTTTCAAAAACGCTTGACGATATACGACCCAAATACTATTTCAACGAGACCTGCCAGGAGACGGTCCCGCAGGCGATCATTGCCTTCCTCGAGAGTACGAATTTCGAGGATGCGATCAGGAACGCGATCTCCCTGGGCGGCGACAGTGACACTCTGGCGGCGATCACAGGCAGCATTGCCGAGGCGGCGTACGGGATCCCTGAGTGGATAAGGGAAAAAGCGATATCTTATCTGGACGAGCCTCTGAAGGCCGTGCTCAGAAAGTGGGAGCAATTTTGCTCCGCATACCGGGATGAAGGTTAAGCGATACAAATGAAAATCAGTTCGGAACGGTATTCGTTTGAAATACCGGATAAATGGAAAGAAATGGTTGGCGCGAAGAAGAAGGGCAACAGGACCGATATTGTCCTGCTGTGGGAGGAGGAACCCGGCTATAGCGGCCTTATGGTTAGCCTGAGATGCCTGAAACGTAAAAAGACCGCCCCGGATGAATACACGGAATTGATCGGTACGTTGACCGGCGACAACGGCGGCATGTGGTTTTTGTATGCTGTTTACGGGCAGGAGGGAGCTGTCAGCGAGGCGAACGAGGACCTTTACTGGAGGCTCCGGGATCAGCTTTGGAAGGTTTTCGAAAGCATTCGCCCGGAAGACGGGTACAGTTTTAACGGAGCCTGACAGCAATGCGCGGCAACGCGATAACGTGAGAAGGAGCAATTATGATCACATTTTTCCATGAGAATGAAACGTACGGCTGCTTCAGCAACTGGTATCCGGCCGAATTCGACTACGCCGGAAAACACTTTGTGCATTCGGAGCAGTTCATGATGTACCACAAAGTGATGATGTTCGGGAAAGACGATCTCGCGAAGCAGATCATGGCGACAAGCGACCCGGCGAAGTGCAAAAGTATTGCCGGCCGGAAATTTCCGGAATTTGATCCGGTTTTGTGGGAAAATACGTGCTACGCGATCGTTAAGCGCGGCGTGAAGGCCAAGTTTTCGCAGAATGAGGATATCCTGAAGGTCCTGCTCGGGACAGGCGGCGAGCTGATCGCCGAATGCTCACCGTACGACTGTAAATGGGGTACCGGGATCGACGTAAAAGCTCCTGCCAGACTGAACGTCGCAAACTGGAAGGGGAGAAACTTGCTAGGCCGCATACTTATGGAAGTGCGCGACGAACTGCGCTGCGAGGTCAATGCGGCTCCGGACGGTACGCTCGAATATATTGACGCCCGCGACCTCGAGCCGATCGGCGAATGGAAATTGACCGCCGGCGAGCTGAAACGGATCCCGCAATATTACGACGCGATCCACGCGTACGCCGATACGCTCCCGGGTGACAATGCACGCGATAAATTCTATTATGGAAATTCGCTTGCTGATTGGGAGAATGCCATGCGCACGAATACGGGCGGCGGCCTCCCTCTCACAGGATTTTTTGAGCTGAAGCAGGATGTTTACGATACCGCGCATCGCCTGAACGCGACGGGTGCCATGGACCCGGCCCGCCGCCGGAAACTGGATTTTTGCACCAAATATATTCCTTTTCTGCAGATGATCGAGGACGATCCGGAACTCAAGGAGGCATGCGCGGTGTATTCGGCTTACGAGCTGCCTGAGAAGCATAATAGTGTGTTCGATTTTATATATGATTCGTTTATGAAGGACGCGTATGCGAGCGGCGTCGTGGTCAACGATTATATGGAACTGCTGGAATCTGCGGGTCTGAAAGGCTATATCGGGGACCTGCCGGATGAAAAGTTTCAGTCGCTTTCGGCGATGCAGATCCTTGGCTGCATCGCGTGGCATTTCAGGTGCGATTATTTTAACAACGGGTCGCTCGTCAGCTTCAGCGTTGGCGGCGGTCAATTGCTTATGCTGATGAAGGCGTACGTGGAGAAAAACGCTTTTTTACAGTGAGGTAAAAAGGATAACAGATATGAAACATAGATCATTTGTTACAAAAACGATTACATTGATTATAACCGGGATCATGCTGATCGCATTGACCGCGGCAGGCACAGGATGCCGGTCAAGGAGAATTGACGGCACGGACGGGGATCTTCAGGAAGTCGGGCGGATGATCGACGCCCCGCGCGATCCGTCCGAAAAACTCAGAGTACTTCTTATTGGCAACAGTTTTACGTACTGCAACGATCTTAACCAGTCGAACGGCATTTTCGCACGGATCGCGAAGAACGCCGGGTACGAAGGCGTGAGGGTCAATTCGATATACAGCGGCGGGTACCATCTGCGCCAGTTCCTTGACAGTTCGGATATTTTCGGCAAGCAGGTCCTGGGGGCCCTGGGGTCCGAAAGAAAGTATGACATCGTTGTGATCCAGGAGCAGAGCGCGACGCCCATCGCTGATCCGGAAGAATTCTACGACTCATGCAGGCGGTTCAAAGAGCTTGTCGATAAAAACGGCGGGGAACTCTGGCTGTACGCGACGTGGGGCTACAAAGACGGCTGTCCGGACCTGCCCGCGTTCGGCAGTTCGTCCGCAGATATGGAGATGAAGCTTCGCTCCGCTTATGCATCGATCGCCGCGGAACTGGGCATCGGTGTTGTATGTGCAGGCGCGGCATTCACAGAATCCACTGCGAAAAATCCGTCGATCGACCTTTACGACACTGACCTTAAGCACCCGTCGCCGGAGGGCAGCTACCTGGTTGCATGGACAATGTTCGGAACGATCTTCGGTGTTGATCCGGCAACGCTGTCTTATTACGGGACGCTTAGCGGGAGTGACGCGTCGAAGCTCAGGGCGGTGGCGTCGTCGATCGTGACTGAAGGAGTGAGAGTTAAGAGGCGAATCGAGTGATGGCACGAATTTTGGGTCTCATGCGAACCCCGGAATCGGTTCGCATTTCGGTTAAAGCACGAACCGGATGATGGCACGAATTTTGGGTCTCATGCGAACCCCGGAATTGGTTCGCATTTCGGTCAAACAAAATTCTTAGCCATTCACTCGGCTTCGCATAAGTTCAAATGGAGTATAGGGAGTTCAGAGTTCAGAGTTAAGAGTTCAGAGTTTAAAGTTAATTGGTGAAGCGGAGAATGGCAAATTTACTCTTGCATTGCCTATGGTTTTAGTGTACAATAAACACAACTTTTAGCACAATACTTTATGAAAGAAGGTATAACATGAAAAAACTGTTTGCGATTCTTGTAGTTATTGCCCTTGTATTCACGTTAGCGGCAGTACCTGCAATTGCCGACAATTCTCAGGAAGTTGCGATCTACCCCAATGGCGCCGGTGACGGAGGCCCTCATCAGCTTAACTCAGAGGGGCCGGTTGCCGTCGTATTCACCGTTCCGGAAGGCTATTATGCTTACCAGATCATCGGACTGGAATCCCCGACCTGGACCCAGACGGACGGCTGCGACGCACAGGTAGAAGTTTTTAATTGGGTAGGCGACGACTACGACGAATCCGTCGAAGGCGAAGTAATTGCCTACGCCGAAGTTCTCGAGCATCAGGATAATAAGAACGCCGTATTCGAACTTAATAAGGATCTTCCTGCAGGTACGTACCTTGCCGAATTCAGCGCTATTGGCAGCGGTGCGTTCGGTTTCTGGTCTTTCGGTGAAGCAGGTGAAACAGACGTCTGTTTCCAGAACGGAGTAGAAGCTGCTTTCTATCCGAAGACTGCCATTACGATCGCACCGGTTGGCGAAGAACATGCTCAGGCAGATCCTCCGAGCCTGATCTCCGGTTCCGCATACTCCAAATCCTTCAAACTGAGCAAGGACAACGCCAAGAGCTGGACTAACGGAGATATTGGCGAAACTTCGATCAACTACTACCTCAAGATAGTTGACGACGGCGTTAACGTTGGCGTGATCGCGAGAGGCGTGAATGACGGCGACATGATACAGCTGAATTTCAACCCTGACAATAAACTTGCCGCGGTTCCCGGTCTGTTTGTTTCATTCAAGATCGGCGATACACTTACTGTTCTTCAGCATAACCACAAGACCGCACTGCTTGCCGACGATAGCGCAGGCGGCGCCGACATCACTGATAAGGTCCAGACTCAGATCCAGAAAATGTCATTCGGCTACGAATTCACTGCAAAATTGCCCCTCGATTTCTTCAAAGTTACGGACGTTGAAGGTGCTGACAGCTTTGAATTAGGCGCTGATCCGCTGTACTTCGGTATGTTTATTGTCACCGGCGGTAACGGCTATACGAACCAGTCTGCTGCTCCCGGCTCCGACTGGACATGTGACGGCCTCGGTCTCACCGAATACTCTATAAAAGATCCTTCTAAGGATAAGACCATGCTGTATCTGTATGACGCTGCTGCAGGCGTAAATACTGGCTGGTGGCTGCATCCCGTAAGCGAAGATACGGCTGTAACAGTTGAATTTACTTCGGATAAGTGGTTCAAAGGTATGAACGTATTCGCATACAGCTGCGACTTTGAGATCCCGATCGTTGTTTCTCTTGAGGACAGCAGCGGTGAGGAAGTCTTCAATACCGAGATCAAATGCGTTGGCAATAAATCCTACACGATCGATTTCGGAAAGACGTTCGGTCCTGATTCGTACGTTCTTAACTTCTATGGCGGCGACATGAGTGAGATCGTTGACGATAACTGGTTCGTGCTCGGTTCTGCTCCGGCCAATGATAAGATCGAAGAAGTCGCTGTATACGGCGGTGCAACGAACGATACCACGAAAGAAGCTCCTTTCATCTCTCTGATCCTTGGCGAGGCTGATCCTAACGCTACCGAAAAGCCTACCAAAGAGCCTGCTACCGAAGCTCCTACGGCCGCTCCTACGGATGTTCCTGCTACTGATGCTCCAGTTGCTCCGACTTCTGTTCCTACCGACGAGAATCCTTCTGAAGATGAACCCACTTCTGACACGAAGGTAGATCCTACCAAAGCTCCTGATAAGGGCAATGGCGGTGCGAATATCGGTCTGATCATCGGTATCATTGCCGCAGCTGTAGTGCTCATCGGCGCTATCGTGGCGATAATCGTGGCTTCAAAGAAGAAAAAGAAATAATGTGAACAATTCCAATTATGGAAATGAAGTCAATGACGCAGGTTTTAGCGTCTGACTTAAGGCCGCAGCTGCTGGTAAACAGGGCTGCGGCCTTTTCTTAACGGTGTCGCTGAAATCCGGGAAAAATGAATAATGGCGGTGGGGAGATCCAGGCCACACTGCTCGTTTTACTTTAAAGGCGTGTAGCCGGTCTTCCTTATCAGTTCCTGACCCTGCGGACCGCAGATCCACTCGAGAAGTGCGCGGGTGTTGTCACTGGCATCGCTGCGGACAACGGCGAAAAATTCGGAGGCGAGGGGATATTGTCCGTTCTCGATATTTTCGACCGTTGGAGCCACGCCGTTGATCGACAGCAGCTTGACCTTGAAGCCGCTCATCAGTTCGGTGGTGTAAAACCTGAATGAATAACCGATAGCGCCGCGGTTGTTTCTGTACTCGGAGACCTGGTCAACGATTCCGCCCATGCCGTCGAAAACCTTTTTCTTGTCCGGCTTCATAAGCGGCAGGTCGCGCATAACGAAGCGCACCATCGCCGTTTGGCTGCCGCTGCCCGGCTCACGCTGAAACGCCTGGATCTTTCCGGGACCTTTTACGCCAAGTTGCCTCCAGTTAGTCGTTTTCCCTGAATAAATATCGCGGATCTGGTCGAGAGAAAGGTCGTTTACCGGATTTTTCGGATGGACAAAAAACACGAACGCTTCGCGGCCGATCGGCACGTATTCGAGTTTCACCCCTTTTTCCGCAGCGTACTCTTCCTGCTCCTTGCTCGGGCCGCCAGCGAAAATAATATCCGCATCGCCGTTAACGATCTTTTCGTATGCGCGGCTGGTCGTGCTGCAGTTAACGTATTTGAGCCTTTCCCAGTAGTCCATATTTGCCATAGATTCGGGGTACGTCGCCTGCGCAAACGCCGCATAGATAGGGTAGAGCGCAGTTGCCCCGTTCATCTTCGGAAGAGCATCGAGATCCAAGTCGGTGAACTTTAGCGTTGACTCCTCGTCCAGCTGCTTGACCAGGCTGTCCTTTTCGAACGGCATGTACGTTCTGAAGTCAAAATAATCGTGCATCGTATTCTTTTCCTTGACGTAACTGGCTATTGCGCTGCCGGCAATGCTGCCGATGATCAGGGCGCCGCATACGGACAATATGATGACTCTTTTCTTGTTAAAGATCTGGAGCATGAAGAATATGGAGAAAACTTCGATCAGTATCGCGAGCAGGATCATAAGTATGCGGTAATGCCATTCGATGGTAAAGATCCACAT
>JAGCTF010000236.1 GCA_017963755.1 Clostridia bacterium | reverse complement strand
GTAACGCCGCCAGGAAGCGGCGCCCTTTCTGCAAATGGGACAAAACTCCGAGTTTGTGCGATTATGTCCCATTTCTGCGCTCGTTTAACGCCGCCCTGAAGCGGCGCCCTTTCTGCAAATGGGACAAAACACCGAGTTTGAGCAGATTTGTCCCATTTCCTCGCTCATTTAACGCCGCCCGGGAGCGGCGCCCTTTCTGCAAATGGGACAAAACACCGTGTTTGAGCAATTTTGTCCCATTTCTGCGCTCATTTGACGCCGCCCGGCGGAGAGACGGCGCCCGCTCGCTGAAAACACCGCCTGAAAATTAAAAATGGAGATCCAGGCGGTGTTTTTCGCCCATTTTCCGCCGCCCGGGAGCGGCGCCCTCATTCTAAAAAACACCGCCTGGAATCCGAAAATCAAAATCCAGGCGGTGTTCTGCGCCAATTGTAGGCAAGGGGATGCGGTGCTCTGCGCCAATTGTAGGCAGGGGAGGAGTGCAGAGCTCCTCATCAACTCGCGACGAAGATGTATTGTCACAGCAAATTATTCCACATACTTCTCGCAACAGATGTATTGTCACAGCAAATTATTTCACATGCTTCTCACAGTAATTGACGATATCCGCAACTGTTACGAATTCGGCAAGCTTCTCGTCGGGAATGACGATGCCGTAATCTTCTTCGAGCGTGATCAACATCTGAAGCACGTCAAGGGAATCCGCGCCAAGATCATCTTTGATCTTCGACTCGGGGGTGATTTCAACATTTTTGAGTCTCAACTGCTGGGTCAATAAATTTTTTACTCTTTCGAACATAGTGCTTCCTCCTGTCAATCATTGTTCGTATAAACGCCCATATATTCCTGAATATCCGCGATACCGCGCTCGATCTGTTCATTAAGGTTGTGATCGTGCATCGTAACAGCCTGCTCGATGCACTTCTCGATCGAAAGCGCCTTGCTGCTGCCGTGACCTTTGACAATTATTTTCTCGGTGCCCAGAAGCACGCTGCCGCCGTAATTCTGGTAATTCATAAACTCTCTGAGTTCGACGAACATCGTCTTCATAAAGGCGGCGCCGATCTTATATTTCATCCGGGAGTAGATCTGCTTTTTGAGAAGCTTGAGGAGCTCAAGAGCGGTACCCTCCATAGTCTTCACCATGATGTTGCCCGAAAAACCGTCAGCGATTATAAGCTCGTAATTGCCCGAAAGCAGGCCGCGGCCCTCCATATTGCCCACGAAATTTTCGCCGTGAACTTTGCCGAGCAGCTTGTAAGCGTCTTTATGGGCGCTGTCGCCCTTCTCGGATTCGGTGCCGACGTTCAGCAGCGCGATGCGCGGGTTTTTAACGTCGTACACAGCTTCGAGGTAGAGCCTGCTCATCACGGAGAACTGGAGCAGCTGGTCAGCCGTACACTTGATATTAGCACCGCTGTCGCTCACACCGCAGATACCGCCGTTGACCGTCGGAATAATGGGGCAGAAGACGGGGCGGATGACGCCGGGAATACGGCCGATGCGGACCGTTGCCGCCGCCACGAGAGAGCCTGTCGCGCCCGTTGACACCATGCCGTCGATGTCTTCGTTCGTGCGGAGCAGTTTGATGCCCTTCATCATCGAACTTTCAGGCTTGAATCTGATCGCGTCGGTCGGTTTTTCTTCGCCGGTGATAACGTCGGGCGCATGTACGATCTCGTACCGGCCGGCGTCAACAGGCTCGTTTTTTTCGATCTCGGCTTTGATGAGTGCCTCGTCGCCCGTAAAAATAATGTACAGGTCATTGTTCTTGCGAAGCGCGTTCAGTGCCGCTTCTACAGGTGCACCGGGGCTGTGATCGCCTCCGGCAGTGTCGATTATAAGTTTAATCATTGTCATCAATCCTCTTTACGTATGATCTGCGCCGTTTGTGCTGTTCCTGGCGGAACCGTTTCCACAGATTCTGGATCGCGTAGTTGTCTTCAAGGTTCAGGTTCGTTTCGCAGTGGTCGATGCCGTCCTCGCTCAGCATTTTGTACAGCTTTGCGCACATGACGGCGGGAATGCCGCGGTTTAAGTAGTCGGGCCTTACGGCGATGAGGCCGAGGTCAATTATTTCCGGCTTTTTTATCGCTTTCAGCAGCCTGAGCAGCGCCGCCGGGGTCAATTTGCCTTTTGAGGGCTGTACGGCGCGTGCGATCGAAGGGAAGCAGAGTGCGAGGCAGACGAGTTCGTCGTTCTCATCGAGCAGCACCATCACGTTCTTCAGGTCAATGATCAGCTTGAAGTTCGCTATGAGCATCTTCTTCATATTGTCCGTGAACGGGACCGTGCCGTAGAGGCCTTCGTAGCACCGGTCAAGCAGGGCGAAGAACGAATCGGCGTAACGGTCAATGAAATCATTGACGTTGTCCGCCGGGCCGTAGCGCAGCTTGTAGCGCTTCATGATAAAATCGGCCATTTTTTCGATCTGAGCACTGTCTTCCTGCGCGCTGCCGCCTTCAGTTTCTGCCTCTTCCGGAAGGAAAAGTTTGCTCTCTACCCAGTCGATCTCTTTTTTATATCCGGCGTTTTCGATCAGTTTCGCGTAGTATTCCGCGTTGTATTGTTCTTCGAACGTGGACAACTGGTCGAATCCTTCTACGAGCAGGCCTTCGCGTTCGAGGTCGGAGTAGCCCAGAGGCCCGCATACCGTATCCATTCCGCGTTCGCGCGCCCAGTTTTCTACCGCGTCAAACAGCGCTTTTGCCGTTTCGGCGTCGTCAATGCAGTCGAAGCGCGTGAATCTTGCCCTTTTTTCTCCGTTCTTTTCGTTGGCCGCCCGCTGGATTATCCCGGAAATCCGCCCGATCACGCGCCCTCCGTCGTACGCAAGGAAAAATGAACTTTCGCACGTGTCGTGATACGCGTTTTTATTGCCGAAGATCTTCTTTTCGTCCGAATAAAGCGGGGGAACGAAGTATTTGTTCCCCGAGTAGAGCTTCAGCGGGAAATCGATGAACGCCTTGCGCTGAGCCCTTGTGAGTACAGGTTTTATCGTTACCATAATTAGCGGTGATCTGCTTGTTTAATGTTTATCTGGGGTCCGTGTTATCTGTTTCTATCCGCGTTCATCTCATCTGTGGCTTACGTGGAAGCTGAGTCCTACTGCGTTCGGGCCGCAGTGGCTTCCGGCCGTGGGGTTCGTCGGATAATCGAGTATAGTTAATTTATCGCCGTAGCGCTCTTTGAGCATCTCGCGGATCTCTTCGACAAGGTCGGGGGAGTCGGTGTTTCCGATGATCACGCGGTGCTTTTCGACGTCCTGGCCGCGCTCGTCAATAAAGCTGACAAGTTTTTCGAGTGCTTTTCTGCGGCCGCGTACGGTGCCTAGGCTTACCATCTTTCCTTCTTCGTTCATATAGATGACCGGTCTTACGCCCAGGAGCGTGCCCATCGTGGCTGCGAGCCCGCTTACGCGCCCTGAACGGCGGAAGAATTTGAGGTCGTCCGCGAAGAAGTACGTGCCGAAATGGAGCACTTCTTCTTTAGCCCATGCGACTATTTCTTCTGCGCTCTTTCCGGCCTTGTACATGTCGCCGATCTCGAGGCAGAGGTTGAGGCTGCAGGTGGTTATTCCCATCGTGTCGATCGACCAGAAATTGCGCTCCGGGTATTTTTCTTTGAGCCTCGCGACCGCCTTATCCATAGCGTCGAAAGTCACGGTCATTGCCCGCGAAAAATGCACGTAAAGGATGTCGTTGCCCGCGGCAAATTCCGGCTCGAAATACTGCTCGTATCTGGCTTCGCTGATCGCGCTCGTGGTGGGGAGAGCGCCTTCGCGCAGCGTGTCGTAAAATGCGTGGATATCGAAATCGTCCGAATCTTCGTAGGGGTAGACCGTCTTTCCGTCGGTCGTGAACGGCATGCTTATGAGTTTGTATCCGTATTCCGCGGCAAGCTTCGGCGTTACGTCGGTGTCGGTGTCAGTGTAAAGTGTGAGCATATGAATTTCCTCCGTTGCTGTTGAGTTTTTAATTAATTATTAGTTGAGTTTCAGTCGAGTTTCAGTTGAGTTTTTATTCAAATATCAATATATAATCGTAGACCGGCTGGCCGCCGTCAATGTATATGAATTCGGTGCGTTTGTACGTGCTTTCGAGTATTTCCAGGAGATCCGCGGCTTCTTCCTCTCCGACGGCCGCTCCGCCGATCACGAGGACAACGTCGCACGCCCCGGCTTCGAGTGCTTCGCACAGTTTGAGCGCCGCTGCGCCGCGGTCTTTTTCGCACGCGTAAACGAGCTCGTCGGTGAAGCCGAGATATTCGTCCTTGCGCACTTCGATGCCGCCTATCACCGTATCTCTGCTCGCCGGGGCAACGTGTGCCGTTACCGCCGCGTCTCCGATCTCTTCGCACTGGGCGACGATCTGTTCGGGATCTTCAGAGGACACGTCGAGCATCGAAAGAGCCGAATAACCGGCGCCGATCGAACGTGTATTGACCACGAAAACCTTCGAACCCATATAGAGCTCCGCCGCCTGCTTTGCGGTCAAAATAATGTTGCTGTTATTGGGGAAGACCAGGATATTGTCCGCCTGGATCGTGCGGAATGCCTTCAGAAAATCGGCTGCGGACGGGTTCATGCTCTGGCCGCCGTCAATGACCGCGTCAACGCCCAGTGACGCGAACGTGTCTTTTATTCCTTCTCCGGCCGCTACGGTCACGGTGGCAAACTTTTTGTGCGGTTTGGTGCGGAGTTCGAAATCCGCCGCAGCGCTTTCGCCGTTTGAACCGGCATTGCCTCCCGCCGCGCCGTTTCCGTCATCCTCGGGATCGCACACGCCCTCCATATTTTCGTTGTGCTGGAGCGTCATGTTTTCGATCTTGAGCGTCAGGAATTCGCCGAACTGCTGGGCGTAGTTCAGTATATTTCCGGGATTCATCGTGTGAACGTGAACTTTAACGATCGAACCGTCCCTGAAGCATACGACGGATTCTCCGACGTCGCTCAGGTACTTCGAGAGCACGCCGACGTCGAACGTTTCGAGGTCAACTTTCGAGCGCTGGAGTCTTAGCAGGAATTCGGTGCAGTAGCCGAATTTCAGCTCGCTGTCTTCCGTGAATTTCGACAGATCAGGCGCGTTTGCGGCGCTTTCCGTCCTGGCTCCGTGCGAACCGTCAACGCTGCCTGCGCTTTGCATGCCTGATGACTGGGCGAACTCGCCGCGCAGCACTTTTACCATGCCTTCTATTATGTACATCAGACCTGCGCCGCCGCTGTCAACGACTCCCGCTTCTTTAAGGACGGGGAGCAGTTCCGGCGTGCGTTTCAGTGAATTTTTAACTTCCGCCAATATCGTATCAAAATATGCGTCAAGCGATGTGGCGTCAGTCGTTTCTTCGTTTGCGCGTTCAACTGATTCGCGTATGACCGTGAGCATCGTGCCTTCCACCGGCTCCGAGACCGCTTTATAAGCTTCTTTCACGCCGCACTCGAGCGCCCTGCCCAACCCTTTCGCGTCTGCCGTGACGGTTCCCGTGAATCCGGCGGCAATGCCCGCGAAGATCCGGGACAATATAACTCCGGAGTTTCCTCTGGCGCCCAGCAGCATTCCCGAAGCGGCCCTGGCGGCAACTTCTTCGAGTGTTTCGTCGTGTGATCCGGCGACCGCGTCGAAGCCGGAAGATATCGTCGACAACATATTATCTCCCGTATCTCCGTCGGGGATAGGGAATACGTTCAGATCATTTACGAGCTGGCGGTTTGCGTCAAGCGTTTTAACGCCTCCGCCGAGCATATTTACAAACATTGTTCCGTCAACAGTATTGGTCAACGTTAATTCCTCCGGTGGCAACAAGTTTTGTTCAAGGATACCACAATAGCGCGGATTTTTCAAGCGCTAAAAGAAACAGCCGGCGATCGTGCCGCCGGCTGTCAACGATTTTAGTTTTTGTAGATTGCTGTTACGCCCACGGATCCTTTGCGGCGGGAACGCGGATTCCCGGAAGGAAACCGGAGAAGTTGTGGAGGAACCACTCGCCGGTGGAAGCCTTTAAGCGAACAGTGATCGGACGCGGATTATCCGCACCGCCGGAAGTGATGTAGGCGGTGAAATATCCTTCGGCGTCGCGGCTGTACGGATTAGCTTTAACAGCGATCGTAAGGGGCTCTGTGGGTTCGTAGTTATTTGCGGGTGTAGCGCCGGCAAAATAAGAACGGGGCAGATAATCCTTATCTCTTAACTGCTCTTTAATGAAAGCTTTCTCCTGAGCGCTCAGCGGAGCGGGTCCTTTGAGAACGTTCAGCATGTCGTAGGACAGGTCTGCGTTAACAGGGAAGATATTGAAGGCAATTACCGTAAGAGCGATGACTTCGAATTCGTCTTTTGCTGCTTTCTCGGCAAGTGCTTTGAATTCTTCGATGGTGGTCGGAATGGTCTCGTATACAAACGATTTCTCGTCTGCGGGTTTTTCTTCTGCGGGTTTGAAAGCGCCTTTAATCTTATCTAAAAAAGACATTTTACTCCTCCTGATTGATTAAAATTGTTAAAAACTACTTGTCCTTTTGAAATGTGCAGAAATATTACTTCTTAGTAGCGCGTTTTTTCTTATTGACCTCGGTCTTGAGAGCTTTGCCTGCTTTGAAAGCGGGAACGTAGGAAGCAGCGATCTTGATCGTTTCGCCGGTAAGCGGGTTGCGTCCGGTTCTTGCGGGGCGTTTTCTTGCTTCAAAAGTACCGAAACCGATGAGGGAAACTTTCTCTTTTTTAGCGAGTTCTGCTTTGATGGCGTCGAATGTTGCTGCAACTGCCGCGGTGGCGTCTTTTTTGGTGAGTCCTGCGTTCTGTGCTACTGCTGCGATAAGTTCTGATTTGTTCATAATTTACCTCCTAGATATTATAGTGGTCTGTAAGTGCCTTAATTATAGCACAAAAAAACAAAATAGAATAGTGTTTTTTTGTGTTTTGCGGAAAATTGCGAAATTTTGCCGGCCGGCAATTCTTAAATGTGTTCGAAGGAGTGCTTTGCGACCCTTTCCGCCGTGAGACGGCGCCCTCTGTCTGAAAACACCGCCTCCCGATACGGTCAAAGATAAAAGGATGAAAAGCGGCCTTGTTGCTCATTTATACGGCCGCAAACAGGGGAAAGAAGGAATGCGGCCGTACTACCTTCCTCACTGATACGGCCGCAAATGAAAAAAGGCGAACCGAATGATAGCACGAATTTTGGGTCTCATGCGAACCCCGGAATCGGTTCGCATTTCGGTCAAACAAAATTCTTAGCTATTCATTCGGCTTCGCCTCTTAACTCTTACCTCTGACCTCTTAAATGTGCTATCCTTCGGTTCGCCCACTTGCCACTTGCCATTTATCACTTGCCACTT
>JAGCTF010000235.1 GCA_017963755.1 Clostridia bacterium | reverse complement strand
TTGAAAATATAATGATCGACGATACGTTCTGCGCCGGACTTTTTCTTGAGAGCGTCTCCGATTCGATCACGCGCAAGCAGAAAATCAAGGGGAGAGATACGCCTGTATTTGCATGGCGCTCGGGATCAGGCTCAGGTATTGACACCGCTGAAATCAAAGTGCTGGATGGACTGACTGAAGGCAGAGAGACGTGTAAAGCAATATTGATTGACGGCAACTGGCAGACAGGTGGTGAGTACTCCTGCGTTCTTGAACCGGATAGTGAAGCATATCCGGACGGAATCTGTGCTGTTTTTCAGAATGTAAATGACAATGGCTTCAGAGCCGGCTTAACTTATGCTCCCGCTCTTATTTCAGACGAGTCTCCAAAGTTCAAAGATTATAACTACAGACTTTACAGCGACAGAAATTATATTCCGTCGTTCGAAAACGTTTATCCGATGAATCCTGCGTCACAGGACGTTCAGACCGAAACGTTTGGTTTTGTTAAAAACGCCGTTTCGAACTGGAATGCCGGGATCCTTAAACTTGACCATATAGGCGCTTTGCTGAGAAGAGATGCAGCTTCATTTTCTCCTGTAGTATATCAGCGAGATTATTCCGTCGGACTTCTGCGAAGATTCCTTAAGGGGATAAGAAACGCCGCCGGACCTGATACGTTTCTGCTCGTTTCGGATCTTTTCGGCGAGTGTGCCGGAATTGCAGATGGCATTACTTTGAGCGATGACCATATATATGAAGCGGATGCTTCAAACATAGCTGACGGTGCCGGAACCTGGAACGCGGTCCGTGCTGCGATCCTGAATATGTTGTATAAATCATTCTATAACTATACTATATACAGATCTTTCGGCGCTGAACTTACTCCATCCGAAACTATCACTGACGATGAATTTCAGATGCTCGCTGTAACAAGCGCTTTCTGCGGAGGGAATGTATTGACCGCCGGCGACCCAGAAAAGTTCAACGAGTACAGGAGATCGATCATCTCTAAAATATTGCCCCCGGGCGGAATCTCAGTAAGACCACTTGACCAGATGGAATATCCATGCTGCACACACGCATTTTGCACCGTACCGGACAAGTCAGTTCGAACTGAAATACACGTTCTTTATAATTTTGATGATTTTGACGATACACGCATACTAAAAGTATCAGAACCGTCTGTTTTCGTAGATATGCTCTCAGGAGAACTGATCTCTTCCGGAAGAGCGTACGTTTCCGTCAATATCCGTCCTCATTCTGCAGTACCTGTTCTGGTAAAAAATATGCCTGAATTTCCGGCGCTGCTCTGGACAAACGAAAACATATACTGCGGCTGCGTCAATACTTCAGATCTCTTTTTCTCTGACACTTTGATAATCACTTCAGACGCTCCGAAAGGTACCGAATTTAATATCTACGTTCCTTACGGAAGGGGCGGAGACGTATTCGTAAATGAAAAGAAGCTCAGACTTGATCTGCTGAAAGTAACAGATCTCGGAGAAGGATCGATCTTTACGTACGTCCAGTAAGTTGTGACGCTTTTAGCTTAAAAAATTTTCCTTGAATAAGGGTTTTTATGATGTTATAATAATTAGAGTGCGTGAATGCATTACAAAACAACTAGGAGGTTTATTCACATGGGTGTTGATTGCGGAAACTGCTCTGACGAAAAGAGCAGGAAGCTCCTTGCGGTAATAGAGGCCGAAAAGGATAATCCGGGCTCTCTCATCAGAATTCTTCATGAGGCTCAGGAAATCTACGGTTATCTTCCGATTGAAGTCCAGAAGTTCGTTGCCGATAATACAGGCATACCGCTGGCTGAAATTTACGGAGTCGTAACATTTTATGCTCAGTTCTCACTTAAGCCGAAGGGACAGAATAAGATCAACGTCTGCCTCGGTACTGCTTGCTACGTAAAGGGTGCAGAAGGAATTCTTGACAGACTGAAAAAAGAACTTAACATGGACGTTGGCGATTGCACGGAAGACGGAAAATTCTCTCTTGACGCATGCCGCTGTGTCGGTGCATGCGGTCTTGCTCCCGTAATAATGATAAATGACGACTGCTACGGACGTCTGGTACCCGATCAGGTTCCCGGCATTCTTGCAAAGTATTGATCATAAAAAATGCTGAGAGATATATCACTGCATATCCACGATCTTACTGAGAATTCGATTGCCGCAGGTGCGCGACTTGTAACTATAAAACTTGTCGCCGAAAACGGAATGCTTGCGCTTGAGATAGGCGATAACGGTAAGGGTATGAGTCCCGAGATGCTTTCTAGGGTGGAAGATCCTTTTACGACCAGTCGTACAGAACGAAAAGTCGGAATGGGAATACCGTTTTTCAAACTTGCATGCGAGCAGACAGGCGGCGATTTTAAGATCACTTCCGAACCGGGAAAAGGGACGGAATTAAGAGGCAGATTCGTTATCGATAATATTGACAGGCTTCCTTTGGGAGACATTGGCGAAACCGTAGGAATGCTGATATACGAAAGTCCTGATCTGCATTATATCGTTACTTTAAAAACGTCTGAAGATGAATTCGTATTCGATACGGACGAAGTACGCGAGCAGCTTGAAGGAACTCCGATAAACGATTTTGAGATCGTGCAGTGGATAAAAGAGTACATAAATGAGGGTGTTTTAAATATTTTCGGAGGTGTATTAGATGAAATCACTTGAAGAGTTAAGAGCTCTTAAAGCAAAAGTTAAGAATGACATGAGCCTTAGAGATGGCGCTGACGATACCCGCGTGGTAGTCGGAATGGCGACCTGCGGTATTGCCGCCGGTGCCAGACCCGTTATGAACGCATTTGTTGAAGAAGTCAGCAAACGCAACATTAAAAACGTTCAGGTCACGATGACCGGCTGCATGGGACTTTGCAGACTCGAACCAATCGTAGAAGTAATTGACAAAGACGGAAATAAAGTTACGTACGTAAAAATGAATGCCGAAAAAGCAGCGCGCGTCGTTGCCGAGCATCTTGTTAACGGTCACGTTGTCAGTGAATATACCATCGGAGCGACCGCTCAGTAAACTGGAGGGAAAGACATGCAAATTTACAGATCACACGTACTGGTTTGCTCCGGTACGGGATGTACAGCTTCAGGTTCCGCCGGACTGTTTGACGAGTTTGAGTCTCAGCTTAAAACAAACGGCCTCGAGAACGAAGTAAAAATCGTTAAAACCGGATGTTTCGGTCTTTGCGCCGAAGGTCCGATCGTAGTCGTCTATCCCGAGGGATCGATGTACTGCAGAGTAAAAAAAGAAGACGTTGCAGAGATAGTATCTGAGCATCTTCTTAAAGGCCGTATCGTAAAACGTCTGCTTCAGGGAAATGAAGAGCAGGCTAAAGCGGCGGATGCGGAGAATACCGATTTCTTCAAGAAGCAGCTTAGGATCGCTCTTAGAAACTGTGGTAAGATCAATCCTGAAAACATTGACGAATATATTGCAGAAGACGGTTACGAAGCTCTCGGCAGAGTTATTACGACAATGACTCCCGAGCAGGTTATCGACATTATGCTTAAGTCCGGTCTTCGCGGCCGAGGCGGCGCAGGTTTCCCGACAGGAAGAAAATGGGATTTCGCAAGAAAGAGCGTATCTGATAAAAAGTACGTTTGCTGCAATGCCGACGAGGGCGACCCCGGAGCATTCATGGACAGATCAGTTCTGGAAGGTGACCCTCACGTTGTTCTCGAAGCTATGGCCATCGCAGGTTATGCTATCGGTTCCGACCAGGGTTATATTTATGTCCGTGCTGAATATCCTATCGCGGTTAAGAGACTTGAGATCGCTATCAAGCAGGCTAAAGAGTACGGCCTTCTCGGTAAGAACATTCTCGGTACAGATTTCTCGTTCGATATCGAGCTGAGACTTGGCGCAGGCGCTTTCGTTTGCGGCGAAGAAACCGCTCTTATGACTTCGATCGAAGGTCATCGCGGCGAGCCCAGACCGAGACCTCCGTTCCCGGCTGTTAAAGGTCTTTTCCAGCAGCCCACGATCCTCAATAACGTTGAAACTTACGCTAACGTTCCCAGGATCATTCTGAACGGTCCCGAGTGGTTCTCATCGATCGGTTCCGAACGCAGCAAAGGTACGAAAGTATTTGCCGTAGGCGGAAAGATCAATAACACCGGTCTTGTAGAAATTCCTATGGGCACTACTCTTCGTGAAGTCGTTTACGATATCGGCGGCGGCATTCCGAACGGAAAGAAATTCAAAGCTGCTCAGACCGGCGGACCTTCCGGCGGCTGCATCCCTGCAAGCCTTATCGATACTCCTATCGAATACGATACACTTATTGAGATCGGTTCGATGATGGGTTCCGGCGGACTTATCGTAATGGACGAAGATACCTGTATGGTCGACCTCGCTAAATTCTTCCTTTCTTTCACTGTCGAAGAATCCTGCGGTAAATGCCCTCCGTGCCGTATCGGTACAAAGAGAATGTACGACATACTCGAAAAGATAACCAGCGGAAAAGGCGAGCTCTCCGATATTGACGACCTGTACGCACTCGCAAGCGCGATCAAGAATTCGGCTCTTTGCGGACTCGGTCAGACCGCTCCCAACCCCGTTCTCAGCACACTTCGCTACTTCAAGGACGAATATATTGCCCACGTAGTGGATAAGAAGTGCCCTGCAGGCGTCTGCAAGAATCTCCTTCAGTACAAGATCGTTGCCGATAAATGCCGCGGCTGCAGCCTGTGCTCGAAGAAATGCCCTGTCGGTTGTATCAGCGGCGAGATCAAGAAGCCGTTTGTAATCGATCAGTCCAAGTGTATCAAGTGCGGAACCTGTATGGATACATGTAAGTTCGGCGCTATCGTTAAGGAATAATGGAGGCGGAAATATGAAAACAGTTAATATTAAAATTGATGGCGTAGCGCTCACAGTGCCCGAAGGTACTACTGTACTTGAAGCCGCAAGAATGGCTAACGTCTCTATACCTACTCTGTGCTTCCTTAAAGATATCAACCAGATCGGCGCGTGCCGTATGTGCGTTGTTGAGATAAAAGGCGCCAGAGCCCTTCAGGCAGCCTGCGTATATCCCGTATCGGAAGGCCTTGAAGTTATCACCAATTCTCAGAAAGTCAGAGACGCAAGAAAAGTTACCCTTGAACTCATCCTTTCGAATCACGACCGTCAGTGCCTTACCTGCGTAAGATCTGAAAACTGCGAGCTTCAGAAACTTTCCAAACAGCTCAACGTTAAGGACATCCGCTTCAAGGCGCTTACTGATAAAGAGATGCAGCCCATCGACAACAGCTCCGCAAGTATCGTACGTAATAATAACAAGTGCGTGCTCTGCCGCCGCTGCGTCGCTGTCTGCCAGAAAGTTCAGACCGTATCCGTCATCGAGACGATCGAGCGCGGTTTCCGCACCAGGATCGGCTGCGCATTCGATAAGCCTTTAGCTGAAACGTCATGCGTAAACTGCGGACAGTGCATCGCTGTCTGCCCGGTCGGCGCACTTACCGAAAACACTCACATTCCGCAGGTCTGGAACGCTATCGCAGATCCGGATAAATACGTTGTCTTCCAGACTGCTCCCGCTGTCCGCGCATCCATCGGCGAAGCATTCGGTCTCGCTATCGGCGAACGCTGCACCGGTAAGATGGTATCCGCGATCCGCAGGCTCGGCGTTGACAAGATCTTTGATACTGATACCGGCGCCGATCTTACGATCATGGAAGAGGGGACCGAGCTTCTCAACCGCATCAAAAACGGCGGAAAACTTCCTCTCATCACTTCCTGCAGCCCCGGCTGGATCAAGTTCTGCGAGCATAACTATCCTGACTTCCTCGATAACCTTTCTTCCTGCAAATCTCCTCACGAGATGTTCGGCGCCGTACTTAAAACGTACTACGCACAGAAGATGGGTATCGATCCGGCCAAGATGTTCGTTGTCTCCGTAATGCCCTGTACCGCAAAGAAGTTCGAAGCTCAGCGTGAAGAAATGAAGAACTCCTCCGGATATGTAGACGTTGACGCCGTTCTCACGACGAGAGAACTTGCGAAGATGATCGAAGAAGCCGGAATCGACTTCAAAGCACTTCCCGATACTGATTTCGACGATCCTATGGGCAATGCTACCGGTGCAGGCGTTATTTTCGGCGCTACTGGCGGTGTTATGGAAGCTGCTCTTCGTACAGTCGCAGACGTACTTACAGGCGAATCCGCTCCGATGGAAAAAATCGAATATCACGCTGTACGCGGTATCGAAGGGATCAAAGAAGCAGAAGTCGAAGTCGCAGGGATCAAAGTCAGACTCGCTGTCGCAAGCGGTCTGGGCAACGCTCGCAAACTTCTCGATTCGATCCGTGCCGGTGAAGCTCACTATGACTTCATCGAGATCATGGCATGCCCCGGCGGCTGCGTCAATGGCGGCGGTCAGATCATTCAGCCTTCGAGCGTAAGAAGCTGGACCGATCTTCGTACCGAGCGCGCAAAGATCCTTTACGATGAGGATAAAGCGCTTCCGCTTCGTAAATCGCACGATAACCCGATGATCAAAGAACTCTATGCTGATTTCTACGGAAATCCCGGCAGCGAGAAAGCACACCACGACCTTCACACCCATTACATCGCAAGAGGAAAATATTGATAAATGTCGTTTCGCACATTTTCGGTAGTTTTCAGATGATTATTTAGTGATTCTCCCCGGATCTCAACTGTTTCCGGGGAGAGTTTTTTAGGGAGCAATAACTGATATGATTAAAGGAAGCATTGATCACTCGGTCAATAATTATAAGAAAACCCGCAGGGGAAATTTTACAGTACCGGTTACAGTACTGGTCTTCGTCACTGTTTTATGCCTCGCTGCTGTAATTGCCGCGCTGTCAATTTGTTCTGTTACATTTCTTGACAGAACTTCCGTTTACGCCGAAGAGAAGCGCCTCACAGTTTCAAAGACCGAATATGAGTACGGAGAGCCTATACTTATCACCGCATACGGAAAAGGACTCGACTGGGTCGGCATCTACGCACCAGACGGAAAAGCATCGATCCTCTGGGTATATATCGACGAAAACACTGCGGGCGGAGTAGGAAACGGAGTACAGTTCGATATAATTGACCGCGGCGTTATCAATAACGGGGCGGAGTACGCAGATATAGCGCCCGGAGAATATATTGTCCGTCTCATGCCCGACGATACGAGCGACCTTTCAAGAGCTATCGAAACCGTTAAGATCAAAGTCCTCGAACAGTCATTGCCCGCAGGCTTAAAACCGCCTTCCGGAGCTGAATATACGCCCGTCGGTAACGGATTTGCCGCAGGAAGGCTTAAAGTTGAACTGCCTGAAGACTCACAGGCGAAAGACGTACAGCCTTACTGGGCTGACAGCAACGGAATCTTGTCAGATTATATGCCTCTCCCGAAATTCAAAGTAAAAAAGAACTCCGCAGTTTATGATTTTCCCGAATCCGTAATAATACCTGAAGGAGCTACGGAACTGTGGATCTACTCCATCGGAAAGAACGGAAAACGCTCTGACGAATGCTTTAAACTTTCACTTCCGGAAGGCTCAGCATTCAAAAACTCAGAAAAACCGGGAACTGAATTTCAGGTAATAAGCGATATCCACATCACTCAGGACAACGCCCATATCCATAATCAGCACTTCAGACTTGTACTTGAAGACATCAGCAAACTCAGTCCTGACAGTATCGGAATATTCATTGACGGCGATATCGCGGATACGGGCAATGAAGCCGAATACAAACTTATGTCCGAAATGTATCAGGCGCAGTCCGGACTTCCGCCGCTGTTTCTGGCAATAGGTAACCACGACCTCTACAACGGGTCAATGAAAGAGAAGACCGACCTCTTTCTTCGCTACGCTCAAAAACCTGACGGAACTCATCCGTCCGGATCCCATTACGATTACTATTTAAAAGGCTTCCATTTCGTCTTCCTGGGCAACGACGAGCTTGTCAGGGGTGTTGATACCACCCTCAACGAAAATACGCTTAAATGGCTTAAAAAAACGCTTGATAAAGACCGCGACGCATCAAAGCCTGTATTCCTTTTCATTCATCAATCACTTTACGATACCGTCGCAGGCAGTCTGCCCGGCCAGAACTGGAACGGAGTACATAACGAAGAGGCATTCCGCGAACTGATATACAATTATCCGGAGATCATTATGTTCAACGGGCACAGTCACTGGACGATGGACTCAGAAAGAAACGGATATATTCGCGAAGGCTACCCGTCGATCTTCAATACTGCAGCGACTGCATATCTCTGGACAAGTTACAATATCATAACGGGCGAAAACCTTGATGGCAGTCAGGGCTATTATATTGAGATATACGATGACATGATCATGATCAGGGGCAGGGATTTTGCTAACGGCAAATGGATCCCGGCAGCTCAATATTGCCTTACAGGATATAACAGCCTTGTTCCCGGCTCTTCAGAGACTCCCGAACGTAACGAATCCGGTAATTCAAAAAATGTATTTTTACCTGTAATAATAAGCTGCGCGGCAGTGATCGTGATCGCCGCTGTTATTGTTACTATAGTATTTGCAAAAAAGAGGAAAAAGAGTATAATATAAAAGATGTATCTGCCGCGAAAGCATTTCCGGCATTTTACAGTAAAGACACACCATGAGCTAAGACAGGTATTGCGGCAATACAATGAAAGAATTGCGCGACTATAGAAAAGAAAATATAGAGAAAAGGGAACTCAAACCTTCTGCGTTTCTGAATCCCGTTCCGCTCGTGATGTGTTCTTTGGGAGACATGGAACACTCTAATATTATTACGCTCGCATGGGCCGGAACGGTGAATTCGGATCCTCCTATGATCTCGGTATCGGTAAGGAAAAGCAGATTTTCTCACCAGATGCTTAAGATAGGCGGAGCTGTGTGCGTAAATCTTGTTTCCGCAGGGATCGTACGCGAAGCGGATCTTTGCGGAGTAAGATCGGGGAAGGATATTGACAAATTCGCTGTTACCGGTTTCACCAAGGTGGCTTCTCCGGTTCACGGAGTTCCGATGATCGGAGAATCTCCCGTTAACATCGAATGTACGGTAAAGCAAATATTAGAACTCGGGTCACATGATATGTTTTTGCTGAATATCGACGCGGTACACGTTGCCAACGTCCTTTTCGATGAAAAAGATGCTGTTGACCTCAGTAAAGCACGCCTTGTGGCATACAGCCACGGCGAGTACTACGAACTTGGAAAAATACTTGGTTTTTACGGCTATTCGGTCGCGGGTGATGCCGCGCTGAAACGCAGGACCAGAAAGTAATTTGCCGTGTATGAATACTCACGGTATAACGTGAAGAAGAGGATCGTTATGAAAAAAGGCATTATTCTGAAGACGTTGATTTTTGTTCTTACAGCGGTCATGGCTGCCGGAATTGCTGCGGGATGCAGTCTCTTCCCGTCAGAAGATAATATCGTCGCACCTGCACTGAAGACACCGAAGCCTGTTGAATACCAGTTCTATTCGGTCGTAAAAGGTGACATAATCAAAGGCTCTTCCGGCACTGGCAGCATGACTTCGATCTATTACTACAAGCACGCTTTTCCGACCTCGGGAGGAATAATCAAAGCAGTCTACGTTTCGCTCGGTCAATACGTAAACAAAGGAGATCTGCTCGTTGAAACCGATAATTCGTCGCTGGAGCTCGACTTCCTTGAGGCGTCGATCGAATACACACAGGCTAAAGCACAGTTCGACAAGATGGTCGACGAATATAACAAGGGCAATATCGATCAGACTTCTTTCCGTATCGAGCAGCTTAAATATCAGTACATCGAAGCTAAATACACCAATCTCAAGAATGCCTACGAAAACACGAAACTTGTCGCGCAGGTTTCAGGTAAAGTCGTTTACGTTAACACCGATTATACGACCAATACCAATAAGGAGATCGTTGCCGGTGAAACGATCGTAGCGATCGACTCCGAAGACGAAAAATACATGTATCTTGTATTTGACAAATCACTTGAGGCTCAGAGAGATTCCTCTGCGACTCCGCAGCAGTTTAAAGTAGGAACAGTTCTTACTTTGTCCCTGAATCCCACAAAAGAGGATCCAAATCCGATACAGTTTGAAGGTGTTATCGTCGGTACCGATCAGATCGTTAAAGATACCGGTATAGGATATCTCGATTCGGCTAAGTATTACTGCAAACTTCTTTCATATCCGGATTACGGAGGTGACGAATCGAGGCGCATCGCTTCCGGTACCCTTATACGTTATACTTACGTAGAGGATTCGCGCCAGGACGTTCTCACGATTCCGATCAATACCTGCTATGAATATAACGGAAAGCATTACGTGTACATGCTCGATTATAATACGAATCTGAAAAAAGAAGTTTACGTTGAGCTCGGGTTATCTAACGATTCGTACGTGGAAGTCATTTCCGGACTGAAGCGCGGCGACAGAATCGTTACGAACTGACAGAACTTTTTGTGTTATCATTTTGATTTGCTTAGTACCACGGAGGAAACTATTAAATGATAAAATCAGTCCTCAGTAAGATAGCAAACAATATATGGCTTTTTATCTGTCTGACGCTGGGTTCTCTTCTGATAACGGCTATTCTTTCAAGTATACCTGTCTATACTGACGGTGCGCTCAGAAAGATGCTTAATTCCGAACTGATCAACTATCAGTATGATACGGGAAAGACCGCCGGTCAATACTACACCAGCATTAATTTTGCGAGCGATTATTCTTCAAACGGCGCTCTCGGGCTCATTGACGAAGCCAGGGAGAAGCTCCATTATGTTTTCGATGAAAACGATATCGGTTATACCGATTCTTTCGAAGGCGGTGTACTGCGTTTAAGAAGTGACAGATCAAGCGGACTTATCAGTACTTCTCAGTATGAAATGAGATACATGACAGGTATCCTTAATCATATCGAGATAATCGAAGGCCGCAGATACCGCGATTCATTCGACGGAGTATACGAAGTGATCGTATCCGAGCAGGCTTATAACAGCAATGTGATACACCTTGACCAGGTCTATTACTTTACGCTGCCTCTGATCAGAGATGAAAATGCTCCGGTTATTGCGTTAAAAGTAGTTGGCGTTTTCAGAATGAACGATGATTCCGCCGGATTCTTTTATAATTCTGACAACGGCTATCCGCTCGATTTCTTCGTTTCTCCTGAAAGCTTTAAAACAGGAATGTATACGTACGCTTACGCCAAGTATCTGACAAGGATCGAGTTCTATCATAATATCGATTTCCAGGATATGGAAAGGTCGAAACTGAACAAATTCTTCTCGGTTCACAAGACGATCAGGACGTACCTGGATGATTTTCCTTCGGGACACAAAAATATTGCGTTTCCGCTCAATAAAACGGTTACTAACTATGCGGATAAAGGCTGGCAGCTTGAACTTACGATGTGGGTCTTCAATGCTCCTATCGTAATAATGCTGGCTTATTATCTGTTTATGGTCTCAAAACTAATAATCGAAGAGGATAAAAACGAAATATCTTCACTTCGAAGCAGGGGAGCAACGCAAAAACAGATATTCTCCAGATATCTTATTGAATGCGGTATCATAAACGGCGTATCACTGATTCTCGGACCTCCGCTCGGACTTTTATTGTCACAGGTAATAGGAAGTGCAAACGGGTTCCTTGAATTTGTCAACAGATCCGGGCTCGTGCTCAGGATCGTGCCAATGGCTTACGTTTACGCATTGATCGCCGCAGTTCTGTTTATGGCAATGGTCCTCATTCCGGCGTTTCAGGCTACTAAGAGCACGATCGTCCAGCATAAGCAGAAAAAAGCGCGTAAGAACAAGAAACCTCTCTGGGAAAAAGCATTTCTCGATTTTATATTCCTCGGAGTTTCCATCTACCTTCTTCTTACGTATACTAACCATTCGGATATGCTGTTCTCTTCAAGCGGAAGTGTAGATCCTACGATCTATTTCATCTCAACGCTGTTCATCATATCTTGCGGAATGGTATTCATGCGCATTTATCCGTATATCCTTAAACTGATATTCGGTATCTTCAAAAAGCGTATGTCTCCTCCCGTTTACGCCACGTTTGTTCAGGTATCCAGGGGCAGCAACGATAACCGCTTCCTGATCATGTTCCTGATCATGACGGTGTCTATAGGTATTTACAGTTCTTCATCCGCCAGGATCATCAACAATAACGTAGAAGAAGTTGCCGCCTATAAATGCGGCGCAGACGTTGTCGTATCGCCTGACTGGTCCGAAGTTGAAAATTCCGACACCACCGGTAAAACTACGTCTACCGACCTTGTCCGTATACCGCTGAACGATTACGTTACCATCAAAGATTTTGACAATTACACGCAGGTCGCCGAGGTCAGATATGCGATGGTAAAGAGCATTTATGATTACGAATGGTACGAAGGCGTGCGTATAATGGCAATACAGCCGTACGAATTTACACAGGTCGTTGATTTCAGATCCGAGCTGCTTGACGCAAAATCGAGTGACGTGATCCACTGGTACTATTACATCAATCTTATGCAGGAATATCCTACGTCCGTACTTGTATCGAGACGTATAGCCGAAATATACGATCTGAACATCGGTTCCACGATCGAGATCGACGTGAATGAATGGGGAACTCCCGAGGAAAAGAAAGTTCCGATTATGAACTGCTACGTACTTGGTATCCTTGATTACTGGCCCAACTTTTACGACGGAGCTGTAAGTACCGACGTTGTTAACCAGCTGGTTCTGATGAATTACTCATACCTTACGTCTGTTAAATCAAACGTCACGTATGATCTGTGGTTCAAGTTACATAAAGGCAGCACTAAAGCAGACGTCCTTAGTGCCCTTGACGATCGAGGACTTACTGACGGTATCAAAGATATCCGCTTCAAGTCTGAATACATCACGCGCGGTAAGAGCGATTCTATAACGATGGCGTTGAACGGTTCGCTGTCAATGGGTTTCGTGGCTACTATCCTCATCACGCTGATAGGCTTCCTGCTTTACTGGATAATGAATATGCGAAAACGTAAACTTCAGTTTGGTATTCTAAGGGCAATGGGTCTTTCCAGGTTTAAAGTTATATTTATGCTTACTTTGGAACAGCTGCTAACTACAGGTGTCGCGGTGCTGATGGGTATTTTCATAGGCAACCTTACCACGAGGCTGTTCATGCCGCTGCTGAGTCAGACGTATAAGAGTATGCTTCCGCTGAATCTGACGTACAGTATATTCGATACGCTCAGGATATTGCTGATCGTTCTCGTTATGATCATTGCAGGATTGTTCGTGCTCGGTGCGTTTATCAAGAAACTTAAGATCAATGAAGCTGTTAAAATCGGAGAAGAATGATATGGATGCGGGAAATGATATTATTTTAAGAGCTGAAAACGTTACCCGTGATTTCTATCGTAAATCCGAGGTCATTCATGCTGTAAGAGGAGTAAGTGTTGAGATCAAACGCGGCACGTTCAATATTCTTTGCGGCCGTTCCGGTTCCGGTAAAACCACGCTTATCAATATGCTGGCAGCGATAGATACTCCTACGAGCGGAGATATCTTTTTCGAAGACGTAAACGTTGCGCTCTTAAACGAACGCAAACGCGATGAACTTAGAAGGAAAAATATCGGGATCATCTTTCAGAATACAGCGCTGCTCGCGCAGATGTCTGCGCTTGAGAACGTTGAGTTTTCACTTTCCGTATCCGGAAAAAAAGTAAAAAACAAAAAAGACCTTTGCGTTGAATGGCTCGAAAAACTTGGAATTCGCGAACGGCGAAACCATATGCCTGCAGAAATGTCAGGCGGCGAACAGGCGAGAGTAGCTATAAGCAGGGCCCTGGTCCACAGCCCGAAACTGATACTCGCGGACGAACCCACGTCTGAACTTGACTCTAAAACCTCATTCAGAGTTGTCGACCTGTTCCGTGAACTGGTAGATAAAGAAGGATTAACAATTGTAATGACGACTCACGACGTAAATATTATGGACGTCGCAGACACGATCTATACGATGGAGGACGGTGTAATTGTCAGTGAACGAAAAGGAAACAAAGCTATCTAATTCCGAAAACGACGGCAGCACCCTCTCCAAGAAGGAACGTGCAGCCATTGCGAAAAAGGCAAAGCAGGACGCGAAAGAAGCCGAATTAAGAAAAAAGACCGAGATTCGCGAAGCAGCCGAAAAACTTAAAGCGCAGAAGTTTGCCGAAGAGAAAAAAGCCGGCAAACACAAAACGCTTGCGGAAATAACCGAAGGTAAAGACGACTATGAGCAGGATTTCAAAGTTCCCGAAGGTACGGTCGTTTACTGCGAGAACCTTGTCAAACTGTATAAAATAGGCGACATTGAAGTAATGGCGCTTCAGGGCCTTGACCTCTCCGTGCAGGACGGCGAAATGGTCGCTATCATCGGTAACAGCGGCAGCGGTAAATCGACGCTTATGAATATCATAGGCGGTCTCGACAGACCTACCGCAGGCAGGATCTACGTTAACGGCATCAATCTGCTCAAACTTGATGATAATCAGATGCTTCAATATATGCGCGAGACTGTCGGGTTCGTGTGGCAGAATACCGCGAGAAATATGATACCGTACCTGAACGCGCTTGACAACGTTAAACTCGTCATGCAGATGGCCGGAAGACTCGATTCTAACAGGGCTAACGAGCTCCTTGAGATCGTCGGACTTGGCCATCGCAAAAAGAGCAAAATGCACGAACTTTCCGGCGGCGAACAGCAGCGCGTTGCTATAGCGATCGGACTTGCCAACAAACCGAAGATCCTGCTTGCCGACGAGCCAACGGGCGCTGTTGATACTAAAACGACCGCACAGATAATGAGCGTATTTCACCGCCTTAACACCGAAATGGGCGTAACTGTCATAATCGTTACTCACGACAGGCAGCTTTCCCACATGGTCCCCAGAGTCGTTACTATAAGCGACGGAAGAATAGGTACGGAATTTATCAGGCGTGAAGAGATCGACGTAAACAGCGATGAAATGATGAACGCTACGGCCGGACATGATTCGGGATCTCATATTGAGTACGGATTTATCGACGGAAGACGCAGACTCTTTATACCTGAAAATTATCTGTCTCAGGCAGGGCTTCATGAAAAGAGCAAAGTCGGCATTGAAGTTAAAAACGGAAGACTTGAACTGTTTAAACCGGAGGAAGAAGTTAAATGATAAAGAAAAGTCCGGTTTGCGTTCTTATTCTTATATCAGTGATCGCTTCACTTGCTTTTTCCGGATGTACGGATATGAGCAACAGAAATCCGGTCGTAACTTTCAATCTTGATCCGACTACCAGTTCAGGCGTCGGCGGTTCATTTTCGATCGAGCTTTTCCCGGATAAAGCGCCGAATTCGGTCAATTTTTTCATTCAGCTCGTATCTGAAGGATATTACGATAAGATGAACGTTTCTCAGGTCAATTCCGGCGTAAGCGTCGTCTTCGGGGACCTGGGATACGCTAAACTAAACAACCGGGTGATAAAAGGCGAGTTCGCCGAAAACGGATTTGCCGGAAACGACGTTGAGTTCAAACGCGGAACTGTTGGACTCGTACTTGACGAAGGAGATCCGGATTCAAATTACGGAGACTTTTTCATCGTGCTAAGCGACGAAGCCGGAAAGGAACTTAACGGAAAGTTTTGTGCAGTAGGAAAAATAACAGAAGGAATAGAATTATTAGACGAGATAAGTCTCGCCAAATTTTACCCCGGCAATCACCAGCCGGTATACTCAATACGTACCATTAACGCTGTCGTTGACCTGAAAGGTCGTTCGTACCCCGATGCAGAAACACAGGATCGGACGAATTACCCGGGATTACACGGCTGACGTTATAGCAAGGAGGTCAATTATGAAAAAACACTTCATTCGTCTCATGATTTTTATGTTGACTATTGTTCTGATCGCCGGAGCTTTCGGCTGCGGTAAAGATGACGATGGTTCCGAAAAACCGTCGGGCACTTACCAGCCTGGTATGACGACCGACGAAAAATTTGCAGCAAATTATCAGTCTCTTCTTAAGGGAGATTCGATCATTAATGTAGCGATAACGATCTCGGATGCGTACTATGCCGAAATTCTTGCTGCGCCGGAAGACGAAACTTATTACAGCGCAGATATAAAGATCGGTACGGATACCGTTTCAAAGATCGGGTTCAGAACATCCGGAAATACCGATCTTTCCGAATTCGAAGATAACTCGCAGAGCCGTTACTCTTATAAAATCAAATTTGATAAATACGTCGATAAGCAGAAATACGTAAAGCTTGACGAAATGTATCTGCTCAATCTGAAAAGCGACCCGTCGTATATGAGAGCGTTTCTTGCCTACGGCGCGTTCAGAGCGATCGGAGGCAATTCTCCGCTTTGCTCTTACGCGAATCTTTCCATAAACGGAACTTCCCAGGGCCTTTATTTAGCTGTCGAAGCCGTTGACGACGCATTCTTAAAGCGCGTTTTCGGTGACAATGACGGTGTAAATCTTTACAAGGCGGCTGAAGGCGCCGATCTGCTCAGTACGGCTTCTCTTGCCCTGCTTGATCAGAAGAACGGCGACGACGAGACTAAGACTGATCTTCAACAGTTGATCCAGATCCTTAATGAAATGCCCGAAGGCGGAAAAGGCGACATAGAAAGTATACTCGACGTTGACAGCGCACTTCGTTATATCGCGGTCTGCACCGGCCTCGGGATCTACAAGAGCTACCTTTCTAAGAACCCTGACAATTATTATCTCGCAGTTCACGAAGGCAAGTTCTACATATTCCCGTGGAACGTTAACAGCGCTTTCGGTGCAGCTGGTAAGGACAACGGCGTTACGGTGGATATTTCTCCTTACGAGCCGGTCTACAGAACTTCGATGTACGAACGTCCGCTCGTTTCAAAACTCCTTGACGTTGACGAATACGTAACTAAATACGAAGGTTACGTAACTGCCGTACGGGAATACCTTGACGGAATTGACGCCAAAATCGAAACGCTGGACAAATTGATCGGCGAGAGCGTAAAAAGCGACACGACGGGATTCTACTCGTACGATCAGTATCTTGTCGCCATCGGAAAATCTGATCCGGAGAGTAATACAACTGGTATCATTGCAATGCAGGAATATGCGACACTTCGCCGCGATTTCCTCAAATCGCTTAACTTCTGATACACACATAGTAAAGATATAAGAAAGGAATTGGTCAAAATGGATTTTTTAAAAACTATCTCAGAGAGAGCAAAATCTGACATCAAAACTATCGTCCTTCCCGAAAGCGAAGATATCCGCACGATTAAAGCTGCGGCTATGGCTCAGGAGCAGGGAATAGCTAACCTTATTATTATCGGCAACGCCGAAAAAGTTGCCGAACTCGCAGGCGGACTCGATATAAGCAAATGCAGGATCGTTGACCCGGCAACGTATGAGAATACCGAGAAATATGCCGAAGCGTTTTACGAACTTCGCAAAAATAAGGGAATGACGATCGAAAAAGCCAGAGAAACGATGCAGGATTACGTTTACTTCGCTACCATGATGGTTAAAATGGGCGAAGCTGACGGTATGGTTTCCGGCGCCTGCCATTCTACCGCTAATACCGTCCGTCCGGCTCTGCAGATACTTAAAACCAAACCCGGAACGTCGATGGTATCTTCATTCTTCGTAATGTGCGTACCCGACTGCAAATACGGCAGCGAAGGAATATTTGTTTTCTCTGACTGCGGCCTTGTAGAAAACCCTGACGCGAACGGTCTGGCAGATATAGCGATCGAAGCATCCAACTCCTTCAAACAGCTTGTCGGCGGCGAACCCGTAGTGTCAATGCTTTCTTACTCCACTTACGGAAGCGCTCACAGCGAACTTACCGAGAAAGTTGTCAACGCAACCAAGATCGCTAAAGAGAAAGCGCCCGAGCTGCTCCTTGACGGTGAACTTCAGGCAGATGCTTCCATCATTCCTTCTGTAGGCGCTTCTAAAGCCCCCGGAAGCCCCGTTGCAGGCAAAGCAAACGTTCTCGTATTTCCTGATCTTAACAGCGGAAATATCTGCTATAAACTCGTTCAGCGCCTTGCTAAGGCAGAAGCTTACGGACCTATCCTTCAGGGTGTAGCGCGTCCCGTAAACGACCTTTCCAGAGGCTGCAGCGCAGAAGATATAGTTGGCGTTATCGCGATCACTGCCGTACAGGCACAGGCATGATGCGGAGGTAGCATATAATGAAGATCCTTGTTATAAACTGCGGCTCAAGCTCACTTAAGTACCAGCTTATCGATATGACCGACGAATCTGTCATATGCTCCGGTATCTGCGATCGTATCGGCAATCCCGCTTCGTCCAGCATCACTTATAAGACGGGTGACAAGAAGTTCAAGGAAGAGGTTGAATTTCCCACTCATACCGAAGCGTTTAATAAACTTGTCGAGATGATGACTTCAGGCGAATCCAAAGTTATCGAAGACAAGAGCGAGATCGACGCTATCGGACACAGGATAGTCCAGGGCGCAGAATTTTTCAAACATTCCGAACTCGTTGACGAAGCAGTCATCAATAAGATCGACGAAATTTCTCCGCTTGCCCCGGTGCATAATCCCGCTCACGTACAGGGCCTGCGCTGCGCAGAACGGATCTTCGGATCTGTTCCGAACGTTGTCGTATTCGATACCACGTTCCATCAGACCATGCCTCCTAAAGCATATATGTTCGGAATTCCGTACGAATATTATGAAAAGTATCATATCCGCCGCTACGGCGCTCACGGAACGTCGCATAAATACGTTGCCGGGATCGCTTCCGAACTCATGGGCCGTAAAGATCTTAAGATCGTAACCTGCCACCTCGGCAACGGTTCTTCTATCTCCGCTGTTAAAAACGGCGTCTGCATCGATACTTCGATGGGCCTTACTCCTCTCGGCGGCGTAACGATGGGAACACGTACGGGCGACCTTGACCCGAGCGTAGTTTGCGAGATCAGCAGGATAACCGGTCTTTCGGGCAATGAACTCAGCAATTATCTTAACAAGCAGTGCGGCTTCCTCGGCATGACCAAAGGATTCTCTTCGGACAAGCGCGACCTCGAACTTGCCGTTGCCGATCCTGACGATCCGCACAACTATCTTTCTACGATCGCCAGCGACGTTTACGATTACCAGATCAAAAAATACATCGGCGCGTATGCAGCGGCAATGGGCGGCATTGACTGCCTCGTTTTCACCGGCGGAATAGGCGAGAACGATATCAACGTCAGGAAAGACGCCTGCGAAGATATGGAATTCTTCGGCATCAAGATCGACCTTGAGAAGAACAACAGAAAGGCGAAAGGCGAGATCCTTGACCTTTCCGTTCCGGGTTCGAGATGTAAAGTTTACGTTATTCCTACCAACGAAGAACTCGCTATCGCAAGAGAAACGCAGGAACTCGTAACCGGTAAAAAATAATTGTTGACACGGCGCAATATTATCTGTATAATATTCAGGTCTGCGTTAAGACAAGGTGCGCTTTCGCGCAACGGGAGGTGTTACAAATGATTTGTCCTAAGAGAAGATGGTCAAAAGCCAGGACGCGCTCCAGAAGAGCAAACTGGAAACTTGAGACTCCTAATATAGTAAGATGTCCTCACTGCCACGAGTTCAAGCTTCCTCATACCGTATGCGGAAACTGCGGCTATTATAAGGGACGCGAAGTCGTAGCTATGAGCGAGGAATAATACTGACTTCCGGAGCTATGAAAAAAGGGTTAATAAGTTACGTGGAACCCGGCAGTGCCGCTTACGAAGGCGGCATATTGCCGGGTGACTGTTTAATTAAAGTAAACGGCCATAAAATAAGAGATATATTCGATTACAGGTACTATACCACAGATGAGAATATATCTCTTGAACTTATTGACACCGAAGGAGAGCCGTATATCGTTGACATAGAAAAAGATGCGGATGAAGACCCCGGGATCGCCTTTGCAGAGCCAATGATCGACGCTGACAGAGGCTGCGCAAATAATTGTATCTTCTGCTTTATTGACCAGATGCCGCCCGGAATGCGGGAGACTCTTTATTTCAAAGACGACGATACGCGCCTTTCTTTTTTAACAGGTAACTATGTTACGCTTACAAATATCGGATACGCGGAACTTGACCGTCTCGTAAAATACCGGCTCTCTCCGATAAACGTTTCAGTTCACACCACTAATCCCGAACTGCGCTGCAGCATGCTTAAACATAAAGGTGCGGGGGACGTTCTTAAGAAGATCGACGTCCTGAGAAAAGGCTGCATTACAGTAAACGCTCAGATAGTATTGTGTCCGGGTTATAATGACGGAAAAGAGCTTGAACGCACTCTTTCAGATCTGCTTTCGTTCAGTGACTGTGTAGCCAGTGTATCGATCGTTCCGGTAGGGCTGACCAAATACCGCGAAGGTCTTACGAAGCTCAGGCTTCCGACTAAAGAAGAGGCTGAGGCTGTTATCGATACAGCCGAAAAGTTCAGAAAACTTGCTCTTGAAAAGAACGGCACCGGATTTGTTTATCCTTCCGACGAGTTTTTTATTTATGCCGGAAGAGATATTCCGGATTACTCGTTTTACGACGAGTTTCCGCAACTGGAAAACGGCGTAGGCATGCTGAGGCTGCTTGATTTTCAGGTATGCGAATATATTCAGGCTAATAAGAAGCGCCTTTTAAAAAAGACAGGAAAAGATTATTGCCGCAATGTAGACGTCGCTACCGGAGTAGCTGCTTTTGAATTTATTAAAAATTTATGCAAATATACCGAAGCGGCTTTTGCGGGGCTTACAGTCAGCGTTCATTGCATTGACAACGATTTTTTCGGGCACACGATCACTGTTGCGGGGCTTATTACCGGCGGAGATCTTACTTCCCAGTTAAGCGGAAAACTGCGCTCAAGCGAACTTCTGATCACAAATAATATGTTAAGAAACGGTGAGACCGTATTTTTGGACAATATCGATCTGACTGAAGCTGAAAAGCGGCTTGGCGTTAAGATAACGGCAGTACCTGACAGCGGTGACGCTTTCGTTAAAGCTCTGCTCGGATTAAAATGAGACTATAAATATACTTTCTGGAGGTATCTGATGAATAAATTACCGGTAGTTGCGATCATAGGAAGACCCAACGTAGGCAAATCGTCTTTTTTCAACTTTGTAACGGGGAAAAGGATATCCATCGTTGAAGATACTCCCGGCGTTACGCGAGACAGGATCTATGAAAAAGTAGAGTGGCGCGGAAAATTTTTCACGCTAATTGATACCGGAGGCCTTGAAGTCGGTTCGGAAGATCCTATCACCATACAAATGAGAAGACAGGCAGAAGCAGCGGCGGAACTTTCCGACGTAATACTATTTATGGTCGATCTGCTTGCCGGAATGACCGCCGGAGACGAAGAAATTGCCACACTTCTCCGCAAGACCGGAAAGCCCGTGATCGTTGCCGTTAACAAATGTGATAAAGTTGGAGATATTCCTGCTGAAGCATATGAATTCTATAACCTCGGTCTTGGAGAACTTTATCCTATTTCTTCGGCGCACGGTCTCGGGATCGGCGAAGTACTCGACGCTATGTTCGAACTCATGCCTGAACTTCCGGATGAAGCAGGATCCGAGAACGTTATCAGCGTTGCTGTCGTAGGAAAACCGAACGCGGGAAAATCTTCGCTTATCAATAAAATAATGGGCAGTGACCGTGTAATCGTTTCGGACGTACCGGGGACAACGCGCGACGCGATCGATACTTATACGGAGATAGACGGGCAGGAGTTCTGCTTTATTGACACCGCCGGACTGAGAAAACGGGGCAGGATCTCGGACAATATCGAGAAGTACAGTACAGTAAGAAGTCTGGGAGCTGTTGACCGCTCGCAGGTCGTTATTTTAATGATCGATGCTGTCGACGGTGTTACTGAGCAGGACACTAAAATTGCCGGATACGCTCTTGAGCAGGGGAAAGGCATTATTATTGCAATAAATAAATGGGATCTGATCGAGAAAGATACGGACACGATGGAGAAGTACCGCCTGGACGTGCTCAACAAACTCAATTTCATTATGTTTTCGCCTGTAATGTTCCTTTCTGCTCTTACGGGGTCGCGCGTAAATAAACTTTTCAGCACGATAATAGACGTTTATAACGCATCTACGCGCAGGATCTCCACGGGATTGCTCAACGACTGCCTGACCGAAGCGATGATCACGGTACAGCCTCCGTCAGATAAAGGAAAACGCCTGAAGATTTTCTATATCACGCAGATCGCGACGTGCCCTCCGACGTTCGTGATCAAGTGTAATTCACGCGATCTGTTTCATTTTTCTTACCTGCGTTATATCGAAAATCAGATGAGAAAAAATTTTGACTTTACAGGAACGCCGATTAGGTTTAAAATCAGGGGCAAAGAAGATGAAGGAGCTGACTGAGTTATGGAATGGGTAATGCTCTGCCTTGCTGCAGGAATTGGTTATCTGCTCGGAAGTATTAACGCGGCTGTTATAGTTTCAAGGACTTTCAATAAATCTGACGTTAGGACACACGGCAGCGGTAATGCCGGTGCCACTAATATGCTTCGCACTTTCGGCGTAAAGAGTGCACTGTTTACTACAATAATCGATCTTGCAAAGGGAATTATCGCGTGCCTCGCCGGAGGAATTCTTCTGCATTACTTCGGCGGCAGATTCGGATACGTCGAGGGGTCCTGTATTGCCGGCGCGTTTGCTGTTATAGGACATAACTGGCCTGTATATTTCGGTTTTCGCGGCGGGAAAGGCGTTATGACCGCGTTTGCCGTTATGCTTATGATCGCTCCTTTAGCTGCGCTTTCAAGCCTTATCGTCTTCGTTATCGTTGTTCTGATCTCGAGATACGTATCGTTGGGATCGATATTGGCCGCATTAACGCTCCCTGGATTTACAGCACTGTTTCTGTTTGTTTTAAAGCAGAATATTATTTCTTTTACGTTTTTTGTGAGCGTTTTTCTCGCTCTGCTTGTCATTATCCGCCACCACGCTAATATTGGAAGGCTCGTTAAGGGCACGGAGAACAAATTCAGTATTAAAAGGAAAGAGAACGATGATAATACTGCTAAAGAGTGATGCCGACGCTAAAACAGTATCGGATCTTAAAGAGTGGCTATCAAGGTGGGACGTTTCTATCGAGTCTGCAGATGCTTTCGGGAGCGAAGTTATAAAAGTCGAAGGCGATCTGGACAAAATAGATTTTTCACTTGTTAAGCGTTTTGATTGTGTGGCGTCAATCACTAAGACTGAAGATTCATATAAATTTGCTTCGAGGCACAATTATCCTTCCGATACCGTAATCAAAGTCGGAGGAGTTGAGATAGGCGGCAATAATTTCAGCGTTATTGCCGGTCCGTGCTCTGTCGAGTCAAACGAGCAGATATGTGATATTGCCCAGTCCGTTAAAGCAAGCGGAGCTGCTATTCTTCGCGGCGGAGCATTTAAGCCGCGCACTTCTCCTTATGCTTTCCAGGGACTTAAGAGCAGGGGAATCGAGCTGCTTTTTGAGGCTAAGAAACTTACCGGTATGCCTATCGTTTCTGAGATCGTTGATATCACTGCGCTGCCGTTTTTCGAACACGTTGATATTATACAGGTCGGAGCGAGGAACATGCAGAATTTCGAACTTCTGAAAGAACTCGGACATACGCGCAAGCCTATCCTGTTAAAACGCGGTTCGGCTAATACTATCGAAGAATTCCTGATGAGCGCCGAGTATATTTTAGCAGGCGGTAATACGAACGTAATTCTTTGTGAGAGGGGAGTCAGAACTTTCGAGAATCTTACCAGGAACACACTCGATATTGCTTCGATCCCGCTTTTGAAGAAATTAACGCATCTTCCTGTTTTTGCAGATCCTAGTCACGCCTCCGGAAGATCCGATATCGTTCCGGCGCTTGCCCTGGCATGCTGCGCTGCAGGCGCAGACGGCGTTATGGTCGAAGTTCACAACGACCCTGTCAACGCTTTTTCCGACGGCGCACAGTCGATCACTCCTGACGTTTTTGATTCATTGATGAAAAACATCAAATCAGTTTGCAATGTACTTGGTAAGAAGTATTAGTCTTTTATTCTTAATGCTTCAATACTGGATCATTTATAAAAAAACTGCCATATCGTTGCCGTTAATCCGGCAAGCATGAATGGAACAAGAGGAAGCTTTGATCTCATGTCGAGCTTTTCTCTTGTTTTTATCTTTTTAATAATCGCTTTTATTAATTGAAAAAGTCCTGCGCTTAAAAAAGTAATAAGAAGAAAGTATAAAATTCCGTAAACTCCAAAGCCTAAACCGAGAGCAGTAATGATTTTAACGTCAGCACCGCCGATCCCGCCTTTAAGAGCCGGAATCGCTGTAAATATAAATCCGGTTATCGCGCCTGCCAAGGCCAGGATCAAAATACTGATCCTCTGATTCTTTACGTAATCATAAACGGTAAGAATGATTCCGGCAGCGGCAATTACGACCGAAAAGGCATTGTTTACTTTATAATTTCTTATGTCAAAAACGGACGCCGTTACAAGTACTGCGGCAATTACGATGAAATAAATTATTCTTTCCATATTGACCCACCTCGCACCATCAACGATACGGCAATATCTTTATTACGTCAAATTTATTTTTATTTCCGGATATTCCTCAACTTTTCCGGAAATTTCCGGATATTGCCCCGATTTTTCCGATGAAGATTTGAAATTAAAAAAGCCTTGACATAACACTTGATGAATGACTATAATCACACTGCGGTTAATCCGTAAATCCAATTTTATTGAGAGGTGAAACAAATGGACGCCGGAGGTAGTAGTAATGCGGGTCCCGGACGAAGTAACGCTGATTCAGCTGTTCCTTTATGCTCTGTTATATCTGATTCATTTGTTTCATCCGCATTCTGCTTAGTTATTTAGTTTTTTGCCGATCGAAATAAATCGATTGATTTTCAGAAGGGTTCCGTATGCACAGTCTGCCCCCTTTTTAAATACCGGTATTCCGGAAAAAAGGAAAGGAAAAGCCTATGCAGGACGAAAATGAATTATTGAATGACGCCGAGGATATTCTTGATCAGAAGATAGAACTCGCGTACGAACTCATTGAGAAAAAAGACTTTCAGCAGCTAAAAGAGCTGCTTGGAAGCATGGAACCGGCAGATATTGCCATGATGCTTGAAGAGGTCCCGATCGAAAAAGTACCTCTTATTTTCCGCATACTGCCAAAAGAACTTGCAGCAGACACGTTTGTTGAAATGGAGACCGACCAGCAGGAAGTACTTATCAGAGCATTCTCTGATGAAGAACTTGAGCAGGTCATGAGCGACGTGTTTGTTGACGATACCGTAGATAGTATCGAAGAAATGCCCGCTAACGTTGTCCGCAGGATACTTAAGAGCGTAACTCCGGAGAGAAGGGCGAAGATCAACGAAATAATGCATTATCCGGAAGACAGTGCCGGAAGCATTATGAGTACCGAATTCGTTGACCTTACCGAAAACGTTACCGTAAACCAGGCATTTGATAAAATACGAGAGACCGGCCTTAACAAGGAAACGATCTACACCTGTTACGTTATTGACGGAAACAGAAAACTTGTCGGACTTGTTACGGTCATGACGCTGCTCACCAGTCCTCAGAACGCGGTAATATCTGACATTATGGACGAAAACGTAATCTTTACGACGACTGATGCCGATAAAGAGGACGTTTCAAAACTTATCGAAAAGTATGACCTGCTCGCGATACCCGTTGTTGATCTGGAACACAGGTTAGTAGGTATCGTAACGGTAGACGACGCCATCGACGTTATGCAGGAAGAAGCCGAAGAAGACTTCGCAAAAATGAACGCTATTACGCCGATGGAAAAGCCGTACCTCAAAACGTCGGTATTTAATATCTGGAAGAGCCGTATACCGTGGCTGATGCTGATGATGGTTTCCGCAACGTTTACCGGAATGATTCTTTCTAGATTTGAAGCCGCACTTGCACAGCTCGTCGTACTGACTGCATTTATACCGATGTTGATGGATACGGGCGGTAACTCCGGAAGCCAGGCTTCGGTTACTATCATCCGTGGTATTTCACTTGGCGATATTGAGTTTAAAGATATCTTTAGAGTCATCTGGAAAGAGATACGCGTCGCTGCACTTTGCGGACTGTCGATGGCAGTTGCGACTTTCGGTAAAGTCATGCTGATCGACCATCTGCTGCTTCGTAATGACAGTATTAACTGGAAGATCGCTTTAATTGTTTGTATAACGATGGCATGTACGATCATCCTTGCTAAATTTATCGGCTGTACGCTGCCGCTGTTTGCCAAGAAGATCGGATTCGACCCGGCTGTAATGGCCAGCCCGTTTATTACAACGATCGTTGACGCCGTATCACTGCTGATCTACTTTGCTGTTGCTTCTATGGTTTTACCGGCATATTTCTGAGCACGTAAACCGCGCGCGGATCAGTTTATTTTCCCTCCCTCTGTGATGAATTCACCGGGGAGGGATTTTTATTGTATATAATTGACCGAAGCTCTGATATTTAGCGATTCTATTGAAATTCCGACTAAATAGTTGTATACTTTTCAACATAAATGATATATGCGGGAGAATTAAGATCATGTACTTAAGCAAAAAGCAAAAGAAAAAGATAATTTACGTAACGGGGAGCATTGTCGCAGCGGCAATAGCGCTTCTTCTGCTCCCGAAAGTTATCTCTGCGGCCTCGGCATTTGCATATAAAAAACTTCCGCGCACGCTTGAAGAGCCGGACGATGACGACTGGGGACCGGAGATAGTTAGAACATCTACCCTTAAAAAGGAGAACTGAAAGATGAATATACCGGATTTTAACGTACAGGAGATGGCGGACGAGATAATGAAGGCAGTAAAGAAAGCCCGAAGCGAATTGGTTAAATTAAATGTAATGGTGATGGGGAAGACCGGCGTAGGTAAGAGTACGCTGATAAATAATATGTTCAGCGAACCGCTCGCGGAAGTCGGAATCGGAAAGCCAGTCACTGACGAAATACGCAAATTCGAAAAGCCGGATTTCCCGCTCGCTATTTATGATACTCCCGGACTTGAACTGGGAGGAGTTAATTCCGTCGAAAAACTGCTTGCAGGCGTCACGAAAGTCATTACAGAAGGTATTGCCACAGGTGACGTAGGGCAGGCAATTCATTGCATCTGGTACTGTGTCTCTACTCCTTCGCACCGGTTCGAAAAAACGGAAAAGCTTTTCATTCAGCGCTTTTTAGAAGAAACAGGTCAGTTCAAAGTGCCGGTAATTATCGTATTGACACAATCGTATTCTAAAGCTGACACTCTTGCCCTGAAGACCGAGATCGAAAAAGAAAACCTCGGGATCGTTCAGGTAGTGCCGGTGCTGGCAAGTAATTTCGAGATCAATGAAGAGTACACAGCAAAAGCGTACGGACTTGACCGTCTTACCGAGGTTATGGACAACGTAATTCCGGAAGCTGTACGTAATACTCTCGTGGCTGTACAGAAGGCGAATATCCGTCTTAAACAGAAAAAAGCGCAGCTCGTCGTAGCTTCGTCCGCGGCAACGGCCGCGGCTACCGGTGCTGTTCCTATCCCGTTCTCCGACGCGGCACTTCTCGTGCCGGAACAGATCGCAATGCTGGCCGGTATTACTGCAGTATTCGGTCTTCCCGTCGAAAAATCGACCATTACAGCTGTCGTCTCTGCAACGATCGGTACGGTCGGGACAACAGTTTTAGGCAAAACTGTTATTTCAGGTATTTTCAAGCTCATTCCGGGCGTAGGCAGTGTGATCGGAGGAATGATATCAGGCAGCGTTGCCGCGGCAATCACGGCGGCACTCGGAGAGGCTTATATCGGTATTATGACAATGGTTGCGCAAGGTGAGATGAAAGTCGGTGAGATCGACTCCGAAGAAGGCAAAAAAGTAATTGCCCGCCTGTTTAAAAAGCGTCTGAAACTCAAACGTGATGACAACGGTATACCGGAGATAGAATTAAAAGAGACTAAATCGACTAAAAAAGCGCTTCCGAAGCCTAAAAAATCCTGGCGCAAGAACCGCTGACTAGCTCTTTACCGAATTTTGATCTGCACTATTTTACATTAACTCTGATTTGTGGTATACTAAATCTTTGAAAGCTGCAGTGGCCCTGCTGTTGCTTTTGGCTGTCCTTAACCGGGTTATAATAGTATTTTTGCGGAGGTATGCCGATGAAAAGAGCAGACTATCTAAATTGGGATGAATATTTTATGGGTATTGCGATGCTTTCGGGCGGTCGCAGCAAAGACCCCAACACCGGAGTAGGCGCATGCATCGTTGATCGCGATAACCGGATCCTGTCCCTCGGTTATAACGGCATGCCGTTCGGATGCTCCGATGACGAATATCCCTGGGCCAGAGAAGGCAAACCTCTTGACACAAAATACCTTTACGTCTGCCACGCCGAATTAAATGCGATACTTAATTATAACGGCGGGTCGCTCCGCGGCGCCAGAGTCTACGTCACGCTTTTCCCCTGTAATGAATGCACAAAAGCGATCATCCAGAAAGGTATATCCGAGATCATTTACCTCAGTGATAAATATGCTGATACTGATTCTACCGTCGCATCGAAGCGTATGCTTACGAGCGCCGGGATAAAATACAGGAAGTACGAGCCCTCAGGGAAACGGATCGAGCTTGATCTTTGATTTTGATTTTAAATTAACAGCAGTTATGAAACTGTATGT
>JAGCTF010000234.1 GCA_017963755.1 Clostridia bacterium | reverse complement strand
GCATTGACCGACGGCGGCAACGGCATCGTGTGGGATCTATGCATGGTTTCGCGTGCCTATTATTCACCTTTCACGTCTTCGTTCAGTTTTGAATGTCTGTGCAGTGTCGTGCAGTGCCGCATCGGAGACGACGGCGAGCTTGCAGAAAAGGCCGTGACTGATTTTTGCGTTTCGGAGACGTTCTGAAATCTGCGTACATCTACGTAAGCCTCAGGTAAACCCGCGCAAAAGTCTCACTGTACCTCCCTGTAGCGTCATCCGTATAGCCGTAATTGACCGTCAGATAAAGGTAAGGCAAGCCGCGGAAAACGCAATACTTCACATCCTCTCCCGGAGCGCGGTTGACGCCGGTCAACGTATATCCGCTGCCCTCGAAAGCAGAAGCAATCTTGGCGGTTATTGTCCCCATCGCTTTCTCCATATCTTCTTCGGTGAACAAACTCATTGCGTTCCGGTTATATATTCCTGTGTCGGAATAAAAATCGACTCTGCCGCTTGAACGTACCGATATCTGGATGGTTTCAAGGATGATCCCGTTCGACCGCCTGGATAACAGGAAATCATAAATGCCGAAATTCTGCTCAGTTCCGCCGATATTGGACGACGAGGTTCTCTCAAACACCGTAAAATCGATATAACTGCCGGCGGCAGCAGTCAGCGCCTCAAACACCTGATCCGCGGTATCGTCCGGACGGATGTCAAGCTGAAGTATTTCGAAGCCTTCCGCCCTGATCACATGCCCTGCCGAATCGATCCGGATCAGGCTGTCGCGGCCTTTTTCTTTCACATAATATGAATCGGCGAAAACGTCGTTCAGCGGCATATATAACGACTCGATATATTTCAGCGTAAACTCATTGCCGAAGAAACTTATTGTACGGTCGTCTTCAGCTTTTGGGCGATCGAAGGTGCTGATCGCGGCTGCAGTGTACATTTCTTTGCCGTGCTTTAAAAGGATCGAACCTCCGGCAGTCAGCGTAACGGAGTAGTATATCGCTTCCGGAGTCTCGGCATAGCGGTACTGATCCGCCTCGTCCCAGACCTCGCTGCTGTCCTCCGAACCTGCGGCGTCGAACGAGACTTTCTCAAGAACGCGCCGGGCATAGACCGCGAAATCATCGGCGGAATACTGCAGCCAGGGCTTCTCCATCCACTCGTTTCCGGCGTACCCGATAACTTTTACAGCGGTGCAGTAAGGCGTTTCAAAATCATAAAATACCAGCGGCGCCGACTGTTCCATAAAGCAGGTGACGATATGTTCGTCGGTAAAATAAACAGCCTTTTGTGAAGCGTGAAACGAATTGCTCGGCTCCTGGGTGCGTATGTTGATCAATCTCATCCGCGGATATTGGGCGAGCATATGCATCAGAACGTACGCCTGCCGCTCACCGATATTGCCCAGACCGTCGGTGTCAAGCAGCTGCTGGGCGGTTTCGTCGTCAATGACCCGGACGGCATATATGTCGCCACCGCTGTCAGTGCCGCCGGAACGCATAGTTTCTCGAGCCTTAACGTAAATATTGCCCTCGCTGTCGATAAATCCTTCCGCCGGTTTCTCCGTGTACGTATAATTATCGTCGTTCTCGGTCATTGACCCGATGGCGCGGTAAGTTCTTTTCAGCTGGTAAGGCCGGAGCGCCGCAATCGCCGCACTGTCACTTTTGAGAATGACGTATTGTGCGTCGTCAAGCATTTCAAGGCCCCGGAACTGTGGCTCGACGGGCGTCTCCCCGGGGGTTTCGGAGGCGTTTTGAACCGGCAATTCAGCAGGCGTTTTCCTGCCCTTCACCACGCTGATGACAATAAATGTGGCGATTAGTGCCACTGCGATCGTTGCAGCCGTCGCGATCAGTCCGGGAGCGTATGATGACCTTTTCCGTGTGCCGCGCGATTTCGTGCCTCCGCCCGCAGGCGCCAATGTATCTTTTTCAGCCGCATCTTTCTGCTGTTTTTCCCAGACGTTCAGCAAAGCGTTTTTAAACTCGTCACCGGTCATGATTACCCTCCTTCGCAATGAAAAGGCGCAGTTTTTTCCGCATTCGGGAGAGCCTGATACGCACGGCCACTTCGCTTATTCCGGCCTCGGCGGAGATCACTTTGCACGCTTTCATAAAGAGGTAGCGGCTCATAAAGATATCTCTGTTCAGCCTGCTCTGCTTCGATAAAAAAGCTTCAATGATGTCCTCCGCGCTGTTTCCGGGCTGCTCGCCGGAAAGCTTCCCGCCGGAAGATGCTCCGCTGCTGTCAATGACAAACTCTTTTATCTCGTCATTGACCTTCTCGATCTCGGCCATACGCTCAGGGTCAATATCGCTTTCGCAAAAGATCTCGCCTTCGCTTACGCCGAAAATCTCCGCCATCGATATCTTGCTCCCACGGTCCGGAGTCCTTGCCCCGGATTCCCACAGCGAAACGAGCGAACGCGAAACGGCGAGCTGATCCGCAAGTTCCTGCTGGGTCAACCCTTTCTCCGTTCTTAAATCGGCTATGGTTTTTACCGCGTCCGCCATGTTCTGCCCTCCTTCGGCAAACACATTTTAACAGAACCGGTCACAAAAGTTTGCTACAAATCGTTTCACTTAGATTTCTGATTCAGCACCGGCGTTTTCGCGTCTGTTTCGTATTTCGACGGAAGACTGTCAGCGCGGCCAATACTGCGGCCAGTCTGCATATTCTTCGTACACGTATTTTGTTCGTTCTTCCGTATGTATCCATATTGTCCGAGTCTCTCATTCGATCCTCTCTCCTACGGTCACGGTACCGTCCTCGTTCCAGGTCAGCCGGAACAATTCAAGGTATTGTTCGCAGCCCGGTTCGCGCAGGCAGCTTGAAATGTACCACGCTCCTTTGAACTCGAACACTTCGGCGCAGGAAGGCACGTTGGCAGGACATTCAGGCGGTATTTTCCACGGCATAAGCATGCCGAGGCTTTTCCAGCCGCTGATCGGATCGTCCGAAACTGCATATGCGGTGCCGTGGCCGCAATTTGTGTAAAACAGGTAGTACTTATTTCCGCGCCTGAGCACGAATGGTGATTCAAGGGTTATATCGCAGATATCAAAGGTGTACGCGCCTCTGTCGCGCCAGTGGATCATATCATTCGACGAAGCGATACCTACCGCCGTTCTCGCGGGACGGTTTTCATTCCCGCGGCCGGTCCATTCCCCTTCGACCGCGCCGTCCGGGACGTCAACATATTTCGAAGTGCAGTAATACATATATGCCGTGCCGTCGTTGTCAACGAATACCATCGGGTCGCGGCAATCGGACCAGCGGGATTCATCCCACGGGCACCACGCCCCGGGCTTCACCACGGGATTGACCGCGCCGTCCTCAGGCTGCTCCCAGTGGTACAGGTCGTCGGATACGGCGACGCAAATGGCTTGAGCCACGTTGTAATTGACCCCGGTATAATACATATAATAACGCCCGTCTTTTTCGGCGACTCCCGGAGACCAGACCTGATAGTTTTCGAATTTTGACGGGTCAACGCTTACCACCGGCGCTTCCCACGTCCAGTTTACGAGGTCGTCTGTTACGGCGTGTCCAACGGTGTTTACCGGCATCGTGTCCCATTCGTACCCCACAAAATCGCGGTTGTAGAACAGATGCACCCGCCCGTCCTTTACGATGAAGCTGTGGTCAACGAGCGCTTTTCCTGGTTCGGTGGCTTTTCCTTTCAGCGGGTATTTTCCGCGTTCGAGTGCGGCAATATATTTTTCCGCTCTTCCTATATAGTTTTCCAGCGTCTGCCCCGGGGACATGCCGAATCTTCCCTCCGTAGATGCGCCTGCGTCAACGTTCAGAGTTCTTTCTAGCAGCACGTTTATGATCGACACCGTTTTTACCGTTTCCGCGTCCGTTTTTAGTTCGAACGGGGCAATTCTCGCTTTCAGTTCGCAATATTTTCTGAAGTTTTTTCCGGGCATTTTCTCGCCGCCTTCCGCTTTATCCAAACCTGTTCTCCGGTGCCTATATTTTAATCTAAACCGTGCGGCGAATGCAATAGAAGGGCTCTGCTCCCAAAATCGTAAAAGCCTTTTTAATTTCGGCATATATCAATGAATACTTGATTTTTTAACAACGGATTGATAATTGTTTTATTGCAATTTTGCGATATAATTAAGTCACACCGGTGATAAAAAACTTGGAGGTGCTAATATGCAACTTGAATTAGGACAAAAAATACGTGAACTCCGTCATCGTGACGGACGCACACAGGAAATGCTTGCGGACGCATTAGGTGTTACTTCACAGGCTATCTCGCGCTGGGAGGCGAACGGCGGTTATCCCGATATGGAGATCATCCCTGCAATTGCCAACTATTTCGGCGTTTCGATTGACGAACTGTTCGGTTACGAAAATGACCGTGAGCGAAAGGTTGACGCTATAATTAAACGATCAGAGGAACTTCACCGTGTTGATTGGGGCGAAGACGTCGGCATTGACGAGTGCATCGAGCTTTTGCGAGATGGACTTATCGAGTTCCCCGGTAACGAGAGGATCATGCTTCGTCTTATCGTAGTGCTTCGCGATGCAGGCTTCGTACGCGAAGGTCATCACAGCCTTTGGGACAAGGACGGTTTTTTTACACCGGATATCGAACGGCATCGCAGGAATAAGTATTGGCTCGAGGCAATAAAGCTGCTTGAGCGTATGAGCAATACATCGTCTGGCGAAACGCTTTATGATGTCAGGTATGAACTGTTGTTGTTATACGATTGCGTTGGAGAGTATGACAAAGCGTATGAACTTGCGAACACTTTTCCGATCTTACAGCTCAGCCGCTCTGCTGCACTCGGTTTTGCAAGTAACGGAATAAAACGCGCGGAGTACGGGGAAAAGTACCTGATCGAACTGTTCAACGAGCTGGTCAATCAAATGATCGCAACGCTGCAATTATGCAAAATGAACTATGAGGATGATACGGCATTAAAAACGGTCGAAAATGCCATAAAACTTTCCGAAACGTTCTTTACAGACGGCAATTACGGTCGTTTTAACGGTACGCTCGTTCAGCTTTATCTGTATCTGTCATCGCTTCAGTGGCGTTCCGGGTTAAAAGACGAAGCATTTGTTTCACTTTATAAAGCGCTGGATCACGCAAAAGCGTTTCAGGCTCTTGCGAATGAAAAAAACGCGTTTTATACCACTCCGCTTTTGAGACACGTCAGAATCGAGAGCGGCGACATAAATCGCGATCCTTTGACTCTTGCAGAGGATTGGCCCTGGTGGTCGTTCCCGGATACAAGTGACATTGAAAACGAAATTAAAGCAGATCCGCGCTGGGCAGAATGGGTGAAAAGAACAAAGGAATAACTAAAATATCAACAGAGATTGAATAATGCACCGCTTAAGACCGGAATTTAATCGCTGCCCGGCGATTAAATTCCGGTCTCTACGTTTTATGGAGCAATGTATTACCCCAAAAACCTGCGTAAATAAACATTTTAATACCCCATTTTTATGCATGAATGCCTTGACGGCAGCCCCATTTTGATGAATAATATTGTGGCTGACAGAACGGAGGGTACGGTTTTATGTTAAAACGCAAAATTTACGACGACCTGATAGAATGGAAAAACATAAGGCGAAACGAAAAAATCAGGAAATGCCTCCTCATCAAAGGAGCGCGGCAGGTCGGAAAATCCTTTATTGTAAAAGAATTCGGCAAAAGAGAGTATAGCTCATTTCTCTGCATCGACTTTTTCCGCAACCCGGAACTGAAATATGTTTTTGAAGGTGATCTGACTTCAGAAGAGATACTGAAAAGAATTACCGCGAGCGTTCGTGATTTCAGACTCGTTCCGGGAGATACCCTTATTTTTCTTGACGAAATACAGCGATGCGGAAACGCCCGTACCGCAATCAAGTTTCTTGCGGAAGATATGCGTTTTGACGTCATCTCTTCCGGATCGCTTATGGGTCTTACATACGGAGAAGATGATGACAAAGAAGTTGAAGTACCGGATTCCGTGCCCGTTGGTTACGAATCGCAAATTACAATGTATTCCCTCGATTTTGAGGAATTCTTATGGGCATACGGATATAACGAGACGGCTATTTCTGTTCTCCGTTCATATTTTGAGGCGGGAGAAACTGTTCCCGAAAGCATCCATAATAAATACGAATCTCTTTTCCGTGAATACATGGTCGTTGGCGGGATGCCCGAAGTGGTTGCGGATTTTGCCGTAAACAAAGATTTCAACCGGGTTGAGAGGATCCAGAGGGACATTATTGCCGAATACAGAGACGACATTGCCAAACACGCCAAGGGAAAAGAAAAACAGTATGTTCGTATGTGCTACGACGCCGTTCCGAAACAGCTTGCGAAAGAACTCAAGAAATTTCAGTACTCTTCAGTGGAAAAAGGCCAGACCCGCAGGAAATACGGCGGCAGCGTACAGTGGTTGAAAGATTCGGAAATCGTCAACACATGCTATAATATTCGCGAACCGTATCTGCCTCTTATGGCAAATGCTAAGGAAGATCAGTTCAAACTCTATATAAACGATACCGGGCTGCTCTGCTGTATGTACGGTTATGAGACGAAACTTGCTATCCTCAATGATACGATAAGAGGCAATGCGCGCGGAGGCATTTACGAAAACATTATCTCCGAATGCCTTATTAAACGCGGATACACGTTATACTATTACAAGCCGGACAGCGAGCACGAAATTGAGTTTCTTATTGAGAAGGACGGAGAAGTAATTCCGGTTGAAGTGAAAGCCGGAAACAACCCAACCCCTTCTCTTAACAGTTATATAGAAGATTTTTCTCCTTCCTATGCATACAAGTTGATTGGCGGCAGAAACGGTACGATCGGCGCCAAGATAACCCTTCCTCACTATTTTGTTATGTTCATTTGATAATACGAACTGTGATTGTAATCGTCGCTGGTCTTATGTTTTTATTTGCCGGATACAGGAACATCAGATTTAAGCCTTATTCCATGTTCATAACTATATTCATAATTATATAATCCCTACTTAATACTTGTGATAAATCAATAAGGAGTAATTAATTATGTTTAAAGCTATAAGACATTATGTTTTAATATTGCTCAGCGCTATTATTTTTTTCTCGCACGTTGGATGTACAACTCGCACGTATGCCTGTGAAATAATTGAAAGCGAAATAGAGGATGCTGGGAGCAACGGCCCTGATTCTTTAAAAACAGAAATAGAAATAAACAGTAATAAATTCCAATTGGCATTTATCAGTTGCAAAAAGAGCTGTTACACGGACAAATTATTGTATGATTATGAAGTGGCGGGAG